>DXGK01000109.1 GCA_019113965.1 Candidatus Limosilactobacillus merdipullorum
GCAAACTGTGCAAAAATACGAGGACTTTATTAACAGTCATTACCAAATGCAGTCCGAAGACCTTGATCATTGGGAAGAATGGAAACGGACACCTGAAGCAGATAAGCTAGTGACTGAAATTATGAAAGAAAATCATATCTCATAAAAAACGCCTGCTTAGTTTTTACTACTAAGCAGGTGATTTTTCGTTAAATTAGTTTTGATAATTGATGGCCTGTTTGTCAGCTAGTTCAAAGCTTGAGAGATCTCGGCCTTCAAGGTCAACGTTCTTGAGGGAGACCGCGTTGATTTGCTGGTTATCGTAAGTGGTGTAGTAGAAGGTTCCGGTAGTGAGGTTGACACAGTCGGTAAAGACGGTGTATTCGAACTTGCCAGGAGCAACTTCGTCGAGATTCTTTGGCTGCGCAACATTGTTCATGCAGTGGAAGTAGTTGCCAACGTAATCTTCTTCGGTGTTCCCTTCAGGAGCATGAGCTTTGGTGAAGACTTCACGGACAAAGCGGCTTTCAGAGTCAATGCCACCAGGCAACAAGTGAGTGCCAATGCCGCGACTGTACGAAGTCAAATCAACGCCAGGTGCCAATGTATTCTCTGGATCACCTGTCTGAACGTTTAGGTAGTTAGCTAGGTTGGTCATTTGTTGAGGAAATTCAGGGTTGTTGGTGAGGACGCCAACGGGGTTGTCGTAGACGTGCAGGCCAGTCTTGGTCGATTCAAGAACGATGGCTGCACCAGTCTTGTCCACCACAATCCAGTGCAGTGGCGAGCTTGGAAACTGAGCAGAAAAGCTTTGGTCAGTCACGTTGACGTTAGAGAGTAATTTCTTTGCTTCAGCGACCGTTGCTGCTTGTGAAAGAACAAAGGCAATTAATTCGAACGATGCGACGTTGATTTTGCCATCTTGGACCGGGAAGAAGTGTGCGTAACCGTCAAAGTTGAGCCCGGCCATTCCCAAACCTTTTTCGTTAGCGGCGTCGAAGTATAGTGGGTAGTTGTCCCGGATGATCGACATTCCAGTCATGGCATAGTGATGGTTGATGGTCGGGAGATTTTTGAAGTTTAACGGAAAATTACGGGGCGTAATGACAACCTTCTGACCGAGAGTCACTTCCAGGTCAAGGTTTCGGCCGAAGTAACCGTCCCCAGCAGCGTAAACAATCGATGTACACATTCTTAATAGTTCCTTTCATTGATAGCATGATAGATTTATTACACGGCAATATTAGCATTGGCAACGAATGGAAGCAACTACATTTGGTTAATTCGCGATTAGGTGGCGTCAAGCTGGTTGGAGATGGGGTATAATAATTTCGTCACCAGAGCGGTTTGAGGAGTTGTTACTGGGTACCATGTAACATTGCTAACGTGCTTGGGAAATTTAACGGTATTAATTAGTGAAGGAGCTCAGAATATAAATGCGGTCATCATGGCGAAGGGAAAAGTCCGCTAAAAATCATTATGTCTACGGTGTTGATGGGTTGAGGACCCTTGCAGTCGTAGGAGTAATTGTTTATCACCTGTTGCCAACGGTCATGCCTGGCGGTTTTCTGGGGGTACCGATCTTCTTGCTGATCTCGGGCTATTTTGTGACGAGTCAGCTGATTAAGCGCTGGGATCAGTCGCAACAGCTGCAGATCGCAAATTTTTATCAACGGCGGGCCAAACGAATTTACCCGGTCTTGATCACGATGCTGTTTTTGACATCTGCCTATATTTTACTTTTTACCAAAGAACTGCTTTATCATCTACGACAGATTATTATTACTAACTTATTAGGGATTTATAACTGGTGGGAAATCATAAACGGGCAATCATACTTTGACCGTTTTAGTCAACAGTCACCCTTTACTCATCTGTGGACGATGGGAGTCCTCATGCAGTTTTACCTTTTGTGGCCGCTCATCCTGTTTGGCCTCTTAAAATTCTTTAAGAGTAAGTTAGTGGTCAGAAGAATCACACTGCTGCTGGCAATTGTGTCCGCCGTGGAGATGGCACTGTTATATCACCCTGCTAGTGTTAACCGTGTTTATTACGGGACCGATACCAGAGCTTTTTCATTGTTTCTGGGGTGTTGGTTAGCATTTGTTTGGCCCCATCAACGGCTCAATCCTCGACTATCGGTCCCAAATCGCCGGTTCTTGGATACGGTCGGAATTATTAGCCTATTAGTGACGGTAATTGGCTTTTTTACTTTGAACGGCGAAGGGCGCGCTACTTACGACAGCGGGATGTTTTTCTATAGTTTTATCGGGACCATCTTACTAGCGGTGGTTGTTCACCCGGGAAGTCGAATGGATCAGTGGCTAGCCAATCCCGTTTTGCAATGGGTTGGCCGCCGCTCCTATGGCATTTATGTATATCAATACCCGGTGATGGTCTTTTACGAGCGGCTGGTGCAAATCGGTACGCACCCGTTAATTAATGCAGTGGTAGAAATTATTTTGATCCTGGCAGTGAGCGAAGTCTCATACCGGTTTATTGAACAGCCGCTCGCCCACACCGATGGGTCGAACTGGCCACGGACAGTCCAATCCTGGTGGACTAAGCGGCAGACAAGGCCACTCATCACGATGGCGGTGTCGGCGCTAGTATCATTGTTAGCGATTGTTGCCTTTTGTGCACCGGAAGTAAAACCGCAGAAGACGGCGGTCCAGGAACAGATTGAACGGGCCCATCACGAGACAGCCTCGCAAAATAAGCGGGTAGCAGCTGGGCAGGCAGCTAAGGTCAAAGTTAGCAGTAAGTCCTTAAAGAAGAAATATGCTTTAAGTGCTAGCCAGCTCGCCCAGGCAAAGGAGCTTAAGGTTACAGTAATTGGCGACTCAGTGATGGCGGATGCTTCCCATAGTATCCAGCAAGTGATGCCATCGGCGTACGTAGACGCCCAAGTGGGGCGGCAGGGTTCGCAAGCGCCGGAAATTATCAAAGGCCTGAAGAAGAAAGGCCGTTTACAAAAAATCGTGGTTCTGAATCTGGGGACGAATGGGATGATGTCAACCTCTACCGTTAGCCGGAT
>DXGK01000110.1 GCA_019113965.1 Candidatus Limosilactobacillus merdipullorum
CGGTCTGGAACGTGGTGGACACCGTTTGGAGCTAATTGCTGGCGCAATCATCTCCAAATCGGGTCTTGACCTAGGCGTTAAAACGCTAAGGTAAATCTCACCACTGAGACCGGTGGCTGGTTCATCATCACGGATTAACTTAATTAACGACCAGTTGAAGTCCACAACGCACTACTAATTAAGTGAATATTACGTAGAGCTTGAATAATTGCACATATTATTTAACGAATTTGGTTTTAGAATAATGACCTGGCTAGCAATTGCAATCAACGTTTAGCATGCTCAGTAGCGACGTCATCCTTAGCGATAGCCAACTGCTGAGCTTAGGATGAGGTGCAGCTTTGAGACCCAGAGAATGGGGCTCAAAGTGTGCCCGCTACTTTCCAGCATGCCGAGACATTACGCAACTGCGATCAATAAATATTGTCGGTTACATTTAATAAATGCGAGGAGGGAAAGCAGATGAAATGGATCGATAAATCATACCAAGAATTGAGCCGTGACGAGTTGTTCGCCATCTTGAAGCTGCGCGCCGCAGTGTTTAATGACGAACAGAAGAGTTATTGGCCGGACCCGGATGATCAGGATTCGCAGGCTCACCACGTGTGGGCGGTCGACGATGGCAAGATTGCTGCTTATGCTCGTTACTTTGAAACCGACGGTCACGCCACACTGGGACGGGTTCTCGTAGCGCCGGATTTCCGTCGGCAGGGCCTGGGCAAGGAATTAATGAACCACGTGTTGGCGGGTATCAAGAAAAATTATGGCCAACTGGAGATTGTCATCCACGCCCAGTTGTACGTTCAAAAGATGTATGAACAATTCAATTTCCGACCATCAGGTGACACCTTCATTGAGGCACAGCGGAAACACATTCTGATGAAACACAAGCCGCTGGCGCAATAAACTTATTTGCCTAATATCTGGAGTTGACGAATTCCGCTTATATAATTAAACTGATTTTGTTTATAACGTTAAAGAAGGATGACTAATCTTATGAAGTGAAAAAAGTTTTTAATGATTGTAGTAATCGGCCTGATGGCGTTACTAGCCGGGATGCCTGCGCTGACCGCTAGTGCCAATAGCCACCAAATTACGCCAGAAAATGCGACAAAAGCACAATTAGAGAACCACCTGCGCAAGCCGATTGACGGCACAAGTCATCGGAAACGATCCCGTACCCTGATTTGAGCAAGGTCCACCATTTGTGGGTCAAGGTCAGCATCAAGAAGCACCGAACCTACCTGTATGATGGTAACCACCTGTTGTACATCATGTACTCGATTGCTGGTATTTACCGACGTGACAAAAAGACTCACCAGTTAAAGAGTTTGACGCCAACGGGGACTTTTCATGTTCAGGAAGATTGTGGTGACAGTTTCTATAACCAAGAAGCCAAAGAAGGGGCTAAGTAGTACGTTTCATGGCATGAACATGGCCAGTTCTTGTTCCACAGTGTGCCCACTAATGCAAATGGCTCGTTCATTAAAAGAGAAGCGGCCAAACTGGGGAAGAGTACGGGCTCACACGGGTGCGTCCGTCTCTCGGTAGCCGATGCCAAGTGGATGGAACAAAACATACCGACGGGCACGAAGGTCCAGGTTGTTAACCAGTAACCATGAAACGAACAATTAACTCTCTTTTTGCCTTTTGGGCAGTTATAGTTATCTTCCTAGTGGTTCCGCAGCAGGTTAACGCAGCGATGATTAACAGCCGAGCAGCTCTGATGGTTGATGCGGACACCGGCCAGGTGATTTACCAGCAAAATATTGACCAAAAGTTGCCAATTGCTTCGGTCAGCAAGTTGCTAACGGCTTGTGTGATTGAAGATGAGGTTGCCCACCACCAGCTCAGCTGGCATCAGAAGATCAAGATCACTCCGGCAGTCGCCGCGGTGTCAAATGATCCTGATTATTCTGCTGTCGGCCTGCAAGCTGGACAGTCATATACTGTCAGGGAGTTGTTTGATGTTATGTTGGTCAAGTCGGCTGACGGTGCCGCTTTGGCATTGGCAACGGCCAACGGGAAAACCATTAAGCAGTTCAACACCAAGATGGTCAAAAAAGCTAAGCAGATCGGCTTGCGGAATGTGACGATTGTTAACTCGGTTGGCTTGCGCAATGGCGACCTCAAGCAGGTGACCCAAAAAGGGATTAAGAAACAGTCAGAAAATGCGATGACGGCGCGCGACGTAGCAATCTTATCACTGTATTTGATCAGGCATTATCCGCAAGTATTAGACATTACTAAACGTCCACAGGAAAACTTCACGGTTTTCCCGGGCAAGGTAGTGGTTGCTGATAACTCTAAGGAGATGCTAACTGGTAAGAATTACGAAATGCCTAACGTTACTATTGACGGATTGAAGACAGGAACTTCGGATAAAGCCGGTGAGTGTTTTGTCAGCACTGGTATGTACCATGGGCATCGGATGATTACGGTGGTCCTCCATGCCAATGGCGGGAATGGTGACCGTTTTGTCGACACGCAGCGACTTTACCAGTACCTACAGAACAATGTTCATCCACGACGGGTGACGTTAAGCCATCGTCAAGCACACCCAGAAATTGCACGGGGTGATAGAAAACGACTAGCAGTTGGTGTTGCCCCAGTGGACATTTGGCAGGACAGCAAGTTCCATTATCGCCTACAGGTTCATTACCGCCAAAAATTGACGAACTTCAATGGTCAACTGGTTGCACCAGTCAAAAAAGGTCAACGACTAGGTTCGGCAACTATCGAATCCAAGTCATTAAAAACGATTGATAAGAAGCCGCTGACCGTTAATTTGTACAGCAAAGAAACGATCAAACGACACGGATTATTCAACTAAAAAGAAGCCATCAACGTTCAGTATGGACGCTGATGGCTTGATTTTTACAGTTATTGTTCAGGGAATGCGCCGGAAGTCTGGAGGTCATTGTGGCGAACTAATCGCCGGTCTAAGTGGTGAAATTTAGCTTAGCGTTTAAACGCTTAGCTAAAGCCTCGATTTGAAGACACTTGTGTGCAAGTGTCTTCAAACGATGGCCACCACGTTCCAGACCGGCAAAGATGGTGAGCCCATTGTGCAGGTCACTTCGTCAGAAAGTCGGTCACTAGTTTTACCACTTCTGACTTCTTCGGCCCGTTGAGCATGTGACCTTCGCCGTCGATCAAATGGAACTGACTGTTTGGTAGAATAACGTTGTATTTCTGCGATGCTTCGGGATAAACCACCTGGTCAGCAGTGCCGTGAATCAGTAGGACGGGGTTGCTGAAGTGCTGCGCCGTTTCATAGATGGGCAGCAACTGTGCCGTCCGGAAGTAGTCGCCACCGACCGGAAAGCCCCCGACCATCACCTGGTCGGGAATGTGCTTAGGGTCGTAAGTAGCACCCTGGCAAACACCGTGAAGGGCGTCATCTTTCAGTGTTGCGGCCGGTGCGAGCAGGACCAGCTTGTCGACAATGCCCCGGTAGTAAGCGGCGAGCATTGAGGCAACGACGCCACCCTGGGAGTGGCCAACCAGGTAAAGGTGCTGAGGCTGAACCTTTTGCCGGACGAAATCAATGACTTTCATCCCGTCCAACAGTTCGCTGTAAACAGTCATGTCGACGAATTGTCCATCGCTTTTACCGCAGCCATCGAAGTCAAAACGGAGAGTTGGTAACCCGGCTTGATTAAGGGCGTGGGCGACGGTTGGCAAGATTTTACGCTCGTCGTAACCCATGTCGCCCTTAAAACCGTGCATTAAAATAGCAATCTTGTGATTTTGCAGGGAAGTGGTCCCCTCCAACACAGCATGAAGGTTGAGTCCGTCACGTTTAATTGCTAATTCCATTGTTCATTCACCTCCTGATTATTCTACTTCATTATCACCATTGTGGTTGACCAGTGTCAGCACGTGGGCTGCGGATTGATTTCGCTTCTGTTGGCCGCCATTGTGCTCCTTGCCAAATAATTCGTTACTACCGCTCTCGTTGCGGAGGATAAAACCTGCTTCACGGACCTTAGTGGCCTCGTTATCACCGTTATTGTTTTCTACCCGGTAATCACTTTGCAGGGTTAATCGATGGCCCTCAAAGTCGCCGTTAGAAAGGGTTGTTTGTCCGCCGTTGAGGGTTACATTGTGGAATTCAACGTCCCCGTTATCACTTTTAATCGTAGTATCTTTTAACATTGCCCGGGAAATATCGAGGTCACCATTTTTTATATGGATGCGACCACTGAGCTGTTTGTCAGCTGGGACGGTAATGACGATCTGATGTTCACGGTAGTTATTGAATTTGGTGATCTTTCCCGACTGGGAAACGGTTAGTTGGCTGTTCTTAATGTCGACGGTTGGCCGGATTTTTTTGCTGCCAGTAAAGGAAACCTGGTAATGCTTGCCAGCTTTGACCATCACGTCAGCATTATCAACGTTGATATTCAGCCGGTCAAACTGTCCCTTACTCAGTACTTCTTTCTTGCTCGGGACGGCTACTTGGTGTTCTGCCATGAGGATTTTTGCTCCACCATTAGCAAAACCAATGGTGCCAACGATGAGACCAACAACAACTAGTGATAAGCCAACTTTAAGCGTTTTTTTCATTGTGAATCTTCTCCTTGTGGGGAAACTTAGCGTAAACGTTTTTTGCCAACTGAACCGTCAGTTGACCAATCCAGATAATTAACTGGTAAATTAGCGGGCCAATGATAATAAAGAGGCCCAGCAGGGTGAGGCCGATGCCGAGGTAGAATAATCCGGTAAAAACACTCGAGAAGAGGCTCGCAATGCCGCTGATAATCAGTGCAACCGCCGCTACTGCCAGTGACAAGACCAGCGTAGTCATGGTGATGCTAAACGTGAAGGCCACGATGACCGCTGCAATGAGGGTGGCAATTGCTGCCAGGGTGATACCGAAGGTTAGTGGTGAAGTTACGGCAACAATTGCCAGGATGATTAACCAAACGGTTCGCCAACTTGATCGTGGGCTTGTTTTATTTGCGGTTTGCTGATTATCTTTGACGAACTGGTCCGCCATGATTTTCTGCTGAGTGTCCTGGGAGTGCCCAGTGCCGCTTCAATGTCGCTGCGAGTCTTTAACCCGGCATCCGCAAGGTATTCCTGATAAAACTCCAGGGCGTCCTGCCGGTCGGCTTCAGGCATCTTAGCTAGGCAAGCTGCCAGGTCCATCATGTATCGTTCTTGTTCATCCACGATCTTCATCTCCTCCTTGATAGTCATTAAATACGTGATCGAGACTGGTTTCATATTGTTGCCAGAGCTGACGGATTTGATTCAGGTGTTTCTGCCCCTGCGGCGTCAGCCGGTAATAACGACGGTTGCGACCGTGGTAAGGGTGGTCATAGGTAGTAAGATAACCATCCTTTTTTAGGCGGCGCAATACCGGATACATTGTTGATTCTGAAATGTCGATGACCTGTTGGACGCGTTGAGTGAGTGCGTAACCATAATAGTCATGGCACTCCACAATTGCTAAGACAATGCCATCGAGCAGGTCAGCACTCGTTTGGATTTTCATTAGTGACCTCTTTTTGCAAGTAATATTATATTTCATATAGTATCATAGCGAAAATAAAAAATCGACTAAAAGGCCCATACCCTAGGAAGAAAAGTGGGTACCAAATTAGTGCCAAAATCTTGCCGAAAATCCTCATTTTACTCTTGACTCATCAAGTCAAGAGTGCGATTGTATTCGCATTGAGTTTTAAGGAGGGGACGATGGTGCTCCATTTACCACTAATTTGGAAAATTGTTTATTTGATCCTTGGGGGCGTTTTATCCGGCATTTTGTCGACTGCTGCCTCCTTTGCTTCGCTGGCTTCGTACCCCTTACTGTTGAGTGTGGGGATCCCACCAGTTTATGCGAACGTTACTAACGACGCGGCGTTAATTTGGAACGTTCCGGGGGCTGTTTTGTCCTCAATTCGCGAGTTGCACGGTCATTGGCGGTTGGTGCGCTTCTACTCGCTGTTTACTATGGTGGGATCGGCGATTGGCTGCTTCTTGCTGTTGAAGTTTCCCAGCGGAGTTTTTGAAAAAGTGGTGCCATTTTTCATTCTGACTGCGGGTGCCTTGGTTTATCAAACCAGCCGCCGCAAGCACGTCGAGCGTCCACAAGCGGTCAACGGTGCTAAGAAGGACCTTTACGTTCTCCTGCTGCTGTTGAACGGAATTTATGGGGGATACTTTGGTGCCGCTTCCGGGATTATCACGCTGGTGATTCTGACTTACTTGACGAACGAGGACTTTGTAATTGTTAATTCCATCAAAAACGTTGTTGGTGGTTTTTCTAACCTGACGGCACTGGTGATTTATATCTTTGCCTCCCGGATCTACTGGGACGCTGCCATTCCAATGGCGGTGGGAATGTTTATTGGTGGCTACATTGGTCCAAAGATTGTTCGTCACGTGCCGCAGAAGGCAATGCAGCAGTTTATTGCCCTTTTGGCACTGATCCAGGCAGCGTACTTATTCTGGCAATCATACCTTAAGTAAACGAAAAGGAGGCTAAGAATTAACTCAGCCTCTTTGCTATTTTACAGTTGTTTATGTGCTGGCGCGGTAGCTGGCTGGATATTGCAGGTTGATTGACCAACATTCAGAATACTCCCAATAGGCTAGCTTCGCGTCATACCCACTCCCCTTTGCTTTAGGCGAGTTTGATGTTCATTTCAACACCACCGGTTAGCGATTCATGAACGGTACAAACGTCGACAATTCGGTCGAACAACTTTTGCTTGTCCTCTGCGGAGAGGTCACAGTCGAAACTGACGGTGGTATCAATATGGGTGACGGCTGAACGACCCTTTCCCAGGTTAGCAGTTTCACCAGTGGAGCTAACCTTCAGGTTACGCATGTCGATGTGCCGGTTATTGGCGACGGCCTTAGCAGAGATGGCCAAGCAGCTGTTTAAGGCGGCAATCAGGTATTGTACCGGGTTTGGACCGGCGTCGGTACCCTTGGCGATGACCGGCTCGTCGGCGATGAACTGGTGCTCTCCGGCGTGGTTCATTACCTGGTAATCAGATTGGCGCATTTCCGAGTTAATCACATATTTAGACATTGAAAAGACCTCCTTGGTATGCTGACTTCATTATAGTAGAAGAATTGGCAATCTTACCAGCTAGATGCCTGAAAGAGAGTATGATAGAAGGTAATGAAACGGTTTCTTTACTAAGGAGGTTCTCAAATGGAATATACAACACTGAATACTGGCACTAAGATCCCAATGGTCGGTCTTGGCGTTTACCTGATCCCGGCTGCCGAAACAAAAACAGCCGTTAGTGAAGCGATTAAGGCTGGCTACCGGCTGATTGATACTGCTGAATACTATCACAACGAAAAAGAAGTGGGGCAGGCAATCGCCGAAAGTGGTATTCCCCGCGACCAGTTCTTCATCACTAGTAAAATTCCTCCGCAACCGAGTTACGAAGCGGCTGCCAAGCGAATCGACGAATCCTGTGCCGCCATCGGCAACGATTACCTCGACTTAATGCTAATTCACTGGCCGGGAAGTGCTAACGTTGAAAATTACCGGGCACTTGAAGACGCTCAGAAGGCCGGCAAGGTTAAGGCTATTGGTTTGAGTAGCTTCTACGGCCACGATTATCAGGAAATTATTGACCAGTGCGACATTGTACCGGTCCTGGACCAAAACGAAACCCATGTCTTCTGCCAGCAGGCGGCCTTTCAGCCGATTCTGGAAGAACACGGTACCAAGTTGGAGGCTTGGTCACCACTGGCTGCCGGTACCCGCAATGTTTTCCAACTGCCCTTGCTGAAAGATATTGCTCAGGCACACAATAAGACGACTGCACAAGTCATGCTGCGCTTTCTCCTGCAAAAGGGTATCATCACCATTCCAAAGACCGTGCGTCCGGAACGGATGAAGGAAAATATTGATATCTTTGACTTTGAATTAACTGATGACGAGATGGACCTCATTCGGACACTTGACGAAGGTCACACCATGCTGGAGTAACTAGCTGCGTGTTCCTTCCACGTGGTGGAGTGGCCAAACGACGTTGATTAAGAAGAGTACGAGGTTAAGGAAGACCAGCCCCGCTGTCCAGAGGAAGACGGCGCTGAAGCCAAATTGGCCGGCAACCCAGCCGCCCATCAGCGAACCAAAAATGTTACCAATGTACATGGCGCTTTGGTTCCACGAAAAGACACGTCCGGTCACTGCGGCCGGGCTGTTTTTGGTTAACATGGTTTGAACCTGCGGGAAGAGGCAGGCGTCGCCGAGGCCGACGATAAAGCGGCAAACGCCGAGCTGCCAGCAGTTGGTAACAAAGGCGGTCGGGATGAAGACGATCGTGTTAAGAATAAAACCGAAAATCAGGATCCGCTCGGTGCCGATCCGGTCACCCAGGTTGCCCACCCGGCTAGCGATGGTAATGGTCGCAATCCCGGGTAGTGCGGCAATGACCCCGCTGACGAAGGTGGTGTGTGAGCTGCCGTGGAGTAACTGCTTAACAAAAAGAGAAATGATTGGATTGATCGAGTTATTGGCCGATTGGATAATTAAGGTGGTGATGATCAAACCGAAGATCATCACCACCGACGGGAGGGACTTGAGCACATCCCTGGTTGAACCAACATCCTTGGTGGACACCGGCTTAAAGTTGCTCTCGTCAACGAAACGCCAGCAGGCAAAGAAAATCATCAGGAGGATAAACCCGGTCAAGAAGAAGGTGAACCGGTAGCCGAAGACCGAGGCAATCGTCCCACCGATAAAGGGTCCAAGCAGGTTGCCGCCGGTAAAGCTGGCCATCATGGTACCGAGGGCCCGACCGCTGTGTTTCTTTGGTACTTCGGTAGCAATTAGTGCATTGGAGTTAGAAACGAAGCCGGCAAAGGCACCCTGTGCCATCCGGAGTCCCACCAGTTGGTAAACGTTGGTGACGAGTCCGGTGGCTCCGATAACAATGGCCATCCCGAGGGAAGCCCGCAGAATCATGGGCTTACGTCCCTTGGCATCGGCTAGTCGACCCCACATCGGCGTGACGATAGTCGAAACCAGGTAGGTGGCCGAGAAAACGATCCCGGACCAGTTAGTTAACTGTCGGTGGGTGAAGTTTCCCAGAGTTGACAGGAACAGGGATAGGAACGGCATAATCTCGGAAAAAGCAATGCCGGCAAAAAAGGCGGCAACCGATAGGACACGTAGGTTCCGCCGCCAAATAGATTGATCGGAATTTTCGCTCAAAACGCGACCCCCT
>DXGK01000111.1 GCA_019113965.1 Candidatus Limosilactobacillus merdipullorum
AAATAGCAAAGAGGCTGAGTTAATTCCCGGTCTCTTTTTCTGTAGCTTGTTTTTAACCTGCCAATTGTCTATACTGAAGTTTCTGAGTAAGCGTTGAAAATAAGTTTTCAGGAGGATGGAAAATGATCCAGGGAGTGGGAATCGACTTGACGGAACTGTCACGAATTCGCCAAGTTGCCACCAAGGAACCACGGTTCATTACCCGCGTATTGACCGCAGCAGAACAGCACCAGTACGAGCAGTTTGATGGGCAACGCGCAGTTGAATACCTTGGCGGTCGCTGGTCGCTGAAGGAGTCATTCGCCAAAGCCATGCATACTGGAATTGGCGCGGCCGTGGGCTTTCAAGATATTGAGATTTTGGACAACGACGCCGGTGCACCCGTGGTGACCAAGTCGCCCTTTGATGGCAACGTCCAGGTATCGGTTAGCCATACCGCCGACCTGGTTATGACCGAAGTGATTCTGGAAGAGGGTGCTCAACAATGACCATTGGCAGGATGCGTGATGCGCGATTGAAGATTAACCTGGAAGCGGTCAGGGACAACATCAGGTCACAGAAGAACGACCTGCCACACGATAGTCACGTCTTTGCGGTAGTGAAGGCGAATGCTTACGGCTGCGGTTTGGTACCGGTAGCGCAAGCAGCCCTCCAGGCGGGGGTCGACGGCTTTTGCGTTGCAATTTTGGATGAGGGCCTGACCTTGCGTGAAGCCGGGATTAACAAAACCACTTTGGTCTTAGGAATCACCCCAGTGCGCTATGCAGTGGTGGCCGCTGACCAGGAAATTTCACTTGCGGTTGGTTCCGTCAAATGGCTGGACGCTTACCGGCGGATGACTCGCCAGCAACACATTGACAAACCGCTCAAGGTTCATTTGGCGCTGGACACGGGGATGGGGCGCATTGGCTTTACTACCCGGGAGGAATTCCGCCAGGCGTTGGCGATGGTCCAGGGACCAGAGTTCGACTTTGAGGGGATCTTTACCCACTTTGCCACGGCTGACGGGAGCGATGAACGGTATTTCCGCCGGCAGTTTCGTCGTTGGCAGCAGTTTATGGCGGTCGTCAAGAAACGACCGCGCTACTGCCATGTGGCGAACTCTTCGGTGGGCATGTGGCACCACGATGTGATTATTGGTAACACCGTCCGGATGGGAATTAGTATGTACGGTGAAAGTCCGGCCGGCCGCGCAATTACCCCGACCATCCACCTGAACCCGGTAATGACGATGTCTGCGGACCTCACTTACGTCAAATTACTCCAAGCTGGTGATTCGGTCGGCTACGGGAAAACATATACTGCCAAGCAGAACGAGTGGATCGGTACCCTCCCGGTGGGATACGCTGATGGCTATCCAAGACGGATGCAGGGTTTTCACGTTTTGATTGACGGGCAGGAATGTGAGATTGTCGGCCGGGTGTGCATGGATCAATTGATGGTTCGGTTACCTAAGAAACTACCGGTGGGGACTACCGCTGTCTTTGTCGGCCAATCTGCTGGCAAGCAGATCACCCTTACTGATGTGGCTGACTATGCCGGGACGATTAACTATGAAATTATGACTGACATTGGTGAACGACTTAAGCGCGTTTACCGCTAAGAAAAACTCCTCACGTTGCGCACCGGGCGATCATGCCCCGCAGCTATGGGGAGTTTTTCACTTAATGTAGTGGGAGGACATGACGATCGTACCTACCGTAACTGGTAGCAGCAATCCAGAAGCAAGTGGCGACCAAGGGTATAAAAAAGGAGTGAGGCATCAGTCATTGATGACTTCGTTGTCTCGCCCCCCACGAGCAATAATATGTCTCCAGCATTCGGCTTTACCAGAACGTTAGAGGTCATTATTGTCCCGTCTGTTAACTTTTTATCTGAGAAATAGGGGATCTGTCACGCCCCCTTTGCTGTATCAGCCTACGGCCTACCTATATGCCCGCAGACTAGAAGCAACGGTCAAAAATGATTGGAAAAAGTGTGGCCGCTGGTTAAAGGTCCATCCAACCACTTAGTTAAAGTTAGTGGGGTGAAGGTCTTCCACTTTAGCAACGGTAAAACCGTGGCGGTGGAGACGGCCTTTAATGCGCTCGACGGTTCTTGACGAGACGCCCGCTTCGAGGGTGAACATCATAATTTTCGGTGACCGGTCAGGTGCCGGGACGTCGAGCGAAATAACGTTGGTAATAGAGCAGAAGTGGCTGATCTCTTTAGCGGCTTCAACCAGGTTGCCCCGTTCATCACGTTCGGTCGTGACGGAGAGGACGTAGCTACCGGTTTTGACGTTCCAGCCCTTGGCCAACATCCGCAGCAAGCGGGTGTGGGTCAGGATGCCGTAGAAGTGGTTGTCACTGTCTAACACTGCGATATAAGGCAGGTCTTTAATGGTAAAGAAGACCTTGAAAAAGGCGTCGTTAATTGAGATGAACTTGGTGGCATTCTTCAAGAGGACCGTCACCGGAAGATTCATGTTGCCATTGCGTGATTTATGGCGGTAAATGTGAAGTTTATAAATGTTGCCACGGAAGATCTTTCCAGTTGGGTCCAGGATGGGAACACAGCGGTACCCAGTCTCCTCCAGGACCTTCAAGGCATCGTTAATGGTTGCCGTTTCTGGCAAAGTCGTGAGTTCTTCTTTTGGCTTAATGAGTGAATCAAAAATCATTTATCTCGCCCCGTATAACAATTTGCGCAGGTTTAGTATTGTTTTTCGCGATTCCATCATATCATATTTTAATAAGTTTGTGAGAATTAGATGAGAAAAAGTCCGAAAGCCTTTTCGCTATCAATATATTTGGCTTTCCGCAAAGTTAAGGTATAATTAGTTTTAGCAAGCTGGACGGGGGATGAATCCCGTGCGGCCTTTTTGCGTTTAATTAATAAAGGAGCATTTATCAATGAAAATGATCGTAGGTCTCGGCAACATTGGTAGCCGATACGATGGTACCCGTCATAATACTGGTTTTATGGTAGTAGAGCAGCTCGCTCGTGACTACCACCTGGGAGCCTTCACCCATGATAAGACCGAGTCGGTCTCCGTTTCGGGGATGATTGACGGCGAAAAGGTAATGTTGGTTAAGCCAACCACCTTTATGAATGATTCAGGCCGGGCAGTGAAGCCGTTGGTTGATTACTACAACCTGGACCTTTCTGACCTGGTTATCGTCAATGACGACCTTGATATGCCAGTGGGTAAAGTCCGCCTGAAGACTCATGGGTCCTCAGGTGGTCATAACGGCTTAAAGAGCATTATCAGTGCCCTGGGAACAAAGAACTTTAACCGGGTCAAACTCGGGATTGACCACCCTCAGCAAGGTACGGTGGTGGCCCACGTTCTCGGGCGGTTTACTAAGACCGAACGGCCGGTAATGGACCAGGCCATCGAGAAGGCCGAACACGCTCTGGAGGACTGGATCCATGGCGAAAACTTTGCTGAATTGATGAACCAGTACAACTAGGTTCTAAAGAGAAGAAAGGAGGGGTGTGATGAATTTAGTTGATTTATTAACCAAGAGCAGTGAATTTCAACAAATTAGCGATGCGGTCAAACCAGGACAAAAACAACTGGTTACTGGCATCTCAGGATCGGGATTGACTCTCCTGCTCGCTGCAATGTATCAGCGGCACCGTCACTGCCAGTTGGTCGTGGTTGACAGTCTTTTTCATATGGAAGATTTAGCAACGGATTTGACCAACCTGGTTGACGAAGACCACGTCTACCAATTCCCGGTGGAAGAAGACATTGCCACCGAAATTGCGACCAGTTCGCCCAATTACCGGGCCCAGCGGGTGCTAGCGCTGAACGCCCTCCTGCATGATGAACACGCCATCGTGATTACTACGACGGCTGGGGTACGGCGGAATCTTCCCGCACCCGCGGACTTTCAAGACGGCACCCTGACGATCAAGACGGGTGGTGAAGTAGACCCCGAGAAGGTTCGCGACCAACTCTTTGCCATGGGCTACACCCGTCAGCAAATGGTGCTGCGTCCCGGCGACTTTGCAATTCGGGGCTCGATTATTGATATTTACGCGCTGAACACTGATAACCCCGTCAGAATTGACCTCTTTGATACGGAAGTCGACTCACTACGCTACTTTGATGCCAGTTCACAGCGTAGTATCAGCAACATTGAAGAAATTACCATCTTGCCAGCAACTGATTTTTTGGTACCGCCTGAAAAGCTGCCCGCGATTATCAAGCAGCTAGGGGTCGACCGTAACCAGTTATTAAAGGCAGCTGGCAGTAAGGATGACCAGCGGCGCGATGCCATTGCCGGCAAGTATAACCAGTTGCTAAGTGAACTAAAGAAGCAACAGGTTCCTACCGAGTTGATGGCCTATACCAACCTGGTTTACCCAACCCACCACAGCTTACTGGATTACATTGGAAAGCAGGGGGTTGTTTACATTGCCGATTGGGACCGGATTAAGGAAGGCTTAAAACGCCTTGATGACAGTGAAGAACGGTGGATGAACGGTCAGGTGAAGGCCTACCAGAGGACCGACAAGAACACGCTTGGTAATGACGTTGCTGCCATTTTCCAAAAGCCTACTCAGTCTCTGGTGTATCTGGCATTGCTACGGAAGGGCATGGGCGGAATTAAACTGGCCCAGTTAACCGAGTTGACTTCCCGGACCATGCAGCGCTTCTTTGGTCAAATGCCGTTACTGAAGGCCGAATTGAACCGTTGGCACGACCAGGGTCAGACGGTGGTATTGATGGCCAGCAGTCCCGAACGACGCAAACAAGTGGCCAGTACTTTAGATGACTTCCACATTCCGGTGGTGGAAACGGCGGTCAATGAACTGCAGCCCCACCAGACCCAGCTAATTGACCTCAGCATGGCCAACGGCTTTGAAATGCCGGCGGCTAACCTGGTAGTTATCACTGAAGGTGAAATGTTCAAGCAGGTCAAGAAGCGGCGCCCACGCCACCAGCAACTGGCCAATGCCGAGCGGATCAAGAGCTATACCGACCTGAAACCAGGAGATTACGTGGTCCACGTTAACCACGGGATTGGCTTGTTTGCCGGCATCAAGACTCTTGAGGTTGACGGCGTCCACCAGGATTACATAGTGATCGACTACCGCAACCACGACCAGGTTTTTGTTCCGGTCACGCAACTGCACCTGGTTCAAAAGTACGTCGGCGGCAGTGAAGACCGCCACCCGCGGTTGAACAAGCTGGGCGGCACCGAATGGGCCAAGACGAAGCGCCGGGTCGCCGCTAAGGTTGAAAACATTGCCGGTGAACTAGTTGACCTCTACGCCAAGCGACGATTGGAGAAGGGCTATGCCTTTCCAAAGGATGATTATTTGCAGGACCGCTTTGACGATGACTTTCCGTACACTGAGACGCCGGACCAAAACCGGAGTATTAAGGAAATCAAGCAGGATATGGAAACCGCCAAGCCGATGGACCGCCTGCTGGTTGGCGACGTTGGTTACGGTAAGACCGAAGTGGCGATGCGGGCTGCCTTTAAGGCCGTCACTGGAGGCAAGCAGGTGGCCATGCTGGTGCCAACGACTGTGCTGGCCCAGCAACACTACGATACCTTCTCGGCTCGCTTCTCCGGGTTCCCGGTCAAAATTGAAATGCTGTCGCGGTTTAAGACCCGCCAGGAAACGAAAGTCATCGAGCGCGATATCGCCGATGGCAAGGTAGATATTGTCATTGGGACCCACCGCTTGTTGAGCAAGGATATTCACTTCCATGACCTGGGACTGCTGATTGTCGACGAAGAGCAGCGCTTCGGGGTCAAACACAAGGAACGGCTCAAGCAGATGAAGGCCAACGTCGACGTCTTGACACTAACGGCAACGCCGATTCCGCGGACGCTGCATATGTCCCTGTTGGGGGTCCGTGACCTGTCGGTACTGGAAACACCGCCGGCTGGAAGGTACCCCATCCAAACCTACGTGATGGAACAAAATGCCGCCGCGATTCGTGACGGGATTATGCGGGAGATCCAGCGTGGTGGCCAGGTTTACTACCTGCATAACCGGGTTAGTGACATTGAAAAGGTGGTTGCCAACCTCCAGCAGCTTGTTCCAGAGGCCCGGGTTTCGTACATTCACGGGAAGATGACAGAAAACCAGCTCGAAAGTGTCCTTTACGACTTTGTCCGTGGTGAATCGGACGTCCTCGTGACCACTTCAATCATTGAAACGGGGGTCGATATTCCCAACGTCAACACCCTTTTCGTTGAGAATGCCGACCACCTCGGTTTGTCACAGCTCTACCAGATCCGGGGACGGATTGGGCGGAGTAACCGGGTTGCTTACGCCTACTTCATGTACCAGCCGAACAAGGTCCTGACCGAGCAGGGTGAAAAAAGGTTGGCTGCCATCCGGGACTTCACCGAGTTAGGGAGTGGCTTTAAGATTGCCATGCGCGACCTCTCCATCCGTGGTGCCGGCAACCTGCTGGGTAAGCAGCAACACGGCTTTATCGATTCTGTCGGTTACGACCTTTATTCCGATATGCTCGCCGATGCCGTGGCGAAAAAGCGCGGTCAAAAGCGGCAAGAGAAGACCAATGCCGAAGTGGAACTTGGCGTGGAAGCATACCTGCCTGACGATTACGTCAGTGACCAACGGCAGAAGATTGAGCTCTACAAGGATATTCGCAAGGCCAGCAACGATGATGACCTCTTAAACATCCAGGGGGACATGATTGACCGCTTTGGTGACTACTGTCCGGCAGTTGACAACCTGTTGAAAATTGGCAAATTGAAGATGCACGCCGACTTGGCAATGCTGGACAAAATTTCTCGCAACAAGGACCAGTTAAACCTGCAGTTTTCGGCGGAAGCCGGTCGACTGCTTTCCGGCCGGCAGGTCCTAGAACAATTGGCTAAGACCAAGTTTAAGGCCACGCTTGACCAGGGAGACAATGGCCAATTGAGTCTCCGGCTGGTCATCCAACCATGGATGAAGGAAGCGGACTGGATTGACCAGCTGCAGGTCCTGGTTAGCGGCCTAGCAAAACTGGTTCAAGGAGAACAGAATGAAGAAAAACCAACACCTACACCAGGTCGTTAGCGGGACCCTGGTCCTGTCAGTTGCCGGACTGATTGCCAAGATTCTGGGTGCCGTCTACCGGGTACCATTTCAGAACCTGGTTGGCGACACCGGTTACTACGCTTACCAACAAATCTATCCCTTTTATGGAATAGAAGTCACACTGGCGTTAACCGGACTGCCAGTTTTCATTTCCCGGGTGGTGGCCGAACAAGACGACCGAGGAAAACAGCTAGCGGTTGCCCGACTATGTCGACAAATCCTGCTGGTGGCCGGGGTGGTCATCTTTGCTCTACTCACTTTTGGCAGTCGTTTCATTGCCAACGTGATGGGGGATGCCCACTTGCGGGTAGTCATTCTCGGCTTAGCACCGGTCTTTTTACTGATGCCGTGGTTAGCAGTAGGCAGAGGGGTCCAGCAGGGACTGCTCAATATGTACCCGACCGCGTTTTCCCAGGTCAGTGAACAGGTGGTCCGGGTTGGCTGGATTATCTGTGTTGCCGTTTTGGCGGTCGTCAACCATTGGAACAGTTACCGAATGGCTGCCTGGGCGATGATTAGCGCCAGCGTGGCGGGGTTAATTGCCCTTGGCACGCTGTGGATCACTA
The DNA here is from genome assembly GCA_019113965.1 of Candidatus Limosilactobacillus merdipullorum. Lineage (GTDB taxonomy): Bacteria > Bacillota > Bacilli > Lactobacillales > Lactobacillaceae > Limosilactobacillus > Limosilactobacillus merdipullorum. The sequence continues at coordinate 7,632 of DXGK01000111.1, forward strand.
ACCACTCGCTGTGGCAACGCGCCGGCCGGCAGTCATCACCGCTGACCTGGCACCGGCTCACTAAAAGGTTGTTGACTGAGGGGGTACTGCTTTGCTGGTTGGCATCGGTGACTGTGATCCTGCAGTTAGTTGATTCGTTCACGGTTAAACGAGCCCTAGTTGCCGGTGGCTTGAGCGAAGCCGCTGCCCACGTTAGCAAGGGGATTTTTGACCGTGGTCAGCCACTACTGCAACTAGGTTTAGTGATTGCAACCTCTTTTTCGGCGGCACTGTTACCCTCGCTAGCTGAGAAATGGCGGCATGGTCAACGGCAGACCTTTGTTCAGGTTTACCGGGTACTGTTTCACGTCTGCATCACCCTGGCAACTATTGCTGCTGCGGGGATGATGACTCTCATGCCGGTGATTAACACCTTCCTGTTCAAAAATAGCCGTGGTAGTTGGGCCCTCGTGATCCTTATGCTAGCGGTGCCACTGGCCGCGTTAGTCTCCGCCTTTTGTGCGGTTTTACAGAGTGTGGGCCACCTGTGGGCCATGACTAGCGGATTATTAGCCGGTTTGGTAGTGAAATGCCTCGTCAACTATCCGGCTGTCAGAGCGCTCGGCATCGATGGCGCTGCCTGGGGAACCGTGGTGAGCCTGTTGACCACGTTGCTGTTTGTTTGGCGAGCATTGCCGGCGGTTGTCCACCAGGGTGGTGAACGTCACTTTGTGGTCAAACTGTTGGTAATTACCGGAGTGATGGTAGTTGTTACCGGTGGGGGTGCCTGGTTAATGACTAGCTGGCTGGGAAGTAGCAGGCTCAGTGCTACCCTGGTTTTACTGGTGGCCATCGGTGTTGGTGCGGTTGTGGCGATTGGCCTTATTTTGCACTGGCAATTATTGACCATCGAGGAACTGATGGCATTACCGGGCGGTGAACACCTGGTAAGGCAAACGATGAAAGAAAGCAAGGAGAATAAATCAAATGAGACTCGATAAATTTTTAAAAGTGTCCCGGATTATTAAACGGCGGACGGTTGCTAAGTCAATCGCCGACCAGGGACGGATCCTGATCAACGGGAAGCAGGCAAAGTCCTCCAGTACGGTTAAGAGCGGGGATGTTTTAACCATTGAATTTGGCAACAAGACCGAAAAGGTGAAGATCAACGAAATCGTTGAAACGACTAAGAAGGCCGAAGCCGAAAAGATGTACACCATTATTGATAAAAGCTTTAAAGAAGACTTTTCTAACCCGTTTTAGTTAATAGCGATCCGACAATTAAACAACTAACTCAGCCTGTAAGCGCGTTCTTTGCTGCGCTTGCGGGCTTTTTTTGTCTTATCACTAGACAAAGAGGTTCAGACATTGTTATAATTTATTTTAGTTATATCTATGGAGGGGTTGTAATGTCACGTTCGCATGACCGTGTTACTTCAATTGACACGCCGTACTCACGGCAGCAAAGTGCACAGTTGGTTATCAATCAGCAATACGTTAAAAGGGTTCATGCGAAACGACGGAGGGTTATCCTGCTGGTAACTGCCTGCTTGGCATTGCTGTTCTGCATCCAGTTATTGGTTAACCATCACACTTTAAAGACGGTTAATTCGCAGATTGCTAGTGAAAAAGCAACACTGGTCGCCAAGAAGAAGACCAATAAGAACCTCCAGGCCGAGGTCAAGTCGCTGCACGACCCCGCTTATATTCAGCAGGTACTTCGCCAAAAGTACAATTACTCCAAGAGTGGCGAAACCATTTATAACTTTGCCAACTAATAATTAATCATGGT
>DXGK01000112.1 GCA_019113965.1 Candidatus Limosilactobacillus merdipullorum
GAGATTCGAACTCGCGACCTCCTGCATGCGAAGCAGACATTCTCCCAACTGAACTAATGGCCCGTTGACGCTTACAAAGTCTATTATACGATTTCAGCAAAACGGGTCAAGCAGTAATCACATCATTTTACTAATGTCAAACGTCATCGGTAATTTTAAACGTCAACATCAAGCCGACAACGGTTAAAACTAGCGCGAAGTAAATACCAAAGTGGAAGCTCACGGTCACTCGGTTGCAGAGCTCAAGAAAACTATTCGCGATCGCAGTTGTCAAAGCACCCACTACCTGCTGCATGGTATTTAAAATGGTACTTCCGTCGGCGGATCCAACACCGGTTAATGAATTCAGGGCACTCGTCTGCGACGGTGACATGGCTAACGGACACCCGATCATCAAGATGACATGGGCAGCAACAACATAAGCAATTGACGACTTGCTATTCGCAAAGGCGAGCATCAAGGCCCCCACTAAGGCGATTAGGAAACCAATCATGGCGGTCTTTGACTCCCAATGTGATCGTACATTCGGCCAGCCACTGCTGAAGTCAGCGTATTAATAATTCCGTCAGGCTATGTCACATCCATTATTTTTCACTCCTCATTGATATTCTGTCAAACACAGTTGGTTACATTACCAAAATCAATGAGGAGCTTGTAAGTTTTTTATAAAAAGTGTTTTTTCTTAAGTTATGCACTTAAAAAATTAAGTGGTTTTACAGGTAAAGCTGACCACTGGAGTAGAGGGTCGCATCCCCTGCCAGTTTGATCCGTTCACCGCAGTCCTGGCAGTACAGAACGCCGGTTCGTGCCGAGGCCTGGAAAGCGGTAATGGATTGCTTGCCTAGTCGCTTTGCCCAGTATGGCACAATTTGACAGTGTGCGCTGCCGCAAACTGGGTCCTCGGCGACAGCAAGTTTTGGCGCAAATGAACGCGAAACGCAATCATACTGTGGATCATCACTGGCAGCCGTAATGCTTTGCAGCAAACCTGGTAATTGCTGTAGCTGCTTTTTATCAGGCAGACAGTTTTTGACGTCATCAGCCGTTGGTAAGACGCAGAGCAAGTCACGATCCATGTAGGCAGCCACTGGTTTGACACCCAAGGCCTGCGTCATTTTAGCGGTAACCGGAACCGGTTTTAACTGGTAACTCGGAAAGTCCATCTGGTAGCGGCCGTCCACCTTTTTAACGATGAGTTGACCGCTCATGGTGTTGAAAACCACTCGTTTTGCAGCCGGCTGCAAAAAACGGAAAAAGAGGTAACCAGTCGCTAATGTCGCGTGCCCACACAGGTCAATCTCGCCACCCGGTGTGAACCACCGTAAATTGTACTCATTGTTCCCCTTGGCGACAGCAAAAGCCGTTTCTGAAAAGCGGTTCTCCGCCGCAATCTTTTGCATGGTTTCGTCAGCTGGAAAATGGTCGTCAAAGCAAACCGCTGCCGGGTTACCGGTAAATAACTTGTCCGTAAAAGCATCAACAATATACATTTTCATCTTATCAACTCCTTTGCTTGACTTGATTATAAGTGACTAGCCATAATTAGTGAAACGAATGTTTCTAATATAACCATAAGGAGTGTTTATTGATGAACCGGTTACTTGCCCTTCAAACCATTCTCCAAACCGGCAGCTTCACCGCGGCCGGCAGACAACTCGGGTATTCGCAATCCGCCATCAGCCAAATGATTAACAGTCTGGAGGCGGAAGTGGGTTTTCCCCTCCTCGTCCGCAACCGTGGTGAGGTCAAGCTGACTCCAGATGGACAACGCTTGTTGCCAATGATCACCCAGCTGAATAATGACTGGTCAACATTTCAGGAACGGGTATCCGAAATCAAGGGTCTTCAATCGGCAAGCATCAGAATCGGAACCATTTCTAGTATTTCCGCCCACTGGCTCCCGCCGCTGATTCGTGGCTTCCAGCAAATGTATCCTGACGTTCGCTTCACCCTGCTGCAGGGAGACTACACCACCATCCCGCAGTGGGTCGACAACAACACGATTGACTTTGGCTTCATTAATCCTGACGCTCAGCCGAAACTAGCTGTTACCTACCTGAAAAGCGGTGCACTGAGTGCGGTACTGCCACTAGATCATCCGCTCGCCCAGCAAGATGCTGTTACCCTCACGGACTTACAAAAAGAGCCCTTCCTCATGCTGGAAGAAGGACTATACAGTGAACCCCTTGCCGCTTTCCATCATCAAGGTTTAAGCCCCAATATCCGCTTACGGGTTCACGATGACTATTCAATTTTATCAATGGTCGAGGCCGGCCTCGGTTACAGCATCTTAGCGGACCTGGTTCTCCAAAAGCAAGATTACCGGGTAGCAATTCGGCCACTGGCGCCAGCCATTGAACGCAAAATTGGTCTTTACCAACGGCCAGCAGAGTTGATGCCACTTGCTAGCCGGCGTTTTATCGCCTATCTTTTTCAACACCTCGCTGCTTTGCCGTAGCTGAGCGTGGTGCACGGTGCAGACGGGATAAAATTCGCGTCCGCTTGGGAAAATTCAGTTTCGCTTGCTCCTGGAGATCATCGGTCTTAGCCAACAACTGACCAACCCTGTCAATCACCCGTTGGTCAATCAACGCCCGACGACGGCCAAGTTCAATCCCCGCCCCCTGGTTAACCAAGATGGCACCTGTGGCATCATATTGATAACCACCAAAGAGGTGCTGGTTTAACGGGTCGACGAGTCGTGAATCCACCACCCGTAACAGGCCGATGACGTGCTGGTTATCCAAGTAACCGAGGGTCACGATGTCCCGTGGATCAACGTAATTAAAAATTTAGCAACGAATTTGTAGTGCCCGTTTCCGCTGCTCAGCAGACAACAACCAGTAGATATTCGGCCCTTCATATAAGAAACTCTGTGCCAGCTGCTGGGGAAATCGACAATCAGCGAGGGCATACTGGGCGTTAATCGATCCAAGAGAATGGCCATAAAGCCAGAACTTAGTAGTTGGGTACTCTTGCATCAACTCGTTCAGTACCTTGCTGGCGCTAAGTAACTGGTCGGGAATATCGCGCTCACCGGTAATGATGTCAGAGCCCACCGGAAAATTGGTTCTCAACCACTGCTTGACCCAGTTGTCTCTGCCACCACTGATAATCCCCGTCGACCCGCGAAATAATAGTGAGGCTTCGTTTGCTTGACGATTCACTACAACGGTGAGGTGGAGGGCATCTTCACGGTGAATAATCTGCTCAACTTTTCCGAGATAGTACCATCCACGATCCAGGTAAACCTTTTCCCCCAGGTGCCACTGCTGGTAAGCCAGTTGTGCCAGTCTAACTCGTTGACGGTCGGTTAAATTGTTATTTGTCACCATTCACCCCTCCCCACAAAATAAAAAGACACGCTAGCCATAACTAACGTGTCTATTTTAACATGACCTACCGGACATTATTAACCAACCAGCAGTTCGTAGACGTACGAAATTTCGTTCTTGCGGTAAACCCCATGTAGAGTGCCTACCCGCTTGAAACCGTTCTTTTCGATCAGGTGCTGCATAGCCTTGTTGTCTTCATGGGTGTCAATACGCAGGGACTTGATATCATCTGCTTTTTTCATATATTCGATAACCTCTTCAAACATCCGGGAAGCATAGCCATGACCAGCGTGCTTGGAGTGGATGGCCACCCGGTGAATAACCCGGTACTTGTCAGTATCGATCAACCAGTGCCCGTCCATCGTGTCATAATCGTGTTCCGGCGGTGCAACGACAGATAATGCCCCGACAGTCTGTTCGTCGTCAGAAACGACTAAGAAAGCGAAGCCCTTTTCAATATCTTCTTTGACATGGTCGCGGTTCGGGTAGTCGCCCTGCCATTGGTCTACACCCTTTTCTGCTAATTGATTACGACCATCTGCCAGGATCTCGATGATTCGGTCAAGATCTTTTTGAGTTGCTTTTACCAGTTTGATAATTGCCATCTCCCATCTTTTCAAATTCCAATACGGTACTCTAGCACAAAAGGAACCGGGAAGGCAAATTTTCCGTCATGAGTCGATTGAAAATGACTGCCAAGTAGTTAAAATATTGAAGGGAGAAAGGAAGCAAAGCATCATGAAACATCGTTTTTCCTGGCTAGCACTGGCCACCGTAACCGCCATTGGTTTAGTTGGTGCCATGCCGATCAAGACCCATGCGGCCGTCAGCCACCGTTACCGTCGGTCAACCACCGCAACGGTCTTCTTCCACGGCTATGGTTCCGGTGCCCATGCCGAACGCCACATGGTCGACGCGGCCGTTAACGCTGGCGTGACTAACACTGTCATTTCAGCTAATGTTACTGGTAATGGTCACGTTACTATGTCTAAAAAGATTCCTCGCGGGGCGATCAACCCCATCGTGATGGTCAATTTTGAAGACAATGAAAACACTAATTATCCTGAAGACGGTCAATACGTGGCAAACGTCTTGCGCAAGTTAAAAAAGGATGACCATATCAAGACTGTCAACCTCGAAGCACATTCTATGGGCAATATGGCATTGGCCTATTATTTTCTCAAGAACTCCAACAATTCAGCGATGCCCCGGGTAAAAAAGCAACTTGACCTCGCAGCGCCAATGAACGGGATTCAAGGATACGACTTGCCAACTAACTTCACCATTGACAAAAAGACTGGTAAGCCGTCAGCTATGTCGGCTAACTACCGGCAAATGACCAAGCTACGCCAGATTTATCCGAAAAATCAGATCGATATCTTGAATATCTATGGGAATGTTGGTAACGGTACCGATGATCAGGTTGATTGCCGGTCGGCGCAATCACTTAAATACCTCGAAGACAGCCGGGCAAAGTCCTTCCGTGAAAAAGAAATCACCGGTCCCGGGGCCGACCACGTTCAATTGCACCGTAACCCTCAAGTTGACCAACTACTGATTAACTTCTTCTGGGGAAAGTAACAAAGAAACCACTAACGATTGCTCGTTAGTGGTTTTTCTAGTTATTCATGATCATCGTCATTATTATGGTCTTGCTTATCCTGTTTGCCCATTTCGATAAT
>DXGK01000113.1 GCA_019113965.1 Candidatus Limosilactobacillus merdipullorum
GTACTGTGAAGCTAGTTGGCTGCTTCCCCAATCGGATTCCAGGATGGCCTGTGCAATGGTGATGGATGCTAAGACGTGGTAGTGGTTCTGCATTGCCTGGGCTTCTGGTGCTACTTGTTTTATGAATAACCATCGCGCATTATTCCGCTTTTCGATAATTTGTTGCTGTTGGTAACGTTGGTAAAGATGGTGACCAACATACACCCCTACGAAAACCAGTAAAACGACCACGATAATGGCTGCCAACCGATTGCCCGACTTTTTGTTGCGACTGCTGCGTTTGCGCTTCCTTGCCACGCGTCAGTGCCTCCTTCAAATGATACTTATTATAGATATTCTACCGCATTCAACGAGACCGAAACAAGCCGACTCGACTTTCCTCTCCAGTAATGAAAAAAAGCCGTGGCAACTTGCACACGGTTTTCGCTAACTACTGTTCGTTTTCCAGGTCGCTGACCAACTTACCACCCTTGGCCAGGCGGTTATGTGCTAGTTCCGTCAACACAATGTTGACACGTTCTTCTGGAACATTGGCATCACGAGCCACATCCCTGGTAACATCTTCGACAATCTTTTTCAGCTGTTCCTCACTACGTCCTTTGAGCAGTTCGATATGGATTAACGGCATTACGATCACTCCTTTGACCACTATCAACAATAATTGGAGTGATTATAGCATAATCTCCTTCCAAGAGAAACCAATTCCTTACATTTTTCATTACATTAATAATTGGTAGCACTTTCACTCTGTTGTACAATAATGTTAAGTTCAATCATTTTGGAGGTACAGCAATGAAATTATCGACAGAAAATTTTGGTAAGTTGGATGGTCAGCAAATCACTAAGTACACCCTCACCAACAAACACGACGTCAGCATCAGTATCCTGAACTATGGTGGCATTTGGCAGTCATTTACAGTACCGAGTGCTCACGGCTCGTTAAACCTCCTCTACGCCACCGATAATGCCAAAACCTATGATGAAACAGCCTCGCTGTGTGCCAGCCGCATCATTGGACGGACTGCTGGCCGACTAGCAAAGGGCACTTTCACCATCGATGGCAAAGAATACCACGTCGATACCAACGAAAATGGCAACACTCTTCACGGTGGTCCGAATGGAATTGGTGGTGCGATCTGGCACGTGGAACCGTTAGTTGGTGAAACGCGCAGTCAGTTGGTTTTAACCTACACCGCCAGTCACGACCTGGACAGTTACCCCGGTGATTTAAAGATGACGGTTATCTACACCCTTGACGACAATGACGCCGTTACTATTGACTTTTCGGCAAGCAGCACTGCCCCGACCCTCTTTAACCCGACTTGCCATACATACTGGAACCTGTCTGATAATGACAACACCATCGAAAACCATCTCCTTCAAATTAACGGCAAGTATCACCTGGAGTGCGACGACGAGAAAATTCCGACAGGACGTTTACTGCCAGTTGAATCGACTAGTTTTGACTTTACCCGGTTAAGTCGTTTGGGCGACCATCTCAGCGCAATGGAAAAAAACACCGAGGGTGGCTTTGATGACATCTGGGCGGTCAAGCCAAGCCAGGGCCGGATGGATTCACCAATTGTCACTCTGGAGGATGGCTCCAGCCACAGGCGGGTAGACATCTTCTCCGATCGTAATGGACTGGTTATGTATACTGCCAACGGCCTCCACATTCAGGGTTACAACCGACCAGCCAACCAATGGATGGCGATCGCCCTGGAACCACAGACGCTACCTGATACACCCAACCACCCTGAATTCGGTGATGTCGTGGTCCGGCCAAATCAGCCTCGACACTATCAAATTCGTTACGAATACCACGCCTAAGTAAACTGCAAGAGTACAGAAAAAGCCACCCGGCAAATTGCCGAGTGGCTTTTGATATTTGATGGAATTAGCAAAGCCGTCATCAGACGCCTTAACCTGGAATCCAGATTAACGCTTACTGAACTGACGAGCCTTCCGTGCCTTCCGCAGACCTGGCTTCTTCCGTTCCTTCATCCGAGGGTCACGGGTAAGCAGACCGGCCTTCTTCAGTGCATCACGGAAGTCAGGGTCAGCTTGGAGCAGGGCACGAGCAATGCCGTGACGAGCTGCACCAGCTTGGCCTGAGAAGCCACCACCACGAACGTTAACCAGGACGTCGTATTGACCGTCAGTCTGAGTAACGTTGAATGGTTGGTTAACGATCGCACGCAGACTAGCAAATGGAATGTAGTCTTCAATCGCCTTGCCGTTCATCGTGATCTTACCTGAACCTGGGACCAGACGTACCCGGGCAGTAGAATCCTTACGACGACCAGTACCGGTGTATTGTACTTGTTGAGCCATATTTTCCCCTCCTCTTAGATTAAGTTAGTAATGTCAAGCTTTTCAGGCTTTTGAGCTGCGTGGTTGTGGTCTTCACCAGCGTAAACATGCAGCTTCAGACCCATCTTGCGACCAAGCGGGGTGTGTGGAAGCATACCCTTAACCGAAGTTTCGATCAGCTTAACTGGGTCGTTTTCCTTCAGGTCACCAGCAGTCCGGGTGTGCATACCACCTGGGTTGTTGCTAATGTGACGGTAGTACAGCTTCTTGCTTGCCTTCTTACCAGTTAACTTAACCTGGGCGGCGTTAACAACGATAACAAAGTCACCAGTGTCAACGTGAGGGGTGTAAGTTGGCTTGTTCTTACCGCGCAAAATAGCGGCAACAGTGGAAGCTAACCGACCCAGGGAAACATCCTTGGCGTCGACAACGTACCACTTGCGATCAACTTCACCTGGTTTTGCCATGTATGTCGTTCTCACGATTAGTTCCTCCAATTTTTGTGTTCTTTAACAACATAATAAGATTCCGGGGCTTATCAGTGGTCAAAGAATACCGTTTATTAGTTTACCCGTTTTAATCCTTGCCGTCAATACTTTGATCACCATAATCAACGTTAACTAAGTACAGTCCTGACGCGGGTGCCGTCATTCGTGCCTGTTCTCGATCTTTGGCAGCCAGTACCCGGACAACGTCGTCGACTGGTCGTTGCCCACTACCAATTTCTAGCAGGAAAGCCACCATGATCCGCACCTGGTTGTATAAAAAACCGTTACCGGTAAATTCAAAAATGACTTCGTGGTCGTGTTCGTCACGATAAACCCGTGCTTTTTCAATTGTCCGAACGTTGCTCTTGGCTTGGCTGCCAGAAGCCACAAAACTGGTGAAATCGTGGGTCCCCACGAAGTCCTGCGCCGCGTGCTGCATCTTGGTGAGATCCAACGGGTACTTGTAATGAGCCGTGTAGTTTCTCTTAAAGGGATTAACAAAGTCCCCCTGGTCTACCCGGTAGCGGTAGGTTTTGCGGTGTGCCGAGAAGCGGGCATGAAAATCTGGCGAGACTTCCTCCGCCTTCTTAACCAAAATATCGCGTGGTAACAGACTGTTGAGAGCCTTGCGCATCGAATCACCGCTCAAGTGATAAGGGCAGTCAAAGTGAGCAACTTGGTTAAGTGCGTGAACCCCCGCATCCGTTCTTCCCGAACCGATAACACTTAACGGTGGTGTTGGGTTCTTAGCGATTTTATTGACAACATCCTTCAGCGTTTGCTCAACGGTCCGCCGATGCGGTTGAATTTGAAACCCGGAAAAATTAGTTCCATCATAAGCAAATGTAATTTTATAGCGATACATATTCTCTCCTAGAAATAAAACGACGACCACGAAGACCGTCGTTCTTTATGAAAGTCATTTTAAGCCGCCAGTCGGCGACAAACAAGGAAGCCGGCTGTAACTAAAAACATGATTCCAACAGCCACCCAGTCGCGTCCCTGCCACTGAAGCAGGCGGTACTTGGTGCGTCGCCCATTAGGATCATAGTCCCGAGCATCCATCGCCGTGGCCAATTCTTCAGCACGTTGAAAGGCGGCAACGAACAGCGGAATCAATACCGGCACCATCCGCTTGGCACGTTGTAGCAACCCTCCTTCGTCGAGGTTAGCCCCACGTGCGCGTTGGGCATTCATGATCATCCCCACTTCATCAAAAATGGTAGGAATAAAGCGCATCGCGATTGACAACATCAAGGCAATCTGCCCCACCGGCACATGGAAAAACTTCAAAGGCTTCATGATTGACTCAACGGCATCCGCCAGTTCAAGTGGTGGTGTGGCCACGGTTAACACAGTTGACGCTAGAATTACCAGGGTAAACCTAGCAAATACCAGACCAGCATCATTAAAACCGCCACTGGTA
>DXGK01000114.1 GCA_019113965.1 Candidatus Limosilactobacillus merdipullorum
CACCGGCTCGCAATCGTCAGTCGCTGGACTACTGACCCGGCTGGTAACGGCAATGCGACGGACTACTGGTTTGCCCCGCAGACATTCACGGCGGCCCAACCAGCTTCCCGGGCTGTCCGGGGGACCGGTGATGGGGTCGGCGCACTCGACAAGTGGGCGGTCTTCATCAACCCAGCCCTGAGCTCCGATAACTCGAACCGGATCTTTTTCTTTGCTATCGGCTGGCACGCCTCGAATGCCGTTACTGGTCGCCCGTACCACGACATCATGTTAATTGATAACACGACTGGCCAGCAGGTCGGCGGTGCGACCTACGGGAACCCAATGTTGCCGGCCCGGGACACGAGCCGTCCAGACATTGCCCGCCTGTATGGCAACCAGTACCAGAATGCCGGCGAATCGGGCTTTAAGATTGGCCTACAGACGCCGCGCTTCACCTTTGGTCACCGCTACACCCTGGTGAGCCGCTATGCCAGTGATGAGAATGGCAGCAATGCTGTTCGGCAGTCCTACTACCTCGGCCAGATTAACCAGGACATGGTTAATTATGGTGATGGTCACGACTTCTTTAATTAAAAATTAGGATATCAAGGACTTCCAAAGCACAACACAGCCAGCTTTGGAAGTCCTTTTTGTGCTAGCAAATAAAATTTAGGGGCCTGCAACCAGATTGATAGAAAACGTTTCCAAGAAATGATAGACTAAAGACAGAGAAACTAAGGAGGCGTTGTTATGGAAATTAAGAATGTGGTAATTGCTGGTGCGGGAGTCTTAGGGAGCCAGATTGCCTTTCAGGCGGCTCGCTATGGCTACCAGGTTAAGATTTGGAACCGGCACACCGACCGGGCCGAGCGACGGTTGGCAGCGATTAAGGAGCCGTTCATGAAGGAGATGGATGCGACTGAAGAAGACTACCAAGCGGCGATGGACAACATCGTCAGCATTAGCAACGATTTGAAAGCAACAGTGGCGGATGCCGACCTGGTGATTGAATCCGTTTCTGAGTCAGTGGAAATCAAGAAGGCTTTCTATGAAGAACTATGCCCACTGTTGCCGGAGAAGACGATTTTGACCAGTAATTCCTCGACCTTTATCCCGAGTGAGCTGGTCGGTTTTACTGACCGGCCCGACCGTTTTGCCCACTTGCACTTTGCCAACCATATCTGGAAGCACAACGTGGCCGAAATCGTTGGCAACCCGCAAACGAAGCCGGAAGTGATTGATGACCTGGTAGTCTTTGCCCGGTCAATCAAGATGGTACCGGTAGTATTGAAGAAGGAACAGCACGGCTATATCATGAATGCACTCCTGGTTCCACTCCTGAATGCCGCCATGGCACTGTGGGCAAACGGGGTTGCTGACCCGCACACGATTGATAAGGATTGGATGATTTCCAACGGTTCGCCGCTGGGACCGTTTATGATTCAGGACATCGTGGGCTTGCGGACAACCTACGCGGTGGTGCTGAACCAGTATGAGCAGACCCATAATGAGCTCTTTAAGAAGATTGCTGACAAGCTAAAGCCGATGATTGACGCTGGTCACACCGGGGTTGAGGCCGGCCAGGGCTTCTATCACTACCCTAACCCTGAATACCAGGATTCAGATTTCTTTAAGTAAACTAAATTACTCCAGACAGGCTACTATTACTTTAACAAAAAAGCGCAGTACACAAAGGGGCTTCAGTGCTCGGCAAAGCCGAACTCTGAAGCCCTTTTTGAGGTGTATTTGGGGTGTAGGTGTAAAGTGGTTTAGTTCTTGGCTTCCTTGACTTCGCCGGCCTGAACAGGGTCTTCCTTAGTTAGGGTAAAGGCACAGATCAGGGTAACGACACCAACGATAATCCCTAAGATCAGGTAAGTGTGTTGGAAACCAATTTGGTCGTAGAGCTTCCCAGCAAAGGATGAGAAGAAGAAGACCGAAATTTGCTTAGCAAAGTTGGACGACAGGGCGTAAACAGTAGCGTAGAGACGGAGGTCAAAGGCTCCGGCAATGTACTTCATGATGGAAACCAGTAACAGTGGCATTTCCAGGCCGGCCAGCAACCGTAAGATGATGATGAATGGCAGACTTGGGACCAGGGCAGAACCAATGATCCGGATCGTCAGGATGACCCCGTAGCAGATCAACCCGTTCCGTGAACCAATCTTGTTGATAATCCATGGCATTGGAATCATCAGCAGGAATTCCAGCGCGGTCTGGGCACTGGTCATGTAAGAGTAAGCCAGGGTTCCTTGAGCAGCGGCGTGGAAGAATGACTTGAAGAAAATAATGAATTGCTGGTCAAACACGTCGTAAATCGCGGAAGTTCCCATGTAGAACAGGGACAGAATCCAGAAGTTCCGCAGCTTAAAGATGGAACCGATTTGCTTAACGTCGAGCTTATTGGAAGTATCTTCACCGGCAGCGGCAACGTTGTCCCAGTGAATCTTATCACTGAATATGAAGCAGCAAGTCAGAATAATAGCGGCAACGGTACATGCCCAGAAAATGGAGTTCGGGCTCCAGAGGAAGAGCCGACCGCCGACCAGGGCAGCAATGGCACCGGCCAGGGAACCACCCATCCGGGAGTGACCATATTCAAAACCGTTGGTCAAGCTGGCCCGTTGGACGTATTGTTCGATGACGGAAACCCCACCGTTCAGTACGAAGGAGAGGTAAATCCCAGTGATGATGGCCGCAAACATGCTGTTGACACCCAGCAGGGGCTTAAAGAGCCATTGGAAGTAAGGGCCGATTAAAATCATGGCCGCGGCAATCGTGATTACCAAGTTCTTCTTCATTACCAAGCGGTCGGAAATAATCCCGAAGATTGGTTGAAAAATCAGTGAGATCCCGGACATCATGGAGAAGACCATCCCGGCCTCGACCCCGTTGAAGTGCGCTTGTTGCTCTAACCAGAGGGTCAGGTAGCCGAAGACAATTGCCCAGGTAAAGAAGTAGCTAAAGTGGGTGACTGGGAAGCCCCAGAAATCCTTGCTCTGGTGCTTTTGTGGAGCGTTATTTTGTGCGTTATCCAAAATCAACAGTCCTTTCTATTATTTGTAGTTGTATGGAACCGGCTTGCCAAATTCAGGAACCCCGTTTTCATCGTAAGTGAAAGGCTTGACGATGGTGTGGCGGTTCGGGTCGTACAGGGGATCACCCTTGATATCGGTGTAGTTCCGGCAGTGGTAAACCATCAGGTCGGTCTTGCCATCTTCAGCAACCGTGAATGAGTTATGGCCGGGACCAAATTGGTCGTGGTCAATGTCACTTTGGAAAACCGGCGTCTTTGACTTGGACCAGTTGGCGGCGTCGAGCACGTCGGCGTCATCGTCACAGGTCAGCATTCCCATCGCGTAGTTTTCGTCGGTGGCGCTGGCGGAGTAGGTCAGGAAGAGGCGACCGTTGCGGTGGAGTACTGCAGGACCTTCGTTAACCCAGAAGACCTTGGTTTCCCAGTCGTATTCCGGCTTACTCAGCATGACCGGCTTAGTCTTGAGTGTCCATGGATTTTCCATTTCCGCGATGTAGAGGTTGGAGTTCCCTTTGATGTCAGGATCTTTTTGAGCCCAAACGTAGTAGAGCTTACCGTTCAGTTCGAAGGTCGTGGCATCCAGGGAGAATGAATCCATCGGCGTCTTGACTTGGCCGCGTTCGATCCAGTCCTCTTCTTTCCCCATTGGGTTGTCCTGGTCACATTCAATGCAGAACATCCGGTGCTGGAACATCCCGTTTTCGTCGAAGGCCGTCGTTTCAGCAGCAGCAAAGTAGACGAACCACTTGCCATCGATGTAGTGAAGTTCCGGTGCCCAGATGAGCTGGCTCATTGGTCCCTCGTCATGCTTGCGCCAGATTGTCCGGGGAGCAGCATGGGCCAGGCCCTCGATTGTCCGTGCCCGCCGAATTTCAATCCGGTTGTAGGCTGGCACCGAAGCGGTAAAGTAGTAGTAGCCATCGGTGTGCCGATAGATGTATGGATCCGCCCGCTGGATGATCAGCGGGGCGGTGTAGTTGATTTCTGCCATTAGAAATCCTCCTCAAAACAGATAATTGATTTTACAAGCATAAGATACCGTCAGAAGAAAGGGGTTTCAAGACGTTGTTAATAATTTATTGAATAAATTTTACTAAACTCAACAATTTGATTGACAGTTTCTTGTAACCGGTGTCATAATTAGTGAAAAAGATAACTAAAAAGTTGGCTAAAAAAGCAAAAATGGGTCAAACTAAGTAAGTTAGCCTAGTTTGCAAGAAGGTGGACTGTTTCTTAACGTCGGTATTAAAGAATTTATTATTAAAAATGCTTAGTTATCATCACTTTGTAGTGTTGTTGCATTAATATCAACTTTTTGGTTTGGAGAAGGAGGAGAAAAGGGTGGAAACTACCATTTCACAGGACTATTTGGATGTGTATAAGGCACTTGCCAGCCCCGTGCGGTTAGAAATCATCCAATTATTATCGAAGGAACAGCTCAGCATCGAGGAGCTGGCGGCGCACTTGGGGCTGAGTGCGACCATTACCGCCCGTCACCTGAAAAAACTGGCAAAGGCGGAAATTATTCAATTTAACCAGGTCGGGCACAAGAAGGTTGCCAAAATTAAGGTAGATAAAATTAATATTGCCTTTCCCAAGACCATTTATGAACTCTTCAATGTTTATAAAACCGAGGTCCCGGTCGGCCAGTTTACGA
The DNA here is from genome assembly GCA_019113965.1 of Candidatus Limosilactobacillus merdipullorum. Taxonomy (GTDB): domain Bacteria; phylum Bacillota; class Bacilli; order Lactobacillales; family Lactobacillaceae; genus Limosilactobacillus; species Limosilactobacillus merdipullorum. Next base: position 4,677 of record DXGK01000114.1, read on the forward strand.
ACTTCTCCGTCAAACCCTCCTGCGGGATGGCAGGCCGCACCGATTATATCGGCAAGGTCGACAACCCATCCTACTTCATGGATCCTCACCGGATGGAAGCGGGGATGGTCTGGTTCAACGACGGCTACCTTGAATACCAGCTGCCCAACCACCTCAAGGACAGTGACCACCTCCAGATGATTGATATCGTGGCGGAACTCGGGAGTGAGTTTCCCTTTTCTAATAATAATTGGCCGTCCGATATCACGGTTTCCGTGAACGGCACCGAGCTGGGCTTTTGGACTTCACCAGGGGATTTTTCGGATGTCCGGGGAAAGTACACGCCGGCCTGGGTGCCGAATAACGTCAACCAGTATGGCCTGCAAAAGACTTTCCGGATTACCGACCACGGTACTTACCTGGATGGGCAACCCTGGTCACCAGTCTCATTGGCGGACCTGAGTTACGATCCGGACCGCTTTGTCCTCCGTTTTGAAGTCAAGAAGACGGCCACCCATAAAGGGGGCTGTACCATTTACGGCCAGGGCTTTGGCAACTTCCGGGAGAGCCTGCAAATGAAATTATTTTACAGTTAACTAATAAATTAGTTTGATTTGTACGGACAAATATTTTACAATATGGGTGTTGAAGATTGAATTACAAGGGAGGCTATTCCTGTGAATAACAGTGCCATTAAAGAAAAAATTGAAAGCGCCAACACTGCTTTGGGAATCGAATTAGGTTCGACCCGGATCAAAGCGGTCTTGGTAACCGATGACTACCAAGTCGTTGCTTCTGGGGACTTCGTTTGGGAAAACGAGCTGCATGACAACATCTGGACCTACCCGTTGGAAAAGGTCTGGAAGGGAATCCAGACCAGCTATGCTAACTTGGCCGCCAGCGTGAGTGAGGAATACGGGCTCAAGCTGACGAAGATCGGTTCGATTGGAATCAGTGCCATGATGCACGGCTACATGCCGTTTGACCAGGACGGCAACCTGCTCGTGCCGTTCCGGACTTGGCGGAACAACATTACCGGCGAGGCAGCCGAAAAGCTGACGAAGCTGTTTAACTTCAATATTCCAGAACGGTGGAGTGTCGCCCACCTCTACCAGGCTATCCTGAACAAGGAAGACCATGTCAAGGACATTGACTTCATCACCACCCTGGACGGCTACGTTTCCTGGAAGCTCTCTGGCAACAAGAACACGGGAATCGGTGACGCTTCCGGAATGTTTCCAATTGATGAAGCGACGAAGAACTACGAAGGCAAGATGTTGGAGCAGTTTGCCAGTCTGCCGGAGGTTGCCCAGTACCCGTGGAATATTAGGGAGATCTTGCCAGACGTCCTCTTAGCTGGTCAGCCAGCCGGGAAATTAACCGAAGAGGGAGCCAAACTCCTCGACATTAGTGGCCAGTTGCAAGCCGGTTCTTTGATTGCGCCGTCAGAAGGGGATGCTGGGACCGGGATGGTTGCTACTAATGCGGTCCGGAAGCGGACAGGAAATATTTCTGCTGGGACCTCCGCCTTTTCAATGGTGGTCCTCGATCAGAAACTGAATAAGGTTCACCGGGACATTGACATGGTAACGACGCCGGACGGGGCGCCAGTAGCAATGGTCCACACCAACAACTGTTCGTCCGACATCAACGCCTGGGCCAGTGTCTTCAACCAGTTTGCCAAGGTCCTGGGAGTCAACCTGTCACCGAACCAGCTTTACGAAAAGCTCTTTGATGCTTCCCTGCGGGGTGATCAGGACGCCGGGGGCTTGGTCAACTTTAGCTACCTGTCCGGTGAAAACATCACCAAGGTTCAGGACGGGCGGCCGATGATGGTCCGTAAGCCGGACAGCCACTTTACCCTGGCAAACATCTTTAAGGTTCAGCTCTACTCTGCCTTTGCACCCCTTAAAATCGGGATGGACATCCTCCTCCGTGAAGAACATATCCGAACGGATGTTTTGATTGCTCAAGGGGGACTGTTCAAGACCCCGGTAGTTGCCCAACAGGTCTTGGCAGACGCCCTGAACACCCCAATTACTCTAATGAGCAATGCCGGTGAGGGTGGCCCATGGGGGATGGCTGTTTTAGCCCTCTACGCCAGTGATAACAAGGGTAAAAACCTGGCAGACTACCTGGATGACGAAGTATTTGTTGACAGCGAGAGCGCAACCCTGTCCCCTGAACCTGAAAGTGTCCAGGGCTACGAAAAGTTTATCGACAACTATAAAGCAGCTTTGCCAGCAGAAATCAAAGCCGGTAAAGATATGAAGTTAAACTAAGCCAAAGGAGATTTACAATGCTTGAAGAATTAAAACAAGAAGTTTACGAAGCCAACATGAAGCTGCCTAAGTTAGGTCTGGTCACTTTTACCTGGGGGAACGTTTCCGGAATCGACCGGGAGAAGGGCTTGTTTGTAATCAAGCCGTCCGGTGTTCCGTATGAAGAATTGAAGCCCTCAGACATGGTGGTAGTCAACTTGGACGGGGAAGTGGTCGAAGGGGACCTCAACCCATCCAGTGACACCCCAACGCACACTTACCTCTACAACCACTTCCCAAAGATCGGGGGGATTGTCCACACCCACTCCCCATGGGCAGTGTCCTTTGCGGCGGCTCACATGGATATTCCAGCGATGAACACGACCCACGCTGATACCTTCTACACGGATGTGCCGGCTGCCGACGCCCTGACCAAGGAAGAAATCGAAGAGGATTACGAGGGCAACACCGGGAAGGTAATCGTTCGCTCCTTCAAGGAACGGGGTCTCGATTACGAAGCGACGCCAGCTGCCCTAGTGATGCAGCACGGGCCATTTGCCTGGGGACCAACTCCAGACAAGGCGGTCTACAATGCCAAGGTGCTGGAAGTCGTTGCTGAAGAAGACTACCACACCCTGCAGCTGACCCGGGCGGACAACCACCTGCCACAATACCTGTTGGATAAGCACTACTACCGCAAGCACGGGGCAAATGCTTACTACGGCCAAAACAACGCCCACAGCAAGGACCATGCTAAGCGGGAAAATTAACGATATTTTTTAAAATAGGATTAACTGAGTCGTGGACAACTGGATAGTTGGGTCACGGCTCGGTTTAGTTAGGAGACATCATGGCAACTAAGTACGAAACAGTTAAGGAAAAAATTCGCGAGGTGATTAGCTCTGGACAATACCAGCCGGGGGACCAGTTGCCAACGGAATCGGCGCTGATGAAGGAGTACCAGGTCAGTCGTTACACGATTCGCCGGGCCATGGGAGAACTCGAGAACGAGCATTACATTTACCGGATCCAAGGTGGCGGAATGTTTGTCGAGGATTGGCACAACAACCATGACCAGCCGGTTAACCAGAAGGTCATCGGGGTGGTTACGACCCATCTGGCAGATTACATTTTCCCCAGCATCATTAGCGGGATTGACCGGGCCCTCTCTAGTCAGGGCTACTCGATTCTCTTGGGCAATACCCACAACGATCACGACCAGGAACGGCTCAGCTTGCAACGGATACTGGATAGCAATGTCGATGGCCTAATCTTGGAGCCGACCCAAAGTGCCCGGCCGAACCCCAACCGAGACCTCTACCAGCAAATCGAAAAGTCCCGGATCCCAGCAATGTTTATTGATGCCCACTACAACGACTCGTCCCTGCCGTACATTGACTTGGCAGACCGGGAAACGGAAGCGCAGCTGGTAAACGGCCTGTTTGACAAGGGCCACGAGCGGATTTTGGGGATCTTCAAGATTGACGATATGCAGGGGGTGGGGCGCCTGCAGGGCTTCATGGATGCCTACACCGCGCACCCGGATAAGACCCTGCTGAGTGATGTGATTATGTACCAGTCCAGCGATGATGTCGCCTCCATCTTTGCCAAGCTGGCCCAGCATCTGCAAGGGATGGAACGGCCAACGGCGATTGCCTGCTACAATGACCAGCTAGCGATTCAGGTGATGGACGTTGTCCGGTCGCTGGGAATGAAAATTCCCGATGATATTAGTATTGTCGGCTTTGACGATTACTTACTGAGCGCGTCTGTGCTGCCCGGCTTGACGACCGTCGTTCACCCGAAGAACAAGATGGGGATGGATGCCGGAAAGATGATTTTGCGTCTGATCAAGGGGGAGCAGGTTGACCCGATTGTTTACCATCCCGAGATTATTGAGCGGCAGTCTGTAAAAGACCTCACAAAGTAAATTAACCACCAGACAAATATACCAATGCCGGTTGGCAATTCCGTAAAATAAGGAGTTGCTAGCCGGCATTTTTGCTGGCGTGTGTCTATTTGTTTTGGGGAAGTTTTACCGCTTAAAGCGCGCCTTAATAGGATTTGTCCGGTATAGAATAAAATTGTCTGCATAATCCGCCAAATTATTGTAACCGTTTTATTGACTTATACGGACAAATAATCTATACTGTGTTTGTAAGCGCTTGAAGGAAATGATTTATAGAATTATCACATGTGGTTTCTAAGTTTTGAGGTTGTTATTTGTTAAGAAAGTATAGGAGTGAACAACATTGAGGAAAGTTTCAAATGGATTTATCTATACTTTTGGGGCGTTAGGTGGTTTACTATTCGGTTACGACATTGCTTCCGTTTCTGGTGCCATTCTATTTATCCAAAAGCAGTTAAGTTTGAACTCTTGGGAACAAGGGATGGTTGTTTCGTCCGTTCTGATTGGTGCCATTCTTGGTGCGTTGGGAACGAGTAAGTTCCTAGATAAGTACGGGCGGCGGAAGCTATTGATCTGGGCCGCAATTATCTTTACGATTGGTGCCTTAGGTTCAGGATTTGCGCCAGAATACTGGACACTGTTGGTAACCCGGGTTATCTTGGGGATTGGTGTTGGGATCACCTCAGCGTTGATTCCTGCCTACCTGCACGAGCTGGCACCAAAACGGATGCACGGTGCGGTAGCGACGATGTTCCAACTGATGGTCATGATTGGGATCCTGTTGGCTTACATTTTGAACTACACCTTCCAAGGGATGTACACTGGTTGGCGTTGGATGTTGGGATTTGCTGCATTACCTGCTATTATTCTTTTCTTCGGTGCCCTTCTCCTGCCAGAAAGTCCCCGGTTCTTAGTTAAAATTGGTAAGACTGATGAAGCCCGGGCCGTTTTGATGAACACCAACAAGGGTGATGAACAAGCCGTTGACACTGCCTTGGAAGAAATTCAGGTTTCCGCCAACCAAAAGCAGGGTGGATGGAAAGAACTGTTCGGTGCTGATGTTCGGCCAGCCCTGGTTACTGGGTTAGGGGCGGCCATTTTCCAACAGATTATCGGTTCTAACTCAGTTATCTTCTATGCACCAACCATCTTTACCAAAGTTGGTTGGGGTGTGGCCGCTGCCTTGCTGGCCCACATCGGTATCGGGATCGTTAACGTGATTGTGACGGTGGTTGCTATGCTGCTGATGGACCACGTTGACCGGAAGAAGATGCTGACCATTGGTGCTGCCGGCATGGGTCTGTCACTGTTTGTCATGGCCGCAATCCTGAAGATGGATAGCGGTTCCCAAGCCGCTGCTTACGTCAGTGCGATTGCGCTGACCGTCTACATTGCCTTTTACGCATGTACCTGGGCACCAATTACTTGGGTTTACATTGGTGAAGTCTTCCCACTGAACATCCGTGGGTTGGGGACTTCCCTCTGTTCCGCTACGAACTGGCTGGCTGATATGGTTGTTTCCTTGACCTTCCCAACCATGCTAGCAGCGTTTGACATTGCGAATACCTTCATTATCTACGGTGTTATCTGTGTCATTTGTATCATCTTTACCAACAAGTTCTTCCTGGAAACCCGGGGGAAGTCGCTGGAAGAGATCGAAGCTTCAATGCGCAAGATGACTGCTGCTAAGAAGAAAGCATAATTTCTAGTGAAAGTAGAAGCGGGATTGGGCTGGATTGTCTAGTCTGATTCCTCTTCTTTTACTTGTCAGCAATTTATATGATTACTTTTATTTATGTGTTGATTTATCCGTACAAATTATATATAATGTCAATGTAAGCGATTTATTAACAAGCTATTGATTGCAAGATCATTTAAGATAAAGGAGATCTGTTCACTATGTTAAAAACTCCAGATTACGAATTTTGGTTTGCTGTTGGTAGTCAACCCCTCTACGGCCCAGAAGCCTTAGAGCAGGTTGAAAAGGATGGCCGCAAGCTAGTTGACGGCTTGAACGCCAGCGGCAAGCTGCCATATAAGGTAGTCTTTAAGCTGGTTGCCACCACTGCTGACAGCATTACAAAGTTCATGAAGGATGCTAACTACAATGATAAGGTTGCCGGGGTAATGACCTGGATGCACACCTTCTCACCAGCCAAGAACTGGATTCGGGGAACCCAGTTGCTGCAAAAGCCACTGTTGCACCTGGCAACTCAAATGCTGGACCACATCCCATTTGACACCATTGACTTTGACTACATGAACCTGAACCAGAGTGCCCATGGTGACCGTGAATACGACTACATCAACGCCCGTCTTGGCGTTCCTGAAAAGATTGTTTACGGCTGGTGGAACAATCCCGAAGTTCAAGAAGAAATCGCTGACTGGCAAAAAGTTGCGATTGCCTACGACATGAGCTTCAAGATTAAGATTGCTCGTTTTGGCGATACCATGCGGGACGTTGCCGTTACGGAAGGTGACAAGGTTGCTGCCCAGATCAAGCTGGGCTGGACCGTTGACTACTGGCCGGTAGCTGAGCTGGTTGCCGCTGTTAACGCAGTTAGCGAAGCAGAAATTGACGAACAGTACAAGCGGCTGGAAGAAAACTACGACATGGTTGAAGGCGACAACGACCACGACAAGTACGTGCACTCCGTTCGTTACCAACTGCGTGAATACTTGGGAATCAAGCACTTCTTAGACGAAAAGGGCTACGATGCCTTTACCACCAACTTCCAAGATCTGGAAGGCTTGGAACAATTACCAGGCTTAGCTGTTCAATTGCTGATGATTGATGGTTACGGCTTCGGTGCCGAAGGGGACTTCAAGTCCGCTGGTCTTTCCCGTTTGCTGAAGATTGCGGCTGAAAACAAGGAAACGGCCTTCATGGAAGACTACACCCTGGACCTGCGTTCTGGTCACCAGGCAATTATGGGCTCCCACATGCTGGAAGTTGACCCAACCCTTGCTTCTGACAAGCCACGGGTTGAAGTTCACCCACTGGACATCGGTGATAAGGCCGACCCAGCACGGTTGGTATTCACCGGTTCAGAAGGCGAAGGAATCGACATTACCCTGTCATACTTCGACGATGGCTACAAGTTCATTGCTTACGATGTGGACTGTGCTAAGCCGGAAAAGGAAATGCCTAACCTGCCAGTTGCTAAGCAGATGTGGACGCCAAAGTGCGGCTTAAAGAAGGGTGCTACCGCTTGGATGCACAATGGTGGTGGTCACCACACTGTTCTTTCTATGAACCTGACGATGGACCAGATGGCAACTCTTGCCGACCTGTTCGGCATCGAATTGATTGACATCAAGTAATTAATATGTTCACCCCTTATATTAAAGGCGGCCGCTTTCCTGGTGGCCGCCTTTTTATTAGCTGATTTATCTGGAACCGCTTGCATATTTGTCCGGATAAGTATAAAATATGGTTAGTAAATAAGAATTGGAGGCAGGATTAGTGAAGTTTCATAAGTTAAAACCAGTCGAGACAGATAGGCTCCAAGAAGGGGTAATTTACTATCGGCGGTGGACAAAGTTTGAAAAGGTCTTCTCCGTAGTTGGCTTCTTGCTCCTCTTTACCGGAGTGGGCATCGTTTCCGACACGATCCTGCTTGCTATGTACTTATACTGCATGGATAAGGTGGACGTATCGCCAGTGGGTGAACCAGAGAAACGTCTCCTGATTAAAAAGCACGAGTGGGACCATTACCGCCACGTTAATGGAATCGGCTACTGGCACCAACACCAGCCGCGCCGGATCAAAGCGCAGGTTAGTCATCAATAAAAGAAGGAGAGGCTGGGAAAAAACTACCAGCCTTACGAAAAAAGCCGGACGATGAATCCAAAATTGCTTCATCATCCGGCTTTATGTATACACAG
>DXGK01000115.1 GCA_019113965.1 Candidatus Limosilactobacillus merdipullorum
ATAGTAACAACCTCGCTATCCTCATCAAGCATGTGCTTGACCATGTCGGTAGCCGCTTGCTGAACGTCAGGGTTCGTATTGGTAATTTCACCATCGACGATTCCCATATAGTCATCTTTCTTGATTTCACGGCCATTCAGCTTTGTATCGCGAACCGCAATGGTAACTTCACCGCTCTTGACGTTAGCGCAGTTGGCTTCCATATTGTCGTGATTTTCTTTCAAGCTGGCTTCCTGGTTGTATTCCAGCAATGCTGTCATCCCCTGGGCGATACTCTTGCTGTGAACTACTTCTACCGGGATGTCGGCCACTTCTGCCGCCTGGTCAGCCGCCATAAAGATATTACCGTTGTTTGGCAAAACGAGGGCTTGCTTGGCACCACTATTGTGGATGGCGTTAGTAATGTCTTCGATACTTGGGTTCATGGTTTGGCCACCATTGATAATGGTCGTTACCCCCATACCCTTGTAAAGCTTGGCAACACCGTCACCGGCAACTACGGCAATCACCGCAGTTTGCGGTGCTTCCGCCGCTTGTTCCTTCTTGGCACGTTCGACGGGCGTATCGGATTCGTTATTATCATTGTCATCCTTGGCGATGATGCTTTCCTGCTGCCAACGCATGTTGTCAACCTTCACCGTTTGCAGGTCACCAAATTCCTGGCCCCACGAGAGGACTTTGCCTGGATGTTCGGTATGGACGTGAACCCTAACAACCTCATCGTCATTGATAACTAAGAGACTGTCACCGAGCTTAGCCAGGTAGTTGTAGAAGGTGTCGTAGTCGAACTTCCGGTCAACCTCCTTGCCCCGTCCCAGGCGAACCATCATCTGTGTACAGTAACCATACTTAATGTCTTCCGGGTTCAACTTGCCTTGCGCACTTTGATGGTGCTTGGCGTTAATCATTTCATCGATCTGAGCATTATCTGGTTGCTCATCGCTTTCCTTACCTGTCAGTGCGTCATAGAAACCTTGGAGAACGAAAACCAGGCCTTGACCACCAGAATCGACCACGCCGACCTCTTTCAGAACGGCAAGTAAATCGGGGGTCTTCTTCAGGGCTGCTTGACCAGCATCCAGGATGTCCTGCATAACGGCAACCATGTCTGGGTTCTTGCCAGCTTCGACATCGTTGATCCCGGCCTGGGCACTTTCACGCACGACGGTCAAAATGGTCCCTTCAGTTGGCTTCATTACTGCCTTGTAAGCAGTTTGGGCACCTGCAGCATAGGCATGGACAAATTCATCCACGGTCAGGGTCTTCTTGCCTTCAACGTCCTTGGAAAAGCCTCGAAAAATCTGTGACAGGATAACACCCGAGTTACCACGGGCCCCCATCAGCAGTCCCTTAGCCAAGGCAGCAGCCAAGTCACCAACATTCAAGCTGGTTGCTTCACGTTCGTACTTCGCACCGCTTGCCATTGACATACTCATGTTGGTCCCGGTATCACCATCCGGTACTGGGAAGACATTCAGCGAGTTAATGAAGTCTGCCTGCTGGTTTAACTTAGCAGCGGCCGTTTGGACCATCTTGCCAAATTCCAGATTAGTAATTTCTTTAACAGCCAATTAAATTCCTCCCTCAGTACTAATTATTGTCGGTGACCCTAACGCCCTGGACGTAGACGTTCACCTCATCGGCATTGATCCCCAGCATTGATTCAAGGTTGTACTTTACCTTTTGCTGAACGCTCTTCGAAATTTCGGAGATCTTCGTGCCATAACTGACAATAATATTTACTTCAACAACGATTCCGTTATCATGTTGACGAACTACGACACCCTTGCTGTAGTTCTCGCGCCGCAGGATTTGGTTAAAACCATCGCGAACAGGGTTGCGACTAGCCATTCCGACAACACCGTAGTTGTCGGTAGCGGCGCCACCAACAACTGACGAAATAACATCATTATCGATATCAATGGTGCCAGAGTGAGTTTTAATTCTAACTGCCATTTAAATGGCCTCCTTGATCGTTAACTTATTAAAGTTTACAGTTTGATTAATAATAACATAAGACAGATTCAAAAATAAAGTTAGCGCCTAATCACCGAGTGGTATTAAAAAAGCCGTCCGCCTTGGCGAACAGCTAATCGCTAAATTAAATCCGGTTCAGCTTCCCCGACTTCAGGGTCCGTGCAGAAACGTAAACCTTCTTCCGCTTACCATTTTCTAGAATGGTAACCTTCTGCAAGTTTGGCTTCCAGCTGCGGCGGCTAGCGTTTAACGCGTGTGAACGCTTGTTACCAAAACGCGTCCGCTTGCCAGTGATGTAATCCTTAGCCATTGGTTTCCCTCCTCTGCTGAACAAATTATTCGCCACGCATTGCGCTGTAACTCACCTAGTTAATTTACCATAGCGGGCCAGCTAATGCAAGAATAACTTTCAAGTAATTTTCCTTGACACTACAATTACTGGTACAAATTCATGAACATCGCGGTAACTTCTCCTGGTAAAACTCACTTTTAATGGAACCGCGAATTGTGGCAGTCCAGTCGCACGGTAATGATTTAAAGAAAGCAACGATCCTAGCTCACCCAATGTGCCGATTGAATAATACCTCCTGGAAAAATATCACGACTATTTCTCCACCACCCTGACAATCCTGTAGTAGCATTGAATAGTAGTTTTTAAATATTATGTTATCAACCATTGATAGGAGATTACACAATGTTTCAACCACCATTAGGTTTAAAGGGGAGTAGTGATCGTTTCCAAATAGATAACCGCCTCCAATATCAACCGGCGGTTTACGAATTCTATACCGATACTAATGATTTCACTAAGGATGGCTACCAGCACCTCTATGATGCCATTCAGTACATCCAATCCCACGGTGTCCACCAAATCGTCATTCACCACCCGATGAATTACCAAGGACACCACTTGGACGTGGTCGCACCTGAAAAAGATTATCCGCAATTATACCGTTTCATTGAGACTTCTACCGAACAACTAATTCGGCTGGCCGACGAGCTCAACGTCCAGGTCCTAGTTCATGGTGGCTACGCTGGGCCGGAAGTTCAACACATGGTAGACCTCTACCCTAGTGTCACCGCCGCCCGCCAGGCAGTCTACCAGCGGCTGGATCGGTTTCAGAAAGCTGGTGGTAATTATATCATGTTTGAGAATTCAATTGCGCCGGTCTTTGCTTATGGTGATCCTCAACAAGAAAAGGAGATTTTAAGCCACCATTACCGGTTGGCCTTTGACACTTCTCACTGTTTTATCAAACTCCATGGTAGAAATAAGGGATTAGAGAGATCGCTGCACCACCTGGGGCCAAGTGTTGTTCATTACCACTTAGTCGATTCAATGGGACAAACTCACGATAGTCTTCCGCTGGGCCGCGGGAAGATTGATTGGACCCGGGTATTACCATTGCTGAATCCTGCTGCAACCAGCATTTACGAGATTGCCCTCAAGGACCCTCATGATTGCCATGAACAATTAGTCAGTCATCACTATTTAAGGAATATTTACGCCAACTTGGTCAAGCAGGACCATTAACAAAGGATTATCAAAACGACCGCCCTGACAATCAGGTGCGGTCGTTGTTGTCTAGATGAGGTACTCCACGTCCTTGCACTGCACTACCGCTATTATTCCCTTTTTCAGGGAAAAGTGATTCTTTTCTCCGCGAAATTCATTGCTCGTCCACGAAACTGGATAGTCACAATTCCAATTTGACAGCGGATATTTTTCGTCAAGTAAGTTGAGTCCTTCGACTGGCGTCAAATTAACAAAGGCCAAATACTTCATTCCTGGCTCTTTAGAAATTTCATATTGGCCAGGTAAAAAATAGCGGACACTATTACCGATATCCCGCAGTACTAACCTCGTCAACGATGGCCGGTACGGTTCAGCAAGCGGTAAAAAGATATTGGCCAGCAAGTGATCAAGGCGGCCGCCGGTAGCACCATAAACAACCACCTGCCCATACTGGTATTCCCGTTGGATCGTCAGCAGCCCCAGTTGAGTATCCGTATAATCTTTTTCTGGTGGAAATTGTTGGATGTTGTCAACCGCAGCTTTGACTTTGGAACGTTCTTGGTCAGTACTAGAATCAAAGTCCCCCAGCGCATAATCAGGAATGATGCCGTGACGCAACAATCGAACAGCTCCATAATCCACCGCCACCCACGTTTGGTCGGCCTTCTTTTCAACCTCGTCCCAAGGGATCTGTTCATCTGGTCCGCCGACCATTAAGTTCACTACTGAAACTTCTTTCATTTAAAAGTCACCTTACAACCTTACAGAAGAAAAAGGGACTGTTTCGACAGTCCCTCTTTCTTTAATTGACTTC
>DXGK01000116.1 GCA_019113965.1 Candidatus Limosilactobacillus merdipullorum
CATCATCGTCTGGCTTAATATCCGCAACAGGTAAGCCACTGAAGTAGCAACTGGCAGGTCGTCAATCACCACGTCAGTTTGGACACTCACCTGGAGGATGTTGAAGTTAAAGCCAACGCCGAAGCCCTCAAAGGCCCCCGCCACCAACAGCAGCCAGAACGGTGTCTGCTGGCCAAAAATTAAGACAATCCCAAAGGCAATCAGCAAGGTCACAATTCCTAAGGTGACCAGCCAATACTTTGGGTGCCGTTCCTGAGCCGTGGCGGCCACTTCGGCACCAGCAAAGTTGGTTAAGGCCCCCGGGATCTGGGTCACACCACCAATTAGTGCGCTCATCCCCAACAAGCCCTGCGCCCACATTGGAATGTAAGTCACAAAGGCAATAAAGGCGCCCCACATAACTACAAAAAGGGTAAAATCAACGACCAGTTGCTTGTTAGTGAACAGCCGGCCGGGAATAATCGGGTCTTCGACGTGGCGCTCGGTTGCCGCCATCAACACCATCAGGACCAAGCCGACAACCAGGAAGCCAGCAACCAACCAGCCAGCCGCCGTGCCGATCATCTCAATCCCTGCGAGGATGGCTGTCAGTCCCAAAACCATCAGGGTGGCCCCGCGGTAATCGATATCCTTGCCCGCGGCGCCATGGTGGGTCGGTTTGAAGTAGAGGCCAACAATCGTCAGTGAGACGATCGCAATCGGCACGTTAATGTAGAAAATCCACCGCCAGTTCCAGGTGTCGACAATCCACCCGCCGAGCAGCGGCCCAATAATGGAGGCCGTGTTGAAGAAGGCACTCGACAAACCCACTACCTGGGCGCGCTGATGAAGGTCATCATATAAGAAGCCGTAAGCGATCATCGGAATAGTGTTCATCCCACCGGCACCAATTCCCATGATTGCCCGAGAAATAATGAAAAATTGAATATTGTGTGCTGCCCCCTGGAAGACGGATCCACCAATGAACAGCAACGTAGCAGTCATGAAGGCCACCTTATTGCCCACGTGTTCACCAAACTTGCTCCACAGTGGCGTTGACACCGACATTCCTAGCAAGAAGATCGCCACGATCCACCCAATGTACGATAAGGCGTGGAGGTCGCTAGTAATCGCCGGCATGGCCGTGTTAACGATGGTCCCATCGAGGCCCGCCATGATGTTGGACATCAATAACGCCACCGTCACCAATCTTAAATGGGGCTGTTTAGTCCCCGTTTGTTGTTCCACAAATCATTCCTCTTTCTTTCAAAGTTAGCCGTTATGCCGCCACTTCGGATCGGTCAGAATCCGGGCAGTGGTCAGGCCCATCGGTAACGCAATCACAATTAAGGCCGCTTGAACCAGCCAAAAGGCCCCCACGCTGACCGATGTAATGCCCATGTTGTACATGGCCCGGTACATGTAAAGACCGGGCACCATAATGACAATTGACGGCACCGTGATCGAAATCCGGGGATAGCCGACTTGTCGCCGGGCAACAGATGCCAGCAACCCGGCAGTTAATGCACCAAGGAAGGCCGCCGCCCCACCAGGCATATGTACCAGGTCGACCAGTTCCAGACGAAGGGTATTCCCCACGGCACCGATGCATCCGGCTAAGGCAGCCAATCGCACTGTGCTGTTAAACATAATGGAAAAGCCAAAGACGCCACAAAAGCTCATTACCATCCGTAACAGGGCCATCGTGAGCGGTGCCAATCCTAACGGTAAAAAGTTTTGCGGCCGCAGGTGAAGACACATGGCAACCAGCCACCCGGACATGGTGGCCACAATGATAATCATTAGTGCGTAAGTCAGCCGCTGCAGTCCCGACGCCATGTCCAATTTCGACATGTCGAGGCCGCTGGTAATAAACGGAAACCCCGGAATAATAAACAGCATCGCGCCAATATACCCCGCTTCATGCCGGGCACCAACGTGGAAGAGGACTTCGCCGGCATTCAACACAAAAAAGTAAGTGAGACAAGCCGCCAGGATCGCCATCGCAATGCAGGCAATCAGGGTGATGTGGTGATCGATTAGTTTTCTTCTGACAAAATTACCCACTGACGCACCAAAGAAGCAGCAAATCATTTCCACCGGGCCGCCACCCAGCAAAAAGATGAAGGCGGCACAGGCCAAACCGGCAGCAAGGCCGACCTTAATTGGCGAGTAAAGTTCCTTGGCCTTCGCAATCTTACTCAACGTATTGTGGATTTGGCCAATCGTCATCTCCCCACCACGCTGCTCAAACATCTTCATAAAGCCTTCCAGTTTAGTCAGCTTACTGGTGTTCACACCGGTGCTCGCCAGCGATAGCGACTGGGAATACGATTGGTGTTCATCCATACAGGTATACTCAATACTGGTCAGCCCAATTTCTGCTGAACAGGTCATCTTCATCTGCCGCGCCGCAATATTCATTGAGTCGCGAACCCGCCATGCCCCGGTCCCACAACTGAGCAGCATGAGGCCAATCCGGCCCACGATCAGTGAACGGTCTACTAACGTGGCCTTGGCGGCCGGTGTGTAGTTATCACTGGTCATGATATCATGCCAGGGGATCTGCATATGGTGGTGACCATACTTTGCAATCCGCTGCTGAATTTGTGAATCCGTAGAATCGGTAGTCATAATTGTCTGCCCTCTCCTTATTTTAAAAAATCGCTAACTACTATACGCAGTTTTTAAAGACTTGTCCACCGCCCAGAACAACTCGCTTGATTTATTTCACAAACTATTAAAAAATCGTCAAAATCCTTAGGTAATAATAAATAGGCAATTGCTCTTGTCTTGGCATGCTGGGGCTTTGGCTAAGCGGTAAACCGCTAACCCAAACGACGCGAAGTTAGCCTATTGGGCTTTGCCACTGAGACCGCCAACCTGCGCTATTTTTGAAAGAATGTGATAGTATCTCGATTTGTCACAACCTTTTTATGGTGAAAGTAATGAACTCATTTTTATACAATAAAAAATGCTCTAACTAGTGAAATGCACCAACTTTGTATGTTCTAAAAGCATTAGTAAGTCAATCAGCGACGTGCTAGACCTTCGTCCGTGAATTAACAGTTGTTAGTAAGGTATTGACTTTTCATTTATTAAACGAAATACTGATGGTGTGCAATCACCCGGCCCTAGTAGTGAAACAAACATCTTCAAATTAACAATTAATTGCAAATCGCCAACGAAGCGCGATGTTCGATCATCAATTAAATGTGAAAGATAAAGATGGTCATACCTTGCCTTGATTAACTTAATCCGTGATGATGAATCAGTCTTCCCGGGTCTCAGTGGGAAAATTTGCTAGCAAGTCATCAGCGAAGCATTGTGGGGCTCAGCCGTGAAATTGTCGTTAGCGATTTATCGCTTACCAAATAGGCTAGCTTCGCGTCGCGACAAGACCAAGCTTTGAGACACAAGCACAGCTTGGCTCAAAGTTGTGTCCACGGCGTTCCAGCCCCGCAAAAATGCAAGCTGATGCTGGCATGTGGTACAAAACGGTGTCCACCACGTTCCAGACCGGTCAGGGCTGGGAAACATCACGAAGTCCTAACCCAAACTAAAAAATTATTTAGCTTATTTAATACTTTTCTGACATTACATAGACTGCTAAACCACAAAAATGATGTTAACCAGGACACATCCAAACAGCTGACTCATTGTGAAACGAAAATGCCGCCAATGCCTAACCTTATAGTTTATTTAAGGTTTTAGAGCACAAACTTATCACTAGTTTTTGTCACATTTTCTTCAAATTCTAGTGATACCATAATAAGCGTAGTAAGGAAGAACCTACTACAACTTCAAACCGATTATTTTTCATTACTCCTCCCAATAGTAACCGAAAAATAGTATTACGAAATCTCCCCCAAGATTACCGTAATGAAAAGCGGCCACCTCCCCAAAGCGGCCGCTTTTTTTCATGCACCAAAAAGCCCGCCGAGCAATTGTTCAGCGGGCTCTATTGTTATTACTTCAATTCATCGATCATCTGGTCAAGGTGCTTCAGAGTTGTTTCTTGGCCAAACAGTTCGATACTCTCAGGCAATTCTGGACCTTCCATCTCGTGGGTCACCGCGATCCGGATTGGCATCCACAGCTTCCGGCCGCGGATTCCCGTGTCCTTTTGAATCCCCTTGATGATTGCCAGGACGTTCGTGGCATCCATGTAGTCCAGTGCCGCGATCCGCTTGCGGAATTCTTGCAGGACTGTCAAAGCATCGTCATCTTGCATTTCCTTCTTAGCGTCATCGCTAATTTCCGCAGGTCCGTTCACGAATGGCTTGACGTAGTCGATAATTTCGTGAGCGTAACTAATTTCCCGCTTGAAGAGTTCGACGCAGCGTCGCATCCATTCCATCTTTTGAGCAGGTGCGTGCTTTTCGATCAAGCCAGCTTCGATCAGTTGTGGCATTGCAACGTCAAAGACCCGGTCAGCAGAAACAGCCTTCATGTACTGGTTGTTGATCCAGATTAACTTCTTGCGGTCAAAGGCAGCCGGTGACTTGCTCAAGCGCTTTTCATCGTACATCTTGATAAATTGCTTCAGTGAGAAGATTTCATCTTCACCCACCGGTGACCAGCCCAGCAACACGATGAAGTTCACCATTGCTTCTGGCAGGTAACCGAGGTCACGGTACTGCTCGATGAATTGCAGGATTGATTCGTCCCGCTTACTCAACTTCTTCCCGGTTTCACTGTTGATGATCAGTGACATGTGACCAAACTTTGGTGCCTTCCAGCCGAGAGCTTCGTAGATCATCAGCTGCTTTGGCGTGTTGGAAACGTGGTCGTCACCACGGAAAACATGGCTAATCTTCATCAGGTGGTCGTCAATCACCACGGCAAAGTTGTAGGTTGGCATCCCGTCACGCTTTTGAATGACGAAGTCGCCACCGACGGTCTTTGATTCGAATGACAGGTGACCCTTAACGATGTCATCCCATTCGTAGGTCTTCCCTTCCGGAACACGGAAACGAACCACGGGCTTGAGGCCCTTGGCTTCTGCTTCGGCCTGGGACTGCTTGATTTCTTCGGCAGTCATGCCGGCGTATTCGTAAACGTAGTGTGGTGCCTGGTGAGCTGCACGCTGTGCTTCACGCGTTGCCTGCAGCTGTTCCTCAGTCACGTATGACTTGAAGGCCAGACCCTTGTCCAGCAGTTCATCAATGTACTTTTGGTAGATATCCTTCCGTTCGGATTGACGGTACGGACCGTAGTCACCACCAACGTCTGGACCTTCATCCCAGTCCAGGCCCATCCACTTCAGGTTGTCCAGTTGAGAACGTTCACCATCGGCGACATTCCGCTTAGTGTCGGTGTCTTCAATCCGGATAATAAACTTGCCCTTGTAGTGGCGAGCAAACAGGTAGTTAAACAATGCCGTCCGGGCGTTACCAATGTGCAGGTGCCCCGTCGGACTTGGAGCATAACGAACACGAATATCGTTATTTGACAATCTATTCAGCCTCTTTCGTTTATCGAGTTTCCTTAAGCCATTTCATTGTACACTGGTGGCTTTTCCTAAACCAGTATATTGTATTATTTTCCTGGTGCAACCGTTATCGCAAAAATGTTATTTTTTCTGCTGATTATTCTTGGTCGACTTCTTATTTTGCTGTCGGTGTGATGACAGCTTCTCGTCATGCTGGTCGCCCAACCCCTTCGTCGAGTGCAGTGGCCGGGCAAAAATCATCCGCCCTGCGTCAGTCTGCAGTGCGCTGGTGACTTCAACCATCACTTCCTGGTTCATGTAGAAGCGACCGTCTTCGATAACCACCATCGTCCCATCATCAAGGTAGGCAACCCCTTGCTGACGTTCGGTCCCTTTCTTGACCACCTTCACTTCCATCCGTTCGCCCGGAATTACCCGTGGGCGCAAGGACTTGGCGAGGCTGTTGATGTTTAAGACCTGAACGTTTTGGAATTGGATCACCTTGTTCAAGTTATAGTCGTTGGTAACGATCACCCCGTCAACCTTCTTGGCTAGGGCAATCAGCTTACTGTCGACTTCCTTAATATCTGGGAAATCTTCATCCGACATTTCAATTGGGACAATCTTTTCGGTCCGTAGCTTGTTTAAAATATCCAACCCCCGCCGGCCACGAACCCGCTTGATACTTTCACCGGCATCAGCAATGTATTGCAGTTCGTACAGGACGAAGTTAGGAACCAAGAGCGTTCCTTCCAGAAAACCAGTCTTGACCAGGTCATAGATCCGGCCATCGATCAGGATGTTGGTGTCCAAAATCTTGTAGTGGTGATAATTCTCATCCTGTTTGGACATCACCTTACCGGTTGACGGATTTTCCACTTCGGCGCGACCAAAGAATGTCCGCCAGTCGTCCAGCCGGGTCGTTCCCAGCTGAAAACCAAAGTATGAAAAAGCAATCATCAAGAGGATCGGCAAGATATTGTCGACCACCGGAATATTGGTCCGCCATAGTGGAATCGAAATCAAAATGGCCAACACCAACCCGATGATCATCGCCACTGATCCAATAATGATGTAAACCGGACTTTTTGTTGCTAGCTGTTTTTCGACTCGCTTAATCATCCTGATAATCCAGTCCGTCAAAGCCAGCGATAATAACCAAAAAATAAGTGCACCAATAATAATGTCGACAAATACCAGCAGTACCCGCGGCATTCTCAAATGAATAGCTAGCCAAAACAGTGGCAGGTAATAAAAGCCTATCGCTGCCCCCACTAGCACAAAGAGCAGTCGAATTAGTCTTTTCCTCATTCATTTCACCTCCCTTCAATGAAATAATGACTGTTAATCATTCGGCAATGCCAATTGCAAAGCTTCGCCAATTGTTGACACGCCGACGACTTCGATCGGGCTGGCTGGTTGCCAGCCCTTTAAATTGTTTTTCGGGATAAAAATCCGCCGGAAGCCCAGCTTGGCAGCCTCGGCTACCCGCTGCTCAATCCGGTTCACTCGCCGGATTTCACCAGTCAACCCTACTTCACCAACGAAGGCGTCGGTTGGCCGGGTTCCCCGGTCACGGTAGCTGGACGCAATGGCGACCGCCAGCGCCAAGTCAATTGCCGGCTCATCCAACTTGACCCCGCCGGCGGCCTTCAGGTAGGCATCCTGGTTCTGCAGCATCAGGTTGGCTCGCTTTTCCAGGACCGCCATGATCAACGATACCCGGTTACGACTCAAGCCAGTGGCTGTCCGCTGGGCATTGCCAAAGACAGTTGGGGTAACCAGCGCCTGGATCTCAACCAGGATCGGCCGGGTTCCTTCCAAAGAAACTACCACTGCCGAACCGGTCGCGTCCTGCAACCGCTCCTCCAGGAAAATTTCCGATGGATTTTGAACCTCATGCAGTCCGTCCTGGCGCATCTCGAAAATACCCAGTTCGTTGGTCGAACCAAAACGGTTTTTGACTGCCCGCAGGATCCGGTAGGTATGGTGGAGGTCCCCTTCAAAGTAGAGCACCGTATCTACCATGTGTTCTAGAATCTTCGGCCCGGCAATGGCCCCGCCCTTCGTCACGTGACCGACCACGAAGACAGTAATATTGAGGCCCTTGGCAATCTGCATCAGCTGGGCCGTCACTTCCCGAATCTGCGAAACGGAACCGATGGCCGAGCTGACGTTAGTGGACTGCATCGTCTGCACCGAGTCGATCACCACGTACTGGGGCTTCATCGAGTCAATGGTGGCCCGGATGGAATCCATATTGGTTTCCGGGTAGATGTAAAAACCGTCGCCAGAAACGTGGAGGCGTTCGGCCCGCATCTTCACCTGGCTAGCACTTTCTTCTCCCGAAACGTACAGCACGCTGTGCCCCTCGGCACTCAGTTGCCCGGACACCTGGAGGAGCAGGGTGGACTTCCCAATGCCGGGATCCCCACCGATTAAAACCAGTGAACCAGGAACGATGCCGCCGCCTAAGACACGGTTTAACTCGTTCAGCTTGGTTTTCACCCGCGGAGTCTTCTTGGCGTCAATCTCGTTAAGGCGCTGCGGTTTAGCCACAATGCCAGTTAGAGTGGCCGCATGGGCAGTCGCCTGTTTGGCTGAGGCAGTTTGAACCACCTCTTCGACCAGGGTATTCCACTGACCACAATTAGGGCAGCGTCCCAGATAGCGTGGTGAGTTGTAGCCGCAATTCTGGCAAACATATTGTGTACGAACTTTGGCCATCAGATCCTCCTATTTTTTCGTTGAGCCAAAGCCACCAGTTCGGTCGGCTTGTGGTGTTTCTTCATTGTCGGCGGTCAGGTATGGCAAGAAAATGGCCTGGCCAATCCGTTCACCCTTTTTAATCGTATAATCGCGCAGCCCGTAGTTAATCAGCTGGACAAACAATTCCCCCTCGTTTGACGGGTTATTGTAGTAGTCCGCGTCAACAATGCCGACACCATTAGGCAGGATTAGTCGCCGCTTCAGGGGCGCGCTGGAACGGTTAGCCAGTAGAACGAACTCGTTAGGCTGCATGTAGCACTTAATCCCCGTTGGGACCAAGAATGGCTTGATCAGCTTGTCACCATTGAGCAGGTCTTCTTCTGTGACCTGGTCCGGTTGGTGGTGGAGCACCCACAACGTCTTCAAAAAGTTGCCGCGCCAGATTGAGGGCAGGACAAAGTCTTCACTGGCCGCCAGGTCATAGCCGGCAGCACTCTTGGTTTGCCGCTGCGGCAACTTGAGCCCCTGGTCGCGCTTGGCAGACACAATTTCAAAACCCCGTAACATTTTTTTCACCTCATTTTTACTCGGAAAAACATACTATTACAATTATACGTGAAATCCAGCATAATGACACCTTTTTGTCCATTGACTTTTAACTATTGTTATTGGAAAATCAACATGTAAAGCGATTTATCAAGGATGGTGGGTTTGTGAATTTTGTTGTTGATCATCACCGGCTGACCGTGACTGACAACGGTACCTGGGTGGGCGAATTATCGTTTCCGGCACTTTCAGACCAAAAAGTGGTCTTGGAGCGAACCTTCGTGGCGCCCGCGTACCAGGGTCAGGGCATCGGCAGCCTGTTAGTGGCGCAATTCGTCGCTTACGCCAAGCAACACCACTTAGTTGTCAAACTCATGTGTCCATTCGCTAAGCAGGAATTTGACCGTCATCTGGCCTACCAGGAGGTCTTGCCTGAAAGCGACCGGTGGCGGTAATAGTAAGGAGAGAGATTATGGATCAAACAGAACAAAACAAGCTGAAGGCCCTCGTCGGCCAAGAAGCCGTCAAGTACGTCAAGGACGGGATGATCGTTGGTCTGGGGACTGGCAGTACAGTTCGTTACATGGTCGATGCCCTCGGCAAGCGGGTTAACGAAGAACACCTCAACATCGTGGGTGTTACTACTTCAACCCGGACTACCAAGCAGGCCGAATCACTGGGGATTACTATTAAGGACCTGGATGACGTTGACCACATTGACCTGGTCATCGACGGTGCTGATGAAGTCAGCGATGATTTCCAGGGAATCAAGGGTGGCGGTGGCGCCCTCCTCTGGGAAAAGATCGTGGCAGACGCTTCTGACAAGTGCATGTGGATCGTTGACCAATCCAAGATGGTCCACAAGCTGGGCGCTTTCCCATTGCCAGTAGAAGTGATCCCCTTTGGTAGTTCGCACGTCTTTGCCAAGATGGAAAAGATGGGCTTCAAACCAAGTTGGCGGATGGACGGCGAAGAAAAGTACCTCACTGACCAGCAAAACTACATCATCGACCTGCACCTCGGGCAAATCGATGATCCCGCTAAGTTATACGAAAAGCTGATCCACATTGTGGGTGTGGTCGAGGTCGGTTTGTTCTTGAACCGGGTCAACGACGTCATCGTCGGCACTGAAAACGGGCCAGTGGTTAAGCACGCCCGTTAATTATAATTTGAACAACATTTGCCGGAGCCTGCTGGGCTCCGGTTTTTTCACAGAAAAGAGGTTATTTGCTTTGGACGAAAACACAAAAAAGATGCTGGCGGGAAAGCCTTATAATCCCCGCAGTAAGGAACTAGTCGCTTTGCAAAAAATGGCCCACCAGCTCGACCGTCAGTACAACCAAACCGATGATGAAGATGAACGGCTTGCCATTATCGACCAGTTGCTTCCGAACCATGGTCAACACGTCTACTTTGCCGGTCCCATTCACTTTGATTACGGCCGCTTCACCACTATTGGTAACGATACCTTTGCCAACTTTAACTTAACGGTCCTGGATTCTTGCCCCGTCATCATTGGCGATCACTGCATGTTTGGTCCCAACGTGACCATTGTCACAGCCACGCATCCCCTCCTAGCCGACCAGCGGAACCCCCACGTGGATAACAATGGTAACGTTCAAATCGCTGAATATGCATCCCCAGTCACCATCGGAGATAACGTCTGGTTTGGTGCTAACGTGACCGTCCTACCAGGAGTGACCATCGGTGACAATGCAGTAATCGGTGCCGGTGCAGTGGTTTCACGTGATATCCCGGCTAATTGCGTCGCCGTTGGTGTCCCTGCCAAGGACATCCGTGAGATCACCGAAGCTGACCGCCTCGCCGATTGGCCTTACTAGTACCAGTAGCCTATAATGTTGTTATAACAAACTGAGGAGTGATTATTTTGTCTTTTGAAATTACACCCGCTAATGTAAAAAAGTTTAGTGCTGATTACCAATCGCGCCGCGAGAGCAGCGTCCTGGAAAGCGCCGTTACCAAGAACGGTGTCCGGGCTGCTAGCTTTAACTGGCATTCCTTAGCCGACAACGACCCGCACTTCTCCATCGATTTGGATACCGGGAACGTTGCCGACCAAAAGCGTTCCGGCCGCTGCTGGATGTTTGCCGCACTGAACACCATGCGTCACCAAATGCACGAAAAGTTCAACCTACCTGACGACTTTGAATTATCCCAGTCATACATGTTCTTCTGGGACAAGTTCGAAAAGGCCAACTGGTTCTACGAAAACGTCATCAAGACCGCTGACCTTGACCACGACGACCGCAAGGTGGCCTGGTTGATGGCAACTCCGCAACAAGACGGTGGTCAGTGGGACATGCTCTGCGCACTTGTTGCCAAGTACGGGGTTGTTCCGCAGTCCGCAATGCCGGAATCATTTAACTCCAACTCGTCGGATGGGATTAACAGTGTCCTCAACAACCAGCTACGCCACGATGCCGTTATCCTGCGCAAGATGGTTAACGACCACGCGAGTGACGATGAACTGAATGCTACCCGGCAGAAGATGTTGAACAACGTTTACCGGATGCTCTGCTATGCCTTTGGTGAGCCGGTCACCAAGTTTAACTGGGAATACCGGACCAAGAAAGATAAGGAATTCCACCGTGATGCTGATCTGACACCACAGGAATTCTTCAAAAAGTACATCGGCTGGAACCTTGACGACTACATTTCCATCATTCAGGCACCAACTGATGACAAGGAATACGGTAAGACCTACACCATCGATATGCTGGGTAACGTTGTTGGTGGTCGGCAGGTTAAGCACCTTAACCTGGCCATGGACGACGTGAAGAAGCTGGCCATCAAGCAGCTGCAGGCCGGTGAAAGCGTCTGGTTCGGTTCGGACGTGGTTAAGTACTCCGAAACCAAGAACGGGATCATGGCTTTGAACACTTACGATTACGAAAAGCTCTTTGATACCGACCTGTCCATGTCCAAGGCTGACGCTCTCGATTACGGCGAATCCATGATGGACCACGCCATGGTCCTAACCGGTGTCGACCTGGTTGACGGTCAGCCGACCAAGTGGAAGGTTGAAAACTCATGGGGCCCGAAGGTGGGAACCAAGGGTTACTTCGTCATGAGCGACGCCTGGATGGATAAGTACGTTTACCAAGTAGTCATCAATCGTAAGTACCTGAGCGACAAACTGCAAAAACAGGCCGCACAGAAGCCGATCGTCCTCAAACCATGGGACCCGATGGGCACTTTGGCATAAATCTTCACTGTTAATGACAATACAAAAGCCAGCATTTAGGGGCTGGAACGCCGCGACGCGAAGCTAGCCTATTTGGTGGACACTGCTTTGAACCAATCAAAGATTATTTCAAAGCCAGGTCTTGACGTAAGCAATCAATTGCTAACGTCAATTTCACGGCTGAGCCCCATGCTGGCTTTTTGTGTCATTAGTATTGACGAATTAACAGACTGTCAACTACTTCTGAGCTTGTTGAATGGAATATGATCATTTGAAATTTCAATAAATATTAAAACTTGCGCAGGTTGGCGGTCTCAGTGGTGACATTTACCTTAGCGTTTTAACGCTTAGGTAAAGCCCCAGTTTGAAGATGATTGCGCAGCAATTAGCTTCAAATGGTGGCCACCACGTTCCAGACCGCAAACAACCGAGCAAGTTTTATTATATAACTGTACATTAACAACAGAGCATGCGTTCCAGACCCACAACTAGCGCGATGTTGATACATTTTATTGCACACAAAAGGGAGGCAGCCTCGCTGTCTCCCTTTTCAAATATCAAGCTTATTTAATTTTGGCATCATCCGCCGGTAATGCCGGCTTGTCGTCGAGACGCAGGCTATCCAACGCCTTTTCCAGGATGCTAAACCGTTCGTCATCCAGTGAGTTGATCCGCAGCAACTCGCGGTAAATTTGGTCGAGCACCGCCTGGCGGTCTTCCAGGTTGCTCATAAAGTCATACTTGGCCCCGTTGATCACCAGCAGTGGTGAAGCATCGTATTCGTGCTTCCACTTGGCGTAGTACTTCAGCAGGCGTTTGTAGTAGTCGACCAGCGACGGATCGGTTTCAACCTGCTCGTATTCCCGACCACGCTTCTGGATCCGCTTGATCACCGTTGGGTAGTCAACGTCGATCATCACCATCAGGTCCGGGGCCTTCTTGTGAGCGGCGTACGGGAGCTCTTCCATCATGTTCTTCAGCAGTGATTCATAGATCTCCCATTCCACCTCGGTGGCGTTCCCCAGGTCGGCGTTCATCTTCATGAAGATTTCGTCTTCATAGATGGAACGGTCCAGGACGTTGTTGTCATCCTGCATTGCCTGTTTGATCATCTTGAAGCGCCGGTTCAAGAAAAAGGTCTGCAATAAGTAAGCGTAGGGATTGGTTGCTTCCTTGTCGCCAGCCTTGCGCTTAGCGGCGGCAATTTCATTACCCTTGTAGAAAAGGGGCAGTACCGGGTTGTCATTGACTGGTTCATAATAAGCCTTCGTTCCTAACTGACGCGCTAAGATCCCCGTCATGCTTGACTTGCCCGCGCCGATCATCCCTGCCATCGTAATCAAGATAAAACTTCAATCCTTCCCATTTTAGCCAAAGAAAAGCAGCAGCAAAATTCTTCACTGCAGCTTTTCTTTTTTCTCGTTTAAAAACAACGAAACTATTATTTCACATTTGGCTTCTCAATGCCATTCAAAAATTCCCGAATGACATCATAAACTGCTGGGCTCCAAAAATCGGCTTCGTGGTTTGCCCCGTGAACCCGGTAAGCTTCCACACTGGCGCCGTTATCCTCTAAGGCGTGGTACATTTCTTCCATTTCGTGATACGGCACCGTCTTGTCCGCATCTCCATGCAAGAGAAGGAATGGTGGGTACTCTTTCCCCGGTTGAACCTGCTTAACCGGGCTCATCGCCGCCTTTTTCTGCTGCCACTGCTGCTTGTCCAAACCGAAGAGACAGTACTGCAGGATATCAGATCCTGGCTTCTTGCCGGTAAAGTCAAAGGTGTCGGCCACGTCGGTTGGCCCAAAGCAGCTCACCACCGCGTTGACCCGGTCACTTTCGTTCACGTAGTCATCAGTCCGGTAGCGCGGATCATCCGGTGTCAGCCCGGCCAACAGTGAGGCGTTGGCACCCGATGAAGTCCCCCAGAGGGCTACTCGTTGGGGATCAATATCGTACTTGTCAGCGTTGGCCCGGAGGTAACGGATGGCCGTTTTCACGTCCATCAGGAAGGCGGGAAAATGGTGACCATCCAAGGCATTGCGGTGCTGGACAGTCGCCACAATGTAGCCGGCCCGCGCAAAGTCAACGAGCTGCGGAATTTGTCGGCCGAGTCGTGGCAAGCGCCAGGAACTCCCCTGCACAAAGACGATCAGTGGCCGCTTTGCGGTCTTAATCGCCGTCGTCGTTGCCCATGGCAGCAGGATCGCCATCTTTTGTGGTTCACCATCGGCCGCCGCGTAGGTAATGTTGTCGAGCAACTGAATCTGTCCCTTCAGTTGTGGATTGTTTTGCAGTTCGTGAATTGCCATTAGTGTTCCTCCTTCAGTAGGACTTGTTTGTCAACGACATGGAGATGCTGGTCGAAGCGGTAGACGATCGGTTCACCGTTTGGCACTTCCACGGAGTCAATCTGGTCATCTGGAATTTGATCCAGGTACTTGATCAATGCCCGCAATGAACTCCCGTGAGCGACAACCAATTGATTCTTACCGTCTAACAGTCGTGGCGCAATTTGATCTTGCCAGTACGGCAGTAACCTTCGCTGGGTCATTTGCAAGCTCTCACTTAGCGGCACCTTCACGCCCAGCCGGTCATAACGGCGGTCGTGCTGGCGCACCGTCAACCGTGGTGGCACGTCAACAAAACCCCGCCGCCACTTTTTCCACTGCGTAGTGCCGTACTTTTGCCGAACCGCTTCCTTATTCAGGCCACTCAGTGCCCCATAGTGGCGTTCGTTGAGTCGCCAGGTCTTATGAATCGGCAGGTAGTCCTGGTGAATTTGCTCCAGGATCACGTCGGCGGTAATAATGGCCCGCTTCATTAACGAAGTATGAACGTCGGCAAAGTTGGTGCCCTGCTTGGCCA
>DXGK01000117.1 GCA_019113965.1 Candidatus Limosilactobacillus merdipullorum
ATGATGATGACGAAGCGCTGCTACCTGATTCTTCCCGTTCGCTATCAGCAATCATTCCAAGCGCCCACTTGGAGTCTTTGATCACGAGTTCGCGGTGGCCACGGTAACGAACCGCCTCGACAGATGATGGCATCCGCCAGTTGCTAGCGTGGTTCAGGTTATCCAGGTAGGAAATCATTGAACGGTAAAGCAACTGAGCTGACTGGGTGTAGGAATCTGAGATGCCACCACCGGCAGCCATTGGGTGATCGTAACCAGTCCAAACGGCAACTGAGTAGTTCTTAGTGTAGCCAGCCATCCAGGAGTCCATGACACCGCTGTGCCCACTAGTTGGGAATTCAGTGGTCCCGGTCTTAGCGGCCTGGTGAACACCACTCAGACGAGCAGCCGTCCCACTCCCTTGTGAGTCGTTAATAACTCCCTTCAACATGAAGGTCATCATATAAGCAGTGGCACGATTCATTGCCCGCTGGCCGTGCTTGTTGTAGGTTTTGGTCGTCCCGTCCTGCGTTGTGATTGATGAAATGTAGTATGGCCGGTAGTAGATACCACCATTGGCAAAGGCCGCGTAGGCTGCTGACAGTTGAAGTGGGGAAATGTACAAGCCAATCCCGTTTTGCAGGGTGTACGGCTTCTTTTGAGAAATCCCGAGTCCCTTCAGGAATTCGGTAGCCCGTGAAATGCCAACCGTTTGCAGTGTGCGGATTGCAGGCACGTTCCGTGACTGGATCAGGGCGTCGCGCATCGTCATCGTCCCCTTGTACTGGTGGTCAAAGTCGTGAAGGACGCTGTTGGTACCTGGGTAGGTGTATTTGGTATCCTGAACGCTCTTATAGGTTGGCCACTGCAGGTATTCAATTGCCGGGCCATAGTCCATGATTGGCTTAGCAGTCGAACCAGATGAACGGTCGGTTTGGACCGCCCGGTTGAGGCCGAAGATCGTCTTGCCGATGTGACGACCACCGAGCATTGCGATGATTTGACCATTGTGAGGGTCGGTAACTGCCACTCCGGCTTGCATCTGGTCACTCTGGAAAGGAACACTGTTATTCGCAGCATTGTAGAGGTGCTTTTGGGCCCCGAGGTCCATGTTGGTATGAACTTCAAGACCGTCGGTGTAAGGGTTGTAGCCCTTGGCGTAGAGCTGGCCCATAACTTCCTTTACATATGGGTCAATCACCTTTTCATCGACGTTTGCATCACCGCTGGAAGTGTCACCGTGACTTGGGTCGAGACCGTCAGTTACGCTATCCTTTTTTGCACTCTCTGCATCGGCTTGGCTGATGTACTTGCTACGGACCATGGCATTCAGCACTTCGTTGCGGCGTTTCGTTGCGTTGCTGGTGTCTGAAGCCATCGGGTTATAGTAGGTTGGTGATTGCGGAATCCCGGCCAGCAGTGCCAGCTGGGAAAGCGACAGTTGATCCAAATCTTTTCCGTAGTAATACTGGGCGGCGGTCTTCATTCCGTAGACACCGTTACCCATGTAAACCTTGTTAATGTAGAAATCGAGAATTTGGTTCTTACTAAAGTGGTGTTCCACGTTAATGGCTAACCATGCTTCCTGGGCTTTTCTCTTGAAAGTCCGGTCGGAGGCAGCTGTTGAAAAGACCGACAACTTAACCAGTTGTTGGGTCAAGGTACTACCACCTTGCGTGCCACCGTTGGAACGACCAAAGACGTTGTTTACTGCAGCACCAACAATTCGAACTGGATCGACACCGTGGTGACGGTAGAAACGGCGGTCTTCGATAGATACGACGGCGTGTTTCAGGTCAGCCGGGATCTGATCATCCTGAGCGTATTCCCGCTTTTGCGCACCCAGGCGAGAAATAACCTTGTCGTCGCGGTCATAAATGGTGGTCGTGGTCTGGCTGGCCAGTTCATTACGGCTAATCTTTGGCGCACTGGAAGCGTAGTAGAAGAAGAGGCAGGCGCCGGCCACAATCAGTAGGACGACAATGCCGAGAATCCATAAGAGAATTCGCTTAACTGAAATGCCCCGGGAACCGCCGGAACGGTTGGGGCGTTGGTCCATCAAGTAATCTTTTCTTGATGGTTGATTGTTATCTGACATTTCTTTCTCCTTTATTGCTGACTGGCGGCAATTAACTGGTCGACACCAGTTAGGTAGTTAATTCGCGGATTGAAGCCGCTATGAACTTCATAGCCGTCAGAAATAATTTTGGTTAAGGGAATGGACTTTTTTTGTCCACTGCAGTAATGATCCCAATCAACCAGTAAACTAGTGGCTGGATAGACGAATGTTTTGTCTAACGTCGTAAAACGAATTAACGCAAAACAGATTCCATCCTGATATAAACATTCCTTTAAATGAGTCACCTGGTGCTGATGAAAGTTTTTTAAAGGAAAAGATGTTTTGTTCCTGGTTTCCTTGGCATCAAAGTCGAGGTAGTAACCACGATAAACACCGTTATAATCAGTAGTAGAAGGGCGCCTGAAATAGGCTTCCTTAATCACCGCCAGACTCCGTTGAGGATAGTCGACGTGGACGAGCTGAATCGGTGTCGGTTTCTTATGGACAACCGCGATGTGGTGGGCTAGGTAGAAAGCGTTGCTGTCGTTGACTGCCTTTTCCAGAGTCATCCCCCGCCGGGAGAAGGTTGACTGGTGTGGTGCCGGAATAGCATCACGGAAGTTACCACCGGTCTGGGGGCGTTGTCCGTTCGGGTAATGAATAGAAATAGTTACTCCCTCCCTTGACTAGGTGCTATTATACCAGAGAAACATGGAAACGGCGGAGATATTAACGTGGAGGAGCAGAATGAAACGCGTATGGGTGACCGGTTATCGTGCTTTCGAACTGAACGTTTTTAAAGACGATGATCCCAAAGTGACGGTAATAAAGGAAGTCTTGTCGCAATTATTAAAAGAAAAGTTAAATGAAACGACAGATATTTTTTGGTTGTTAGCCGGTGCCAACTTGGGCGTTGACCAGTGGGCGGCAGAAGCTGGTTTAGCATTGAAAAAGGACTACAACCAGCTTAAGGTGGCGGTAATGACCCCGTACGAACACTTTGGTCAACGGTGGAACGAAAGCAACCAGGCTAAGCTAGCACGTCTTACTCAGCGCGTTGACTTTGCCTCGTCAGTGACGAAGGGACCTTACCAAACGCCCGGGCAACTGCGGGCCTATACCGACTTTATGCTGAACTATAGTGACGAGGCAATCATCGTTTATGACCCTGACCATGAGGGAAAACCGAAATGGGATTATGCGGCGATGGAACGGGCACAGGAGCAGAAAAATTATCCAGTCCGGCTCGTCGACTTTGACGAACTGCAAAACGCTGCCGAGGCATGGGGCGAACGCCAGCTCGAAAAAGCTGACGATGATGAAAACTAAGATTTGACTAAGAAATCCCTTTTGATAATTATTTTCCTTATTTACACTTTGCAAGAAAGCTAATTTTTGGTAACATAAATTTGTTGACGGATAAAATCAGCAAATGAGGTGTGAAAAAGTTGAGTGAGATTAAGTTCACAGCAGAAGATATCCTGCATAAACAGTTTAAGGAAAAGAGCATCGGCATTGGTTATGACCGTGCTGAAGTTGATGCTTTTCTCGATGATGTGATCAAGGATTACGACACCTTTCACTCTGAACTGAAGCGCCTGAAGAACGAAAACGAACGTTTGCGGGCGAAGGTTGATGAATTAAACCGTCAAGTTGAAGTTGGTTCTAACATGAGCCACAGTGCAAACGAAGGTGGACAGCCGGTTTCAAGTGCCACTAACATGGACATTTTGAAACGGTTGTCAAACCTGGAACGGCGCGTCTTTGGTACCCAAATGGGGAACGGAGAAAGCGACGATTCTGATTCGCATTTACTTTAATTAAAACTTTGCAAACCTTGGGTTATTGAGCGCAATCTTGTATTGCGTTAGGAAGGTCCATGCTCGCACGGACTGCGATGTCCGTAGTGTTTGTGCTCGCTGAAAAAATAAGGCGGGGCACCTTTTAGGTGACGGCGAAAGAAACGGCTAAGGCTCTGCTATGCCCGAGTATTTCTGAAAAGTGCCACAGTGACGAGTGTTGCTGGAAACAGTAGCAGTGGAACGCGGTAAACCCCTCAAGCGGTAAACCCAAACTTTGGTCGGGGAGCTTTGGATAGCAAATTGAAGCGATTCCAGGGGAGGGCTTTGTGCCCTGAGACAGATGATAACCTCGGTTCAGTTGTGCCTGACGGCTGAATTACGACAAAACATGGCCTACAGAGGTTTGCAAAACAGGCACCCGGGTTTATCCCGGGTTTTTTTGTGAGAATTTTTTACTTAAGATTAAAACGAGAGAAGGGACACTGATGCAACAGTTTCAGTTGATCGCCACCGCTGCCTCTGGTGTTGAGGCGTTGGTTGGTAAGGAGCTACGCCGTCTTGGCTATGAGACGCAGGTGGAAAATGGGCGGGTCCGTTACCAGGGGACAATGAAGGATGTCATTAAAACCAACTTATGGTTGAGAACCTCCGACCGGGTGAAAATTGTGGCGGGTGAATTTCAGGCCACCACTTTTGATGAGCTGTTTGAAAAAACGCGTCAACTACCTTGGGATGCTTACTTGCCAGTAGATGCCAAATTCCCCGTGGAAGGGAAAAGTCACCGCTCACAGTTGCACCACGTTCCTAGTGTCCAGGCAATTGTCAAAAAGGCGGTTGCCAAGTCATTGGCTGACAGCTATCACCGGCGAACGCGTCTGCCAGAAACAGGGATGCTGTACCCACTGGAAGTCTCAATCGTTAAGGACCATGTGATGCTGACGCTGGATACTAGTGGGGAAAGTCTGTTTAAGCGTGGCTATCGTCAGGAAAAGGGTGGTGCACCACTAAAGGAAACAATGGCGGCGGCCCTGGTGTTGCTGGCGCACTGGTTCAATGATAATCCGTTTGTCGATCCGGTATGCGGTTCTGGTACCATCCCCATTGAGGCCGGCTTGATTGGCCACAACATTGCCCCGGGGATTAATCGCGACTTTCTCTGCGAACGGTGGGTCAACCTGGTTGGGCCTACGGATAGCGATGAAGTTAGAGACGAAGCAGATAGCTTAGCGGACTACGACGCCCAACTCGAAATTCACGGCTACGATATTGACCAGCGAATGGTCGATATTGCCAAGTGTAACTGCCAGGCAGCCGGACTGACGCACGATATTTTTTTCAAGCAGTTAGCCGTCAAGGACTGGCGGACAGACGAGATCAACGGTGTGATCGTTGCCAATCCACCATACGGGGAACGGTTGGGTGACCGTGAACAAGCACGGGAGCTCTACCGGCAGATGGGTGAGCTTTACCGGCCGCTGACGTCATGGAGCAAGTACATCCTGACCGCGGACCTCGAATTTGAAAAGTACTACGGGCAGAAGGCCACCAAATGTCGGAAGCTTTATAACGGTGCACTGCGGACTGATTTATTCCAGTACTGGGGCCATAAGATCCGTTAATTAATGGTACTTTTTTGCTATAATCTGATTGTGATTGACTAGTAATCAGGGCCGTGGCTCAATTTGGTGGAGAGCCTGGTTGGACAGGTGATGAGCGCCGTGGTTTTCTTTTTCCGGTACCCAGCGGGTAATCACCGTCGCAAACTGGTCCATCAGCTTAAGAAGGGTGGTCAGCTGCCGATCAAAGTGTTTGGCATAGCGCTTGCTGACGGCGTCGCTTAGCAAACGACTATCTGTATTAAACATTACCAATTCCTGGTGGTCAAAATGAGTCACCAAGTATTGGAAGCCATTAATAGCCGCTGCAAATTCACCCTCATGGTTGCTAGCAGAGTGCAACGTCGCGGTGAGCTGCGTTTGCTTTTTATTGGCAACGATCAGGATCCCCAAGCCGGTGGGACCGGGATTCCCTTTTGTTGCCGCGTCTGTATAAATTGAAATCACTTAAATTACTTTCTTTCTTCCGGAGGCAATGATGCAAGAAACTAAAAAATACTTTTATCAGCCGGATCTGACGAGCGCCATCATTGACTGGAGCTGGACACTGCTCATCCTCATCGCTGGGCTGGTAGTCTGGCTTGAAATAACACATTTTCAGTGGATTTCTGCTGTGTTGATCGCTATTTTTTTGATTTTAACATTTTTCGGGATCCAACGGCGGACTGTGTCAGTAACTCCCCAGGCGATGACCTTTAGCCGCTTACTACAACGCGACTTCCTGGTGGTGCCACTCAAGGATATCCGACAGCCACGTTTCACCAAACACACCATGACAATGACCGTTAATGGCGAAGTCATGACATACACTTTTTCGCACCGGTCAATCGTCGACTTGCAGCGCATCTTAAAGAACTCATAGCAAGGGGATTAATCAATGATTTATGTCCTATTAACAGTGGTATTGATGGTCATCGACCAAGTAATCAAGTGGCTGGTAACCGCTCACCTGTCGGTCAACCAAACGACCACAATGATTCCGGGGATCTTCGATTTAACCAACCTTCACAACACTGGAGCAGCCTGGAGTATGTTGGAAGGGCAGCAATGGTTCTTTATTATCATCACGATAGTCGCCCTTGTTGTGATTGCCTGGTTGATGAGGTATTACCGTGGGCGGCGGTGGCCAGAAATCAGTCTTTGCCTGATTTTGGCAGGAACCCTGGGCAACTTTATTGACCGGCTGCGGTTAGGCTACGTCGTCGATATGTTTGAATTAGTACCAGTTAATTTTCCGGTGTTCAACTTTGCCGATAGCTTGCTGACGATTGGTGTAATCTTGTTAGCGATTCAAATACTTAAAGAGGACGATTAGTATGGATCCGATTGAATTAACAATTGAACAAGGTGATCACGGCCGGCTGGATAAGGTTTTGGCCACTAAATTAGGCCAATTCTCGCGTTCGAAACTGCAGCGTTGGATCAAGCTGGGACTGGTAGTGGTCAACAGCCAACAAGTTGCCGATAAGTACAAGGTGAAGGCAGGCGACCAGGTAGTAATCACCCCAGAACAGCCGCACAAAATTGACCTCACGCCCGAAAAGATTCCCTTGGACATCGTCTATGAAGACGACGACGTGCTGGTCGTTAACAAGCCGCAGGGAATGGTGGTTCACCCGTCACCTGGCCACCCAGACCATACCCTGGTTAATGCCCTCCTTTACCATTGCCCACTTTCAACCATTAATGGTGAATTTCGGCCGGGAATCGTTCACCGGATTGATAAGGACACGTCAGGATTACTGATGGTGGCCAAAAATGACCAGGCCCACCGCAGCTTGGCAGCCCAGCTGAAGGCAAAGACGACCAAGCGGGAATACGTGGCCCTAGTTCACGGACGGATAAGTGAAGACAATGGAACCATTGATGCTCCCTTGGGGCGGTCGCGGAAGGACCGTAAAAAGCAGGCGGTAGTGGCAGGCGGCCGCCACGCCGTTACTCATTTTCAGGTGCTAGAGCGTTTCCGCCAGTATACGTTGATTAAATGTCGGCTAGAAACAGGCCGGACCCACCAGATTCGGGTCCACATGTCCTCAATTGGTCACCCGCTGGCTGGGGACCCGCTTTACGGTCCGCGAAAGACATTGCCGGGGAATGGTCAATACCTTCATGCCCGTTTGCTGGGGTTTGTCCATCCCCGTACCGGCAAGGAAATGGTCTTTACTGCGCCGCTTCCGGCATACTTCCAACAGATGATTGATAAATTACGGCAGCAAAATAAGGGGAATTGATATGGCTGATCGTTATTTAATACTTGAAGATGGTTCAGTGTTCCCAGGGACTGGTTTTGGTGCCCCGGCGGTGACCTTTGGCGAAATGGTCTTTACCACCGTTATGACCGGTTACCAGGAAGTGATTACTAACCAGGTTTACCACAACCAGATTGTCGTTTTTACAACTCCTGATATCGGCAACTACGGAATTGACCGTAACATTTACGAGTCGATCGTGCCGACGATTAAAGGGGTGGTGGTTCGCAACATTGCCAACGTCTCGACTAACAAGCAGCGGCGGCTAACGCTGGACCGTTACCTTAATTCAATGAACATCCCGGGCATTGCCAACGTCGATACCCGGGCACTAACCCACCGTTTGCGTGATGCCAGGAAGATCTTGAAGGGGAGCATCGTGCCGGTCCCAGACGAGCACGCTTTTGACCAACTCCAGGCGACGGTACTGACTAACCAGCAGGTCGCTCAGGTATCCACACCAAAACCATTTCCCAACCCCGACGTCGGGCTGAGTGTTGTGGTGGTGGACTTCGGGTTAAAAAATGGTATCCTGCGGGAGCTCAGCCGGCGCAAGTGCAACGTTACGGTCCTGCCGTACAATGCCACGGCAGAAGAAATCCTGCGATTAGATCCTGACGGAGTCGTGCTTTCAAGCGGTCCCGGCAATCCAGCGAGTCTGCGGGCGTCGGTTCTGCAGATGATCCGCGAAGTTGAGGCGAAGGTGCCGCTGTTTGGCATTGGCTTAGGCCATGAATTGTTTGCAGTTGCCAACGGCTGCAGTGTGAAGCCGATCGTTCCCGAACACAGCGGAATGAACCACCCGATTAAAGAGGTGATTACTGGCCACATTGTCTACGCAACCCAGAACCAGGGGTATATTCTGACTCATGATGCAGTTGACCGTAGTCAACTCTATGTCACCTACGTGGACCTGCTCGACGGTTCCGTCCAGGGCTTGCGGCACCGTGATTATGCCGCCTTTTCGGTCCAGTTCTTCCCTGATGGTGCGCCAGGCCCTGACGAGACGAACGGCCTGTTTGACGAATTCATGGACGCGATGCGTGTCCGGGAGGGAAGATAATGACTGAACAAAAAGATTACGTCTTAATTGTTGGTACCGAATCGGACACCTTGCAACACGGTGACGAACAAGATACCCTTACCTTGGAAATTGCCGCTAGCATGAAAAAGAGGGGCTTTACGACGGTCTTAATCAGCTCCAACCCCTTTTCATTTTCACTGGATGCCCAAATGGCGGTTGACCATGCGGAGATTGTGCCTGTCACCAGCACCAACGTCGAAAATCTCATTGAGCAATACCACCCGAAGTACGTTGTGCCAACGCTTGGTGGTCGTCACGGTTTTGAAGTGATGCAGGAAGTTGCCGAAAGTGGCGTTTTGCAAAAGAACAACGTTGAATTGCTCGGTAGCCCCTTATCCACGATCCGCCAAATTAACAACCCCGTGATGCTGAGCCGGACGTTGCATTTGATGGATGCGCCGATGAAGAAGATCGCGACGGTCGATAATTACCAGGCGGCGGATGACATTGTCAGCCAGATCGGCTATCCAGCCATTATCCGCTCAATTATGCCCAAGACCAGCAGTTTTTGGCGGATTGTTCACGATAAAAGCGAGATGCATGAAGCGGTAACGATTGGCTTGCAACGGTCCCGTGCCGGGCAAATTCTGGTTCAGCAAAGCCTGGCCGGATTGAAGGAAATTGAAGTCATCGTCTTGCGCGACGCTTCTGGAACTATGATGCAACTGGCCATGATCGAAGATATTGACCCAATTGGGACCCACGCAGGGGACTCGGTGGCAGTCACCCCAACCCAGACGCTGCTGGACCGGGAAATCCAGGATATGCGGGATACCGCTTTTGCGATTACACGGAAGTTGCGGGTCGTGGGGATCAACCACGTTCAATTTGCCCTCGATGAGGACAAGGAGCAGTTTTACGTTATTAAAAATAGTCCTTATCTGGACCGGATGAGTACTTTCGTTAGCCGGGCGACTGGATATCCCGTCGGGACAGTTGTCGGCCAGCTTTATGCCGGGATGAACCTGGTGGACATTCACTTAGACCATGGCTACTACCGTCATGCCGCCGTCACCGAGCCGACGATGGACCGGATCGCAGTCCGGGTCCCTGTTTGGCCTTCGAGTATCTTACACGGTAAGAACCGCTTGCTATCGACCCAGAAAAAGTCTTTAGGTTCGGTGATTGGCATTGGCCGGAGCCTGGTCGAAGCCCTCTGCAAGGCAGTGTCGTTTGACCGCGGTGAAGATCTCAGACTTCAAAAGGAGCGCGAATTAAGTGAGGATGATCTGATCTCCGGGCTGATTCACCCGCAGATTGGTCGCTTTTACCTCCTGATGGAAGCCCTGCGTCGAGGTTATTCGCCGGACGAGCTATCGGAAATGACCAAGATCGATGAATACTACTTTGTTGAATTGCGGAAAATGTTACGCATAGTTGCCGCGCTGAATAATCAGCCCGGGGATGAGGACTTACTACAACAAGCTAAATACCTCGGGATCCCCGACAAGTTGATTGCTTCGTTGTGGGGGATTGGAGAAGGGCGGGTTGCGGCCCTGCGCCATAACAACGGTATTAACCGCACCTACAAGATGGTGGAACCAACCGGTGGTGAATTTGGGACGGATGTTGAGACCTACTACAGCACCTTTGAGATGGAAGATGAGTCCAAGGTGGAGGATTCACCGAGTGTGATGATTGTCGGGACCGGGCCTTTCCGGCTTGGTATTGGGAGTGCCGGTGACTACTTTTACGCTGCCGTGATGGCAAAATTACGTCACTATGGTTACCACATCATTGTGGTGAACAACAATCCCAGTTCGGTTATTCTTTCGCCACTGTTGGCCCATAAGCGGTACATCGAACCGTTGATTGCCGAAAATATCCAATCCATTGTCGGAATTGAGCACCCGGATTACTTGTTGATCCCGTCGAGCCGGGAGGATCTGATTGATCAGCTGGACGTCAATGACGAAACCCATCTTTTGGTGATGCCGATTGACCGGAATACTCGCAGCATTAACAGCCACCTGCCATTATACAACTGTGATTTACTTTACGATGGCAACCAGCTGTTTAAACTGGCGGTGACTGCCGATTACCAGTCACCAATCAATTTAAACTACCAAGCAACTCACCAGTACTTGCCGGTCGAATTAACTGACCCAGATAAGGCACAGGTAGACCGGCTAATTGACCAGTGTGGTAGTTTAATTACGAAACCGGGTCTCTACCAGCTAGTGCTGGCAGTTCAGCAGGATGGGACGATTCAGCGTGAGGGCGTTCTCCCATTGCCACTGTCGGACGTTGCATTCTTGTCAAAGGTTCTGAACATTGACTTGCCAGGACTTTATTGCCAAATTGCCACCAACGTCTTGGATGCTGAACCACAGACTAAGGTGGAAAATCCGCGGCCAATTGCGCGGGCAGTATATCAAGCGCAGTTCCCGTTTCAAGCGCTGCGCGTCCAGAATGGTCAGTTAAATGTAAAAAATGTCATGGGGGCAACAATGTTCCTGTTTCCTAATGACCAATAATCATCAGCCCGTTATCGCCTTGAGCGGTAACGGGCTTTTTATTCATTGAGCATTGACAAATAATGAATTTTATTTGAATAAAGCTTGCATAAGTGAAAATTAAGTGTATAATCAATGCATAAATAAACAAGAAACGGGGTAATCTTCATGCGACGACGAAATCGAGCACAGAAATATTATCGAGTAGCAATAGCAAACAAAGGAGAACAAAATGAAATTTAAGTTTAAAAAGAGCCTGGTCGTCGCATTGGCCGCAGTGATTACACTGGGCGGCCTATTGGGCGGTTGCGGTAAAAAAGATAACAGTTTAAAAAAGGTCAAGGACAAGAACGAGTTGGTTGTCGGGACGTCAGCGGACTTTGCTCCCTATGACTTCCAAATTGTCAAAAACGGTAAGAAGCAAATCGTTGGTTACGACATCATGCTGGCCCACGAAATTGCGAAGGAAGCTGGGATTAAGCACGTGAAGGTTGTTAACATGTCCTTCCCATCATTGATCACCGAGTTGCAAAACAAGAAGGTTGACGTGGTGATGGCCGGGATGGCCTACACCAATCAGCGGGCCAAGGTGGTATCCTTCTCGAAGGTTTACCACAATGACAGTGGCCGTGGCCAGGTTTTGCTGGTTTCACCGAAGAATAAGGCAAAGTACAAGAACATCGCAGCCCTGAGTGGCACTAGTCTTGGTGCACAACAGGGGTCCGAACAGGAAAAGATTGCTAATAAGGTGAAGGGCGCTAAAGTGGTAACCGAAAGTTCACTGGCTAGCTTGACCACCGAACTGAAGAACGGCACCCTTGACGGGGTGGTTTGTGCCGAAGATACCGCCCAAGCTTACGTCAAGGAGCACCCAAATGATTATGCGATTGCCGATAACATTGGCTTTAAGTACGACAAGTCAGCTGCTGGCACACGGGTCGTTGTCCGGAAAGATGATAAGCAGCTGCTAAACTCGATTAACAAGTGTATCACCAAGAATCAGAAGAACGGTAACCTGCAAAAGATGTACCAACAGGCCGTTTACTTGCAAATTGCTAACAACCAGTAAACTGGAAGGGAGAACTGCAGATGGATAAGGATCAAGAACTAACAATCTTAAAAAAAGTCATCAATATCAAAACGGTCAATGCCAATGAGTCTGAACTGGCTGACTACCTGGCCAGTCTTTTTGCTCCCTATCATGACAAGGGTGTGAAGATTGAGAAAATTAACTATGCTCCGGGGAGGGATAACCTGGTTGTTACCATCGGCCACGGTGGCAAGGTGCTCGGCTTTACTGGTCACATGGACGTGGTTGACCCTGGTAACCTTGATGCCTGGCAGACCGACCCCTTTAATGCGGAAGTGAAGGATGGCAAGTTATACGGTCGTGGCGCCTGCGATATGAAGAGCGGCTTAGCAGCGGTAGTGGCTTCACTATTGAACATGCTTGAAGCTGGTCAAGAGTTGCCCGGGACCATCAAACTACTGGCGACGGTGGGTGAAGAAACCGGTAATTATGGGGCTGCCGAGCTGACCAAGAAGGGTTATGCGGACGACCTGGATGCCTTGATTGTTTGCGAGCCCAATAACGACCTCTATAACGTGACCTACGCCTGCAAGGGGGTGATTGACTATTACGTGACCGCGGTGGGGAAAGCCGCCCACAGCTCCCGTCCGCAATACGGGGTGAACGCGATTGACCACTTGATGGAATTTGCCCAACTGGCAAAAGAAAAGTTGAACCAGTTTGACCATGCCGATCCGGTCCTGGGCAAGTTGACTCACATTGCCTCTAAGATCAGTGGTGGCGAACAAATTAACAGCGTTCCGTCGCATGCCGTCCTGGGCGGTAATATTCGGACAATCCCCGAGTACCCAAACCAGGTGGTTTACCAGGCTTTAGATGGGATCATTGAACAACTGAACCAGCAACCAGACCACCAGCTGTCCATTCGTTATAGCTTTCCAGAAGAACCCATGGGTGGCGACAAAAATTCACCGCTGCTCCGCCAGGTTCAAGCGGTGGCCCAACAGACCCTCGGGATTACCCCGCAACCGACGACCAGCACTGGCGCCAATGATGGGCAAGAGTTTACCCAGGCCAAGAAGAACTTTACCATCTTGATCATCGGCCCGGGTGGTGATTGTTCCCACATGCCCAATGAATACGTCGAATTGTCAGCTTACTACCAGGCCATTGAGTTCTACCAGCAATTTGCTAAGGCGTTCTTTAACTAAGGTTATTTAACAAATTAGCCCCCTCACGCAAAGAAACGTGAGGGGCCTTGCTTTTTGTCTATTTTTCTAATAGCTTGGGCGTAACGGCCAGCGTCTTTTGGTTGCGGAAAGTTACAAAGCCCGGCTTGGCGCCGTTGGGTTTGTGCAATTGCTTGACCTTCAGGTAATCAACGGGCACGTTGTCTGAATTGCGGGCTTTGGAGAAGTAGGCGGCCAGTTGGGCAGCCTCGAGGATCGTTTCATCCGACGGCTTAGCATCCCGAATGACGACGTGGGAACCTGGCATGTCCTTAACATGCAGCCAGGTGTCGTTCTTATTCGCAATTTTAAAGCTCAGCCGGTCGTTTTGCAGGTTGTTCTTACCAACCATTACCAAAGTCCCATTGCTGGTGTGGAACTGGGCCGGTTTGCTGACTTTTTGCTTCCGGCGACCCTTGTGTTGCTTCTTGAGGTAGCCTTCCTGCTGTAATTCCAGCTTCATGTCCTTGACGTCAGCGGGGGCAGCGAAGTCCAACTGATCCT
Organism: Candidatus Limosilactobacillus merdipullorum; assembly: GCA_019113965.1. Classification (GTDB taxonomy): domain Bacteria; phylum Bacillota; class Bacilli; order Lactobacillales; family Lactobacillaceae; genus Limosilactobacillus; species Limosilactobacillus merdipullorum. The sequence continues at coordinate 14,009 of DXGK01000117.1, forward strand.
TGATATTTTGCAGGTAGTCGATTTCATCTTTCGTCTTGGCCAGCTGGTCGTTGACGTAGGCCACTGACTTCTTCAACTTATCGTAACGGGTGAAGTAGCGTTGAGCGTTTCGCGAGGGCGACAATTCCGGTTGCAGTTTAATTGTCAGCGGTTTGTTGTCATCGTAGAAGTTCGGCAAGTCGATCTGCTTAATTCCGGCTTTGAGCTGGCCGAGATAGGTGGTAAGGATTTCGCCGCGAATCCGGTAATAATCCGCTTTGGCGGCATCGTCAAGCTCACGGTTGAGTTTCTTAACCTTCCGCCGGTCTTTTTTTAGCTCATTATTGACGACCTGCAGAACCTGCCCGGCTAGTTCCTTGGTCCGGTCGGCTTCGGCCTTTTGAGCGTAGTAAGCATCGAGTAGTTCCGAGAGGGTCGGGTAAGAAGTTTCCTGGCTATGCTCCGCAATAGCGAGCGGTGGGAAGGCAAAGAAAGCCTGCTTTTTACCCGGCTGGCTGATCAGCGTTGGTGTTGGCTGCTCAAAACCATTTAGAAATTCATGGTAGGTGGTTGGCAAGTGGTCGCTGGCTAGCAGGCGGTCCGCTAAGTCGCGGGCAGAGTCGCGGCCAAAGCCTTCGTAGCTTTTTTGTAGTTGATTGGCCAGTTCACTAGCATCACCTTGAAATTGCTGGGTGAGGTCTGAATAAAGCTGGTTTGGCAGGTAAGGGTTCACCTTGTCTTGCTTGGGCGGCATGATGAACATTGCCCCTGGCAAGAGCGTTCGCAGGCGATTTTGGTCGCTAGAGACGTGTTTGATGGCGTCAATGATCTTACCGCTTTGGCGGTTAACGAGGGTGACATTGCTGTGGCGGGCCATAATTTCGACCACCACTACCAACTGCTGGTTATCGCCGATTTCGTCGCGAGAAGTGAAATAAAATTCGACAATCCGGTCGTTGCCGACCTGTTTAACCTCTTCCAGGATGGCTCCTTCCAGGTACTTCCGCATGGTCATCGTGAAATTGGTTGGTACTTGCGGGTTGCTGTAAGGAATGGCCGTCAACTGAACCCGCGGATATGAAGGGTTAGCGGACATCAAGAGGGTGTAATTATGGCGGTGGGCCCGCACAACCATTAAGAGTTCGTTAGGATAAGGCTGACTGACCCGGCTGACGCGGCCAGTTCGTAGCGTCGTTTGTAATTCATGCACAATTGCGTGGGTGAAGAGTCCATCAAAGGCCATTGTAATTCCTCCTTAATCAATCTCGTCTATTATACTCGAGCAATTGTTGTGAAGCCAACAAAATGGGAATTATGGCCGTTGGTTTCTGTTCATTCTTGTGGTATTCTGTACACAATGTTGTCCTAAACAACGATTAATAAATTTAAAAAATTTTCAACGAAAGTTGTGGTGTTTTCCATGAAAATTGCTGTTGTGACTGACAGCACTGCTTACCTCACTAAGGAAGAGCAGGAAAAATACAACATCCATGTTGTTCCCATCCCCTTAACGATCGATGGGCAAAGCTATCGCGAAGGGGTCGACATTACTAACGAAGAATTTTATGACAAGCTGGCTCATTCCTCGACTTTTCCCAGCACGTCGCAACCGCCAGTAGGTGAAATGATTGAGTTATATAACCACCTTGCCGACGAAGGCTATGATGCTGCCATCAGTATTTTCCTGACGGGATCCATTTCCGGATTTGTTAACACGGTGCAGCAATTAGCTGATCAGATGAAAGACAAAATCAAGATTATTGCTTTTGATTCCCACCTGACCGTCAAGCTGATGGGCTACCTGGCAATTGAAGCGGCCAAGGAAGTTGCAGCGGGCAAAGACCTTGATACCATCTTAGCCAACCTGGAGACCTTCCGGCAGACGATCCGCAGTGTCTTCGTGGTTGACGACCTGCAGAACCTGGTTCGGGGTGGTCGCCTGTCCAACGCCAGTGCCTTTGTTGGTTCGATCTTAAAGATCAAGCCATTGCTGACGATGGATACGCCAAGTTATTCGATTGAAGCCTTTGAAAAGGTACGGTCGATGAAGCGGGCTAAGTTGCATTGTGAGCAGATCTTTGAGGAAAAGATGGCAAAGGTCGACTACCCAATTCATGCCGTGGTTATCCACGCCAATGCTCCGGAAGCGGGCAAGAAGTGGATGGACAAGCTAGCGGCTGACCATCCGGAAGTCAGCTTTGAGTTGAGCTACTTCGGGCCGGTTATTGGGACTCACCTCGGCCAGGGGGCATTAGCGATCGGTTGGATGCGTGATACCGATCGGATGCCACTATGAAATTAGAATATCGAGCAGCACTGGTTATTTTTGACGTGGTGACGCTCCTATTGATGCTGATTTTATCCGTCCTACAGTTTAACGTCACGTTGCCAAGTGGCAACTTTCATATCGCGGTAGTCGCCCTGGTGTCGATTGCCCTAATGGCACTGACAGATATTAGCAATGGCTTGGTTGTGACGGTCATCGGTTTCACGCTGATCTGTCTCTTTAAGATGATGAATTGGCAAAACCTCCTGCAGCTGTTTTTGTTGGTAGTTGTTGGTGCAGTCATCATTGCGCTGGGCTTGCCTAAGCACCAGCGGATGACTCACCAGCAAATCATTTGGCTGGGACTAGCAGTGGGCATTAGTCAATTGGTTTTACTATCAATAATCTTTTTCATTATTGGCTGGACGTATTTTGGCAACCTTCGTGGGACAGTAGTCGAACTGCAGCAGGTTTTCCCGGCGGCAATCTTAAATGGGCTTCTGGATGCCTTACTGGTGCCGCCATTTATCTTTATGGGTGCTCGGTTAGCCGATAAGCTAGGGCTCTTTAACCGTCCTAGTCAACATGACAATCATGATGACCACCAGGACCCAC
>DXGK01000118.1 GCA_019113965.1 Candidatus Limosilactobacillus merdipullorum
CATGACAATTTGCCAGTGCCGCCTGGTATTGTTCATGAATGTCAGGGTCAACGCGGAGGCCTTCATTTTTAGTCGGCGTGAAGTGGATTTCTTCGGTGCCGGCTTCCAGTGCGGTTTTAAAGTACCACATCTTGTAGTGGAGGAAGTCGAGCTGGCTTTGCAGGGTCTTAATTTGCTTTTGGACCGATGCTTCCTCTTGTTTGAGAAGATCATAACGGTCTTTTAAGGTGGCATCACCCTCCATACAGAGGTCAATGAAATGACGAATTTCAGCAATGGTCATCCCGAATTTCTTCATGCAACCAATCACTTCCAGAAAGTTGAGGTCGTTATCCTTGAAACTCCGCCGACCAGCTTGGTCGCGGTCAACAAAAGGTAATAGGCCCTTCTTGTCATAATAACGAAGTGTTGAAGTCGAGACGTTGAGTTGGGCGGCAACTTGTCCAATCGAATATCTCATTTTTGTTCCCTCCCGGTTGACTTAAACCATAGTTTAACTCCTATCATGATAGGAGTAGATAATAAATCAGGCAAGTTGAAAGGGGATAAATGATGATGTCAGAGTTAGACAAACCGAATGCTGGTGAATGGTTTAATTTTGGGGCGCCGGAAGTGGCTGCACGAAAGCTCCATGCCGCTACGCTAGCACAGGAATTTAACGCAATTCCTGAGAACCAGGCTGACAGGCAGGAGGCGAAGGCGCGGGAAATCCTGGGATCGGCCGGCAAAAACCTGGTGATCCACAGCCGTTTTAATTTTGACAACGGCAAGAACATCCATGTGGGTGACAACTTCCTCGCTAATTACAATTTGACCGTTTTGGATGTCGGTGAGGTTAACATTGGCAATAACGTGTGGATCGGGCCCAACACCGATATTTACACGGTTAACCACCCATTGACGGCGGCAGGACGACGACAACATTTGGCGAGGGTTGAACCGGTCAATATTGGTAACGATGTCTGAATTTGCGGGAAAGTGACAATTACCCGGGGGTGACGATTGGTGACAATGTGGTGGTTGCCACTGGAGCCGTTGTCACCAGAAACGTCCCGAGCAACACACTGGTAGCTGTTGTCCCTGCGAGAGTTATCCGCCAACTCAGCACGAAATAACACAATCATCAGGTAGTTATTGCAAGTGAACCACGAGCCGGATCATATCGCGCAGTCTGATGCCATGTTCGTAAATGGGCTGGTGATAGTTGCGAGTGAAGAAGTCCTGGTCGATTTGGTAAGGACGAAAACCACACTTTTGGTAAAGCAGCAGTGGTTCCACACTGGTCGAGCCGGTACCGACAACCAGGCTGGTTGCTTGGTGTAGACGGGCGTAACGTTTGGCAAACTGAACTAGTGCTTTTCCGTAGCCGTGCCCCTGAAAATGAGCGGCGACAGCAATGTTTTTGATCTCGATTTGCTGGTAATCCAGGGGTTCTAAGAGGATGACGCCGGCTAGCTCGTGGGCAATCCGTAGTTCAAAAGCGGCACAACGGGGCAGGTATTTGTTGACGACCGCTTCTTCAGGGTCGGCGGTCAGGTAGAGTGCCATGTGTTGGTGCGTTATCTGACTAGTGGGAATAATCGTAATCTTGTGGTCCATTTTTCTCCTAATTTCCTGATCATTAAACAAAAGGCGCATCAATCGCTGATGCGTCTTTTTTGGTTAGCTAGTTCTTGGAATTGTCCGGGTTAGTAATCTTAATCCGGTTGGAATCAGTCGACTTGTGGTTCTTTTCCGGAGCGTCCGTGGAGTAATCGTTGGCCGTACTCTGGTTATTGTTCCGGCTAAAGATGCTGGTTGACTTCTTTCCCAGTTTCCGTTCAATCCGTTTTTCGCGCTTCAACCCGTTGGCATAGTTATAGTCAGCCGGGTTAACGGGCTTGAAGCCCTTTGGATGGTAGAACCGTAGCAGGTTTTTCTGGTTCAACGAGTCGGATAAGCGAAGTTCCCTGTTGACGTGGTGAGCATCGGCAGCAACCTGCTTCTTCTGCTTCTTCGTCAACTTGGCTTCCTTGCCAGTAGCGTTGTCATAAATTGTTCCGTTGACGCTGGTGTACTTCGGCGTGACGAAGTCTTCGTTGCGGAAGGCCACTACCTGGTCGTGCTGCTTGGAGAAGAGGTCGGTCCCAAACTGAATGTAGCGCTTAGAGCTAATCCCTAACAGGTGCAGCAGGGTTGGCAAGACGTCAATTTCACCGCCGTAAGTGTGGGAAATATAGCCGTGACCACCAGAGTTGGGGATGACAAACATCATCGGAACCCGTTGCAGTTGGGCATTATCAAAGTCCGTCCAGTCGTCGGCTGACTTGCCCATCACTGGTGCCAGGTACTTGTTTTCCGAGTTGGAAATCCCGTAGTGGTCACCGTAGATCATGATGATGGAGTTATTGTAGACGCCCGTCTTCTTGAGGTAGTTGAAGAATTCCTGGATCGACTGGTCAAGGTAGTGAGCGGTGACAAAGTAGTTGTCGACCGTGGTGTCGCCCGTGTTAGTCGTCTGGAAGTTCGGGTCCTTATCTTCATCGTCAAGGTCGAACGGGAAGTGGTTAGTCACCGTCAGGTACTTGACGTAGAACGGCTGCTGCAGGTTCTGCAGGTAGTTGACGGAATTGTCGAACAAGAGCTTATCCTTGAGGCCATAACCCATCGCTTTATCACCGGAGGTATCAAAGTAGCTGGCGTCAAAGAAGTACTGGTAACCCAGGTTCTTATAAACGTTGTTCCGGTTCCAGAAGCTGGCCACGTTCCCGTGGAAAACCCCACTGGTGTAGCCGGCACGCTGTTTCAGGATCGCTGGTGCCCCCTGGAAGGTGTTATCGGCACCAAGAGTCGCAAAGAGTGAGCCCTGCGGGAGCCCAAAGGTACTGGTTTCCAGCATGTTTTCTGCATCCGACGTCTTCCCCTGGCCAACCTGGTGGAAGAAGTTATCGAAGGCGTAGGTATCGTTGCTGTGATACAGCGAGTTTAAGAACGGCGTAACTTCCTGGCCGTTGATCTTTTTGTCGATAATGAACTGCTGGAAACTTTCCAGGTGGATGATGATGACGTTTCGTCCCTTGGCGATCCCGTACATCTTTTTGTTCGGCTCGGCATAGTGCTTTTCGGTGTATTTGTGAACCGTGTCCAGCTGTGACCGGGTTGCACTCTTCCGCATGCTGTTGATGTGTTGCGACTTTACCAAGTCATAACCGGTAAAGAAGTCGACCCCCATATACTTGACGATGTAGGTTCGATCAAAGGTTCGATCCAGCAGTTGCGGCCGGCTCATCTCGGCAAAGGTGAGGTTCAGCCCGCAAACCACCAGGGAGACGGAAGTGATGGCAAAGGCCAGACGTGAACTGATGGCCCGTGGGTCGAACTTAATTTTCTTGAAGAGCATCAAGATTAAAATGACGACGATGTCCGCCCAGTACAAGAGGTCGTGGACGTTGGTCAATGCCAGTGATGAACCAGACAGCCCCTGGTTGACCTTGGAATAACCGGTCATCGTGGCGATGGTCATAAAGTCGGTAAATTCCCGGAAATAGATCACGTTCAGGTAAAGCAACAGGGTGTTGAGCCCGTCGATAATCATGATCACCGGGTAGAAGAAACGTGATTTTTTAAAGTAAAAGGCAATGCCAAACAACAGCATGGTCGTTCCCAACGGGTTGAAGAGCAGGATGAGGTACTGCCATAAGCCGCTAGCGCCCAGCTTGAAGTCGGTGAAGTATGCTAATAATGTTTTTAGCCAAAAAAAGATCACAA
>DXGK01000119.1 GCA_019113965.1 Candidatus Limosilactobacillus merdipullorum
GTCGTCCAGGTTCATCTTTCCGGAAACGGTGTAAACTTGGTGGCCCTTTTCGTCGACCTTGTCCTTTTCGATCATTTCGTCGCTGTCATGGTCAATTTCTTCGTGGATCGTCCCGAATAGTTCTTCATAGATGTCCTTGTCGGTTATGATCCCGGAAGTCCCACCGTATTCATCCTGGACAACCACGATTGGTACGTGTTCCTTGACCATTTCGTTCATGACATCGGTTAAGGATTGACTTTCATAAACCATCGGAATTGACCGCATGATTTCGGTGACCTGCATCTTACCGTCGCCGTTGCGCAAAGCGTTCATGATGTCATAGTTGAAGACGTAACCTAAGATGTGGTCCTTATCGTTGTTGCGGACAACTGGGTAACGGGTGAACTTGCGCTTGAAGTACTGCTTGGAGGCTTCTTCAATGGTGGCCTTACTATCGATGACCGATAATTGCGTCCGGTCAACCATGATTTCGGAAGCAACCTTGTCGTTCATTTCGAAGGCCCGTTCCATAAAGACGACATCTTCCTTGTCCAAGGCACCAGCCTTTTCTGATTCCTGCGATAGTGAAATGATTTCACTTTGCGAGTAAATATCTTCGTCCGGGTGGGGGTTAAAGCCGAGCAGTTTCGTCAGGCTTGCCGCCGTGATGTTAAAGATCCAAACCAGAGGGAAGAAGATAATGTGAAAGAAGTGAACCGGTCGCACGATGGCCAAGAGGATCCGTACCGGCTGGTCAATGGCCATGTTCTTTGGTACCAGGTCGGTGAAGACCGCGTGCAGGAAGGTAAAAATCAAAATCCCGATGATCGATGAAAATTCGGCTGCCAGGTTGTGTGGCAGCAGGTGGAGCTTCATCAACATCCCCACGGCATAGTCTTCACCAATCCACCCTAAGATCAGCGAAGTAATCGTGACCCCGACTTGAGCGGTGGAGAGGTATTCAGAGAGGTGATCAAGCATATATTCTGCACGCTTGACGGCGCCAGTCTGTTTGCGGGTCTTCAACTCGCTCGGCCGCGTCTTGACTAACGAATATTCAAGCAGCGTGAAGAGCGCTGCCAACAGCAGAATAAAGATGATAATTAGTAAAACAATCGGACTTGTTGGACTAATACTCATACTTTGATTAGTTCCTTTCACTGTGTGATTTTCTTACGCCTTATTATACCAGGTTGACTGAAAAGACACTAATACAACGGTGTCGCAGGAGAGGATGATCGTTTGCCAATAACGTCCGGCAAAACTGGACTATTCCACCGCTTAGCACTAAAATAATCATTGTATCATAGGGCAGGAAGAATTTTCCTGAACGAGAGAAGGAGAATGAATGATGCAAAATGGTCATAACAGATTACTGGCCAATGCCATCATCGCGCTAGGTGTCGTTTACGGCGATATTGGGACCTCACCACTTTATACGATGAACGCCTTAATTAATGACGTTGGCGGGACCAAGTACTTGACTGAAAAGTACGTTATCGGTTGTTTATCGCTGGTCTTTTGGACGCTGATGCTGATGACAACGGTCAAATACGTCTTGATTGCCATGCGGGCGAACAACAAGGGTGAAGGAGGGATCTTTGCCCTCTACGCGCTGGTTCGCAAGTATGCTAAGTGGTTAATTATCCCGGCGCTTATCGGTGGTGCCGCCTTACTGGCAGACGGGACCCTGACGCCGGCGGTGACGGTGACAACTTCAATCGAAGGGCTGAAGGGAGTCAGTTTTGGCCACCACGGCGTTCTCGTCCATGACCAGGGCGAAGTGATCTTGATCACGCTGGCTATTTTGCTGGTTCTTTTCTTTATTCAACGATTTGGGACCAGCTTTATCGGACAGGCGTTTGGCCCGATTATGATCATTTGGTTTGGTTTCCTCGCGGTTTTCGGTTTGAAAAATATTGGCGCTTACCCGATGGTTTTCAAAGCATTGCTGCCGCACTACGGGATTGAGTTATTGTTTGACCCACACAACAAAGTCGGGATTTTTATCCTGGGGAGTGTATTCCTGGCCACTACCGGTGCCGAAGCGCTTTATTCCGATATGGGACACGTGGGCAGCAAGGCGATTTACGTGACCTGGCCAATCGTTTTTGTTTCACTGACGCTGAACTACTTTGGCCAGGGGGCATTTTTAATTAGTCGGCTGTCGACACTGGGTGCTCACGGTTCGGGATACAACCCGTTTTATCAAATGCTGCCACAAGGTGTTTACCTGTTTGGGGTCATTATTGCGACCCTGGCGGCGATTATTGCTTCACAAGCCCTGATTACCGGTTCCTTTACCTTGGTGGAAGAAGCGGTCGGGCTCAAATTGTTGCCGCGTCTGCCGGTCGAACACCCGTCACTAGCTCGCAGCCAGATCTACATTTCACCAATTAACTGGATGCTGTGTGTGATCACCTGCTCTATTTTGTTATTCTTCCGGACTTCAGCCCACATGGAAGCTGCTTACGGACTGTCCATCACCATTACCATGCTGATGACGTCCATCCTGCTGCACCAGTACCTGCTGGCCAAGTCGAACCGTTTGTGGGCAACGTTGTACATCGTGTTGTATGCCGCCATTGAAATGGTTTTCCTGATTTCCAGCTTGAGTAAGTTTGTTCATGGTGGTTACGTCACTTTGCTACTAACTTGTATGATTTTGATGGTGATGATCGGTTGGTACTATGGCAATAAGTTACGGGACAGTCTGTACGACGGAAGTGAGTACCTGTGCCTCGATGATTACAAGCAGATGTTGCAAAACCTTTCCAACGATGAAGATATCCCGCTCTATGTTTCCAACCTGGTG
>DXGK01000011.1 GCA_019113965.1 Candidatus Limosilactobacillus merdipullorum
TATTAGCCCGTGTAATGAAAACTTAACGTATAATGTTGTAAAAGGCGGGTACAATACTCATTATAATGAATTTGAGGCAAGGTAGAAAAAAGATGCGTCTGCGAAGAAATCCATTCAAAATGTTAACGGCATTAATGGCCGGCTTGATGATTATGAATTCGACCGTCCCCGCTGTCAATGCTAGTCAGCACCAGGTTAATACGGTTCAGAATCGTTCCACCAAAGCGACGCTTGGCCAGCACGTTAACGCAAAAGCTGCTGTCACCATTGATGCGAAGTCGGGCAAGGTACTGTATGGTCAGAATGCTGACCAAAAGTTGCCGATTGCCTCGGTCATTAAGATCCTCACGCTGGCGGTCATTGAACAGGATGTGAAGAATGGCCAGTTGTCGTGGAACCAGCAGGTGAAGATCACCAAGCCGGTAGCTAAAATTGCTAATGATTGGCATTTTTCTAACGTTGAACTCGATGCCGGTCACCGTTATCGACTTCGCGACCTGGCAAATTCGATGATGGTGGTTTCCGCTGACGGTTCAGCGGCGGCATTAGCGCTGGCAGATGCCGGGAGTACTGCCAAGTTTAACAAGAAAATGCAATCCGTGGCCCGCAAGGCCGGAGTGAGAGATGCCAAAATATACAACATGATTGGCTTGGATAACGGGTCATTGGGGAAGCTGAAGCTACGGGGAGTCCGTAATTCGGCTGAAAACCAGTTATCGGCATTGGACGTGGCTAAGATCGCGCGTTACCTAATTCGCGAATATCCAGATAGTCTCAACATTATGAAGGGTAATCACGTTAATTTTAAGGCTAACGACCACCAGCAATACGACATGGTCAACATCAACATGATGTTATTCGGCAACTCATTAGCACCCAAGGGGTGGGATGTTGATGGCCTGAAAACCGGAACGACAGATAAGGCCGGTAATTGCTTTGCGGGAACCGAAAAAGACGGTCACCATCGCTACATCACGGTGGTGCTTAATGTGCCTGGTGACTACAATGCTCAATTCATGGAGACCATTTCAATGCTGGAAAAGGTCACTGGTAAAAAGATTACTACTGAGCAGGATGTTGCTAACCAACAAAAAAACCAGCAGGCAGCAAATGGGCAACCGGTGCAACAATAGCCGCCGATTGTGCGTTGTGAGTGGAGGAGCAAAGATTTATACTAGAGATTAGTTAAGATTTTTCAGGGAAGTTAACCCTTCTCGGGGGAGGATACGGACATGGCTGATAACTTAAGCGAGCTGCAAGCGGCTCTGCGCAAGCCAGAACTAAATAGTTTAATGTATTCGGGGCTGTTTGCAATTCGAATGGAAACGCACCGGATTCTGACCGACGGGCGGGCTAGTCGTTACCCATACCCGGCAAAGTTGAGTTCACGACGGACACACCTTTACCTTACAACTGATATTTCAGATAACATGATGGAATTGAAAGGGACACCGCAAAAGGGGAGTGCTGACTCTGTTCGGCAACTGGACCTCTTGCAACAGGCGCTCTATAGTTCTTTGCAACCTGAAGAACGATTATGGCCGCTGAGCTTGCCGCCCAAGCCTGTTTACGATCATGACTTGGAATTTTTGGCCCACCATTCGACCCGTTATTGGATTTCCAACTACAATACCTACCTCATTAAGAAGTACGGTATTAAACGTCAGTTGATCGCCGGTGTACGAGTGAATTACAGCCTTGATACTGGTTTGGTTGAGAAGCTATACCAGCAGGTTTACCGGCAAGAATATGCCAGTCTAGCGGAGTTTAAAAACCAGTTCTACTTTAAGTTAGCGCAGTTCTTCTACCTGCACCGGTGGCTGTTTACTTACCTCTACGGTGCTAGCCCAACCACTGTGAGTGTTAAACACGATTTGCCGGATGGCATTGAAAGTCCGGTGCGTAGCCTGCGTTCCTCAGATGTAGGTTATACCAACCGGCCGTCCGAACAGGTTCCTTATGACACGTTGGAACACCACGTTCAGCGCCTCACCCAAATGGTTGACGACGGAACATTTGCCAGCTTTAAAGAATTCTTTGGGCCGGTCCGGTTACGTGGTGATAGCCATAACCTGCCGACGGTTATTAAGCAGGGAATTAAATTCCTCGAATTTCGGACGTTCGACCTCGACCCGTTTGCCTTGTCCGGTATTAGTGAGGACACGCTTAACTTCCTTGAATTATTTATGCTCTATGGGATGACCACTTCTTTGCCGGCAAACATCGGTGAGGAGCTGGCGGAAGCCAAGAAGTTGAATAACGAGGTGGCTATTCAAAACCCACTTGAAGAACCAGAGTGGTTGCAAGAGCGTGCACAGCAGCTGATGGCGCAATTGACGCAATTTGTTACTGACTACAGCGCACCACGTAAATACCAGCAGGCACTCCAGTTTGTTCAACGGCGGTTGGAAGACCCATCGTTGACTATTGGTGGACAGGTGGCCGATAAGTTGGCTGATGATTCGCTATTGTCGTTTGGCCTTAAAATTGCCAATGACCGTTACACTGACTTTCTACAGTTTGGCCATCCGTTGGCCGAGGAAGACGAACGGTTTTCACCATCCGCACACCACCTGGTAATGGCCGCCATTGAATTGGGGTTGCGCTTTAGTGCAGACCAATATCTTGAATTGTCTTTTGGTGACCACCATGAAAACTTTCCAGCGGATGTTGAATTGGAGTTCCCGCATGGCGCTCGTCAATATTTGATGGAAAAATTCCCTGAGATTAAGGACAATTTCCATGCAGACGAGATTGACTCATCCGTCGATGATTTAGAGTAATCTTCATTTTTGAATTCATATTTTGCGCGACTGGTGGGTTTGCACCTCACGTCGCGCTTTTTTAGTGGAGGACTGGATAATGCGAAATATAGGAATTGTTGGTTTGGGTCATGTTGGACTTTTACTGGCGAACTTGTTAGTTGACCGGCAGGCGGTCGATGAATTGGTGCTAATTGACCAGGACGATCAGCGCGTCCGGGCAGTCACCTGTGACCTTGTGGATGCTCTGCCGTCACATTTGCCGGTAATCAAGGAACAAGATTTTGCTGCTTTAAAAACTGCTGATGTCATAGTCATCGCAGCCGGGAATGGTGCCAGTTTAAAGACGGGACGCTTTGCCGAACTAGTTGACAACGCTAAAATGATTCAGCAAGTCGCGCCGCGAATTGCAAAGAGTGGTTTCTCGGGGGTAGTAGTGAATATGAGTAATCCCAATGAAGCCACCACCGCATTATGGCAACAGGCGTTAGGCCTCCCGCGAAAACAGGTGATTGGTACAGGGACGATATTAGATACGCAGCGGGCGCAAGTGGCAGTAGCCCGCCAGGGACACCTCAACAGTCAAATGGTGACTGGTTTTGTCCTTGGCCAGCATGATGGGAGCCTGGTCTTTCCCTGGTTGACTTGGCAGGTCAATGGTCAAACGATGGGGGCGACTGTCAATGGTTACCGGTTAGACCAGCACCAGCTAGCAATTAAGGCTCGGGAAAGTACTTGGATCACAATGGAGGGACTCGGCTACGATGCGACCGGATTATGCTTTGCTGCACTGCGAATTATCGGTGCGGTTTTAAGTGATAGTGGACTGGTACTGCCAGTGGCTGTTTACCAGCCACAGTTTTCCACTTATTTGTCTTATCCAGTTGCCATCGGACAAAGAGGGGCTGGCAATTTTACCTTATTGAAACTGTTGCCAGTGGAGCAGGAGCAGCTGCTGGTGGCAGCAAAAGCCGTGATTAACCAGGTAGCGAGTCAGCAGGAGTAATGTTGTCCAAAAAAGACCGTGGAAAATCCACGGTCTTGATTTATTTAGCCTGGTAATGACGATAGTCTGGAGCATGGTAGTGATCCATAAAGGAAATTAACTGGTCAAAATTATCGGTGAAGAAGAGGCTGTCAAGGTAGGACCTTTCAAGAAAGCCCTTCTTATACATGCGGTGAAACATTTCATCCAGTGGGTCATAATACCCTTCAAAGTTGTAGAAGGCCACTGGCTTACGGTTATCGCCAATGCTGGTCCACGAAGCGGCCTGGCTAATTTCTTCTAGCGTACCCACGCCACCAGGGAAGGCGACCATCCCATCGCTTAACGCCATTAGCTGACGCTTTCTTACATCCATTGAAGGGACAACTTCACTGGTTGTCAAACCGGCCAGAGCCGTTCCCCGGTCACGCAATTCCGTAGTGATCACACCGTGAACGGCGCCACCGTTATCTAACACTGACCGGGCGATAGTTCCCATAATGCCGAAGCGGCCACCACCGTAAACCAGACTAATCTTGTTGTTGGCCATTTGCTGACCAAATTGTTTGGCCGCGTCAACAATTCGCGGATCATTGCCGAGATTGGCACCACAATAAACTGTTAGTGAATTGATCATTACAAAAACATTCCTTATTTTTGATAATAAAGCCATTGTAGCATGGATTGTGGGATTAAAAGGGGATAAAAAAATCCTGCCGAAGCAGGACAGGATTAAAAAGGCTTGATTTGGTATGTTTGATCATCAGCTTCATCGAGAAAGGTCACTGGGCGATCACCATCTGCCTTAATGGTGATGTGGTAACCAAAATGATCGAGGTAAACAAGTTCGTGGCTGTCGACGTGCTGGACAGTTGCTGGGAACAGTTGACTGTCAATACTCAATTTGAGATCTGGCGTAATCGTCAACCGGTGAATACGATTACGTTCCTGATCGTAGTATTGCCAAGAACCGGCATAGAATAGCGGCAGGGAACGGGCGGGTTGCTTTTTGGCTCGACTAAAACCGAAGGTACTACTGATACCTGCAATTAATCCCGCACCAAAAAGCAATGTTCCTTGTTTCCGCATCGATTTCATTCTCCTTATAAGATTATTTATCGTACTCATGATTTCTTAATTCACCTTATCAGCTTG
>DXGK01000120.1 GCA_019113965.1 Candidatus Limosilactobacillus merdipullorum
CTCTCTCACCTGCCGGACAGCATGATGATTTCTGCCGATAAGCTTGCCCAGACGGTCTGGGATAATGTTGGTTACAAGACCCGTGAAATCAACGTTCCCGGTTATACGGGGATGCTCAGCTGGGTCTACCAGATCATCCCTGGTCTGGGCGACTGGGCCATTAAGAAGTTCTTCGACTTCCAACAGGATAAGAAGAGTTTATAATTGACTGCCCAAAAATTAATGACAGGTAACTGAAACAAGGCTGCAGCAGGTTCGCTGGTGCATCCGTCTTATTTTGAGAAAGAGTGTTAAGTTCAATGGCCAATTCACATTACCAGTGGCAGCATCCGGAACAAGCAGATACCGACCTGGTCAAACAGGTTGCGCAGGCAACTGAATTACCAGTGGCTGTCGCCGCCATCCTGGTCCAGCGCGGCTGCCAGTCGGTCGAGGAAGCTGATGAATTTCTCCACCCGGATGACCGCGCAAAAATTGTCGACCCTGCCGAGCTGCATGACATGGACAAGGCAGTGACGCGGATTGAAGAAGCGGTCGAAGACGGCGACAAAATTACGATCTACGGTGATTATGATGCGGACGGGATCACCAGCACTTCGCTAATGTACGAAGCCTTGCTAACCATTGGCGCCAACGTTTCCTACTACATCCCGGACCGGTTCAAGGACGGCTATGGTCCCAACCCGGCGGTTTACCAACGCTTGATCGATGAGGGGACCAAGCTGATTGTGACCGTTGATAACGGGGTGGCCGGCTTAGAGGCGCTCCGATTAGCTCACGACCAGGGAGTGGATGTCGTGGTGACCGACCACCACAACTTTGCCGACCAGCTACCGCCGGCGGCCGCCATTGTTCACCCGCAGTATCCTGGTAGTCATTACCCAGGTGGCGACCTGTCGGGAGTCGGCGTTGCCTTTAAGGTGGCCTGGGCACTGCTCGAAGAATTTCCAGAGGAAATGCTCGACCTGGTCGCGATTGGCGAAATTGCCGATGTTGTTTCAGTTGCCGGCGAAAACCGGACGTTAATCAATCTCGGTCTGCAGCGGATGAAGTTAAAGCAGCGGCCGGGTTTGCACGCCTTGGCGGAGGTCGCCGGGGTCGACGAGGACAATATCACGACCGAAGACATTGGCTTTCAAATCGCACCACGACTCAACGCTCTGGGGCGAGTGGCCAACGCCAACGACGGGGTAAAACTGCTGACGTCGCTTGAACCGGCCCAGGCCCAGGAACTGGCCGAAGAAGTTGACCAGGATAACCAGGAGCGGCGTCAATTAGTTGATCAAATTACCGCGGCAGCGACCGAGCAGGCTAAGTCAGCCGCTAACCAGCAACGCCAAACATTGCTGATCTGCGGCCAGGGCTGGCACCAGGGTGTCCTGGGAATCGTTGCTTCACGGCTGGTGGAAGCAACTAGCAAGCCGACGATTGTCGCTAGCACAGATGATGGTCAGCTCTATAAGGGTTCTGGCCGTAGTACCGCCGGCTTTGACCTCTTTAAAGCCCTCGACGGTCACCGCGACTTGATGACTGCCTTTGGGGGCCACACCCAGGCTTGCGGTTTGTCCTTTAAGCAGGACAATGCTAGTGCACTGGCTGCTGCACTGGAAGACGCCGCCAATACCCAGCAACTGGCGGAAAAGGGTCCCGAAAAGTTGCTGATCGATGGCTTGCTACAGCCCGATCAAGTCAACTTGATGTTGGCCAAGCAAGTTGAGCGCCTGGCACCGTTTGGTCCCGACAACGAGACTCCGGTCTTTGAACTGAAGCAACCGCAAATTACTAGTATTTCCACGATGGGTAAGGACAACAACCACCTCCGTGTGAACGTTGCTGGTCAGCAGGGGCGGCAAACCATCGTTGCGTTCAACCAAGGCCAGATGGCCGATAAACTGTCGGCAGTCCCGGCGAAAAGTGTTAACTTTGCCGTGACGCTGAGCATTAACCGCTGGAAGGGCAAGGAACGCGTCCAGCTGATGCTCAAAGACATCCAGTTTACGGCGGCAGAAGTGGTTGATTCGCGGACGCGGCTACTAACGCCATCGATGTTTGCCGAGAAGAGCAACTACGTTATTTACGGTGAACGCCTGCGCGAGAACGTTACTGGTCATGCTAACGGTAAAGTCCTGGGACCAACGGAGGCCCGCGAGATGGATTTCGCGGGTAAGGACGTGACGATTGTCGACTGTCCGCCGAGTCTGGGTGAGCTGACCGCTGACATGATGAGTTCGGCGTCGCCTGCTCGTTTAAGGATGCTCTTCTGGAGTGGTCACCCGCTATTTGACGCGGGCCTACCGGACCGTCGCCAGTTTGCCAGCCTCTACCGCTTATTGCGCAACCATCGGCAAATTGCTTGGCCGGACGGCTTAAAACAACTATCGGCTGAACTGGCAATTATCCCCGAAACATTAAAATTTATGATTCAGGTGTTTTATGATGGGGGATTTGTTACAATAAAAGATGGCTTGCTAACGATCAACCCGTCGCCCGATAAGGTGGCATTGACGTCATTGCCGACTTACCAGCGGCGACAGGCCAAGATTCAAGCAGAAAAGCTGTTGCTCACTAGTGACCAACAGCAATTGATCAGCTGGGTTTACGAGCAGCTGAGAGACACATGGATTAAAGGAGTTTAGAACGAATGACCGTTGATTATTACAAGATTGTCGATAGTATTCCGGACTTTCCGGAAAAAGGGATCATCTACCGCGACATTATGCCGTTGATGGCTAATGGTGAGGCCTTTCACCAGGCAATTGGCGAAATTGTCGACTACGCAAAAGGCAAGAAGGTTGACATGGTTGTTGGTCCTGAAGCTCGGGGGTTCATTGTGGGCTGCCCAATTGCTTACGAACTGGGAGCCGGTTTTGCTGCAGCCCGGAAGAAGGGCAAGCTGCCACGTGAAGCAGTCAGCGCTTCCTACAAGCTGGAATACGGAACTGCCACCCTGCAGATGGAAAAGGACACCATCAAGCCTGGCCAACGGGTACTGGTAGTTGACGACCTGCTCGCAACCGGGGGCACGATTGGTGCCACCATCGACCTGGTTCACCAGCTTGGCGGTGAAGTGGTTGGCTGTGCCTTCATAATTGAGTTGAAGGACCTTCATGGTCGTGAGAAGCTTTCTGGCTACGACGTTAAGACCTTGATGGAATACTAATTAAGAGCACAAAATAAAATCCTCTAAGCCGCAAGACTTAGGGGATTTTATGTTTTCGTTAATCTTAGAAAGTTTTTCCAGTGTATTTGTTAGCAGGTAACTGGTTAAAATCGTACTTCGCCAATTCATCAACCGACTTGGTGTAGTAGCGAAGGGCCTGTCCAATCATCAGGTTGAGCGGTTCGTCTAATTCCTGGAGACAAACCACCGGCGTCTTGGTAGCAAAGGCGTAACCGACTTCAAAGGCGGTGCCGGAGTCCATGTTCTGGTGGACGAAGTCGGTCACGGCGCAAACCACGTCAGCCTTGTCAATTTCGTCGGTGTCGAGTTTGAACACCCGGTCGGCCCACTGTGGGGTGAACTGTTCGCCGTTTTCATCGGTGGTGTTGGTTTCCATTGGAGAAAAGAAGTCGTCAACAGTGGGGTTGTTCTTCAGGGAGTTTTCGACGCGGTGAATGCGGTCGATTTGTTCGTCGCTAAAGAATGGTCCTGCTAGGTAAATCCGTGCCATTGTTATTCCTCCTTGGCATTGGTGATTTAATCTTACAATATTACGAACAAAACCGCAATATTCATCAAAAAAATTCGTTAATCGACTGATGGGTTGGTCAGCAGCGCGGCAACACCCATCCCGCCACCGACACACAAGGAAGCGACCCCGCGACGACTTTGCTGGCGGTCCATTTCGTAAGACAGGGTAACCACAATTCGTGCTCCCGAAGCGGCCAGTGGGTGCCCCAGGGCAATGGCCCCACCCTGGGGGTTTACCTTTTGGGGATCAAGTCCTAATTCACGGATGACCGCGATTGACTGGGCCGCAAAGGCTTCGTTAATTTCGAAGAGGTCGATTTGGTTGGTAGTTAACTCGGTTTTTGCCATCAACTGACGGATCGCCGGAATGGGACCCAGCCCCATCACCGCTGGATCGAGGCCAACGATGGTCCCTTCCTCCCAGCGGGCCAGGGGCGTTAAGCCCAATCGGTGAACGGCCCCTTCGCTGGCCAGGATGACGGCGGCGGCACCGTCGTTGATTCCCGATGAATTACCTGCAGTCACGATCCCCTCAGCGGCAAAGGCGGGTTTCAGCTTGGCGAGCTTTTCGAGGGAAGAGTCCGGACGGGGACCTTCATCCTCGGAAACCACTGCAGTTTTGCCATGGCGTAGCTGAATCGTTACCGGGGCGATCTCTTCCTTAAATTGGCCGGCTTGCTGTGCGGCGACCGCTTTTTCCTGGCTATGCTGGGCAAACCCATCCAGTTCCTGACGGGTTAATTGGTATCGTTGGGCGACGTTCTCCGCAGTGATCCCCATGTGGTAATGGTTAAAGGCGTCCATCAGGCCGTCGTTTTGCATGGCGTCAACCAGCTCGGCATTGCCCAAGCGGTAACCACGTCGGGCCCTGGTCATCAGGTATGGGGCATTACTCATGCTTTCCGTGCCGCCGGCCAGGGCCACGTTCATCTCACCAGCGCGGATCAATTTGGCGGCCAGGTTGATGCTGTGCAGTCCCGAGGCACAGACGTCGTTAATCGTCACCGCCGGGGTCACTTGTGGCAGTCCGGCGTTTAAGGCCACCTGGCGAGCCGGATTTTGGCCGTTACCCGACTGGATGGCGTTGCCGAAGTAGGCTTGGTCGATTTGATCAGCGTCGATGTGCGCCCGCTGAATTGCTGCCTGAGCGGCAACCGTACCGAGTTGGACGGCCGACAGCGGCGACAGGGCACCATTAAGCTTGCCGATCGGCGTTCGTGCTGCGCCGACAATATAAACTGGGGAGGACTGGTTCATGATTAAAATCCTTTCACTAGTTATAAAAAAATGTCTACGCCTATTGTAACTAAGCCTTAAATGAAGCACAATAAATAACAGTATCTCAGAGATGAAAGGAAAAGAACGTTATGATTTTTCTGGCCTTATTTGGTGGTTTGATGCTCATTTTGAGCGGTTTTTACCTGGCAAATTCGTGGATGGAATACCACGAATGGAAGGGGGCCACGTTGTTAGTGCTTGTCAGCCTCGCCATGACCGTGATTGGGGTCGTCAACCTGCCATACTGGCACCACTCCAGCAATTCGGCGGCTACCTCCAGCAGCCAGGCGCAATCGACTAAGCAAAAGGCCGCAGCGAACTCTGGCAGTCTGCGTCAGTTTGCCAACCAGATGTCAATTGCCGGGGGGAACACCGCAAGTCAGGAACAAAAGGAAAACGCAGTCCTTCGTCAATTGCAGAAGGCCTACGGTAAGCTGGGGACGGTGTCGTTTGATGCTAACACCAAGACGTTTACCGTCACGCCGACTGATGATGAAATGGAGCAGGCGCTGAGTCAGTTGGCCCAGGACCCGAGCCAGGCCAGCCAAATGGGGTGGCCAAAGTTTACCAAGTCGATTCGGCAAACTTCCTCGCAGCTGGTTAACGCCTTAGGCGATGGCTATTCCATCAAGATCGTTAACCCGAGCGATACCTCGCAAGTCCTTTACACCGCCAAGGATGGGAAGACCACCCAGGATATTGCTAACCAGTAATCTGTGCCGCCAGCAAGTTAATTTGTGACCATCAAATAGAAGAATTGACTTTACCTCCGCGGGAGATATTGTTATAATATTGATTGTTAAATTTTGGAGAGTTGGCAGAGCGGTAATGCATCGGACTCGAAATCCGACGAACCGGGTAAAACCGGCGCGCAGGTTCGATTCCTGTACTCTCCTTAACTTGCTGTGAACAATTGAACAGCGAAAGCCCCGTCAAGCGTTGCTTTGGCGGGGTTTTAACATCTTTAATCACTGGAGGAATGAAGGATGAAGATTGGGATTGACCAACTTAGCTTTGCGACGACGCCGTACTACATTGACCTGGTTGAACTGGCAAAGGCGCGGGATGTCGACCCGAATAAGTACTTGATCGGGATTGGTCAGGAAAAGCAGGCGGTGGTGCCGCCAACCCAGGACGCCGTGACGCTGGGGGCGGCGGCGGCCCAGAAGCTGATGACACCGGAACTGAAGGAACGGATCAGCACCGTCCTGGTGGCCACTGAGTCGGGAGTCGACAATTCCAAGGCCACTGCCATCTACATCAAGCACCTGCTGGGCTTGTCCATGTTTACCCGGGTGGTGGAACTGAAGGAAGCCTGCTACGCTGCCACCGCAGGTGTGATGATGGCCAAGGGCCTGGTTGCCGCTGACCCGCAGTCAGTCGTACTGGTGATCGGGACCGATATTGCCCGCTACGGCTTGGGGACACCGGGAGAAGTTACCCAGGGCGCCGGGGCAGTCGCGATGACCGTCGCCGCCAACCCGCGCTTGTTGGAACTGGACCAGGTTAGCGTGGCCGCCAGTGATGACATCATGGACTTTTGGCGCCCGCTATACGCCGAAAACGCGATGGTCGACGGCAAGTATTCCACCCAGGTCTACATCAACTTCTTCTTAGAGACATTTGAGCGCTACCAGCAAATGACGGGGCGGCAGTTGGCTGACTTTGCTGCCTTGCTCTTCCACTTGCCATTCACCAAGATGGGCAAGAAGGCCCTCGATGCCTTGCTTGGTGACCGCGATGACCTTGATAGTCGCCGCCTGCGGGAAGCCTTGACCGCCAGCCAGCAGTACAGTCGCCAAGTCGGCAACCTCTACACCGGTTCGCTCTACCTAGGCTTGCTGTCATATTTGCAGAATGGTCACGCCAAGGCTGGTCAACGACTGGGACTGTTCAGCTACGGTTCCGGTGCCGAGGGTGAGTTCTACAGCGGCGTTCTCCAACCGGGCTTTGAAAAGCAATTGAATGATGTGTCAGCTGACCTGGGCGGCCGCCAGCAGATCAGCATCAGCGAGTACGAACAGTTGTTTAACAGCCAGCTGGGCCTGTCCGCCGAGGACGTCACCTTTGACACCAGCAAGGACCCGTCGCCGTTCTGGCTGACTGGACAAAAGAACCACCAGCGTCAGTACAAAGCAAACAATTAAAAAGAATGGATGAAGGGTATTGTGGTATTAATAAGTACTCTTCGTTCTAACACTTTAAGAACTTGCTATCTGAGCACCACATCGATCAAAGGGTCAATAGCAATGAAAAAACAAGCCATCAGCATGACAGGGAAGACCTGATGTTGATGGCTATTTTTGTGTTTCATTGG
>DXGK01000121.1 GCA_019113965.1 Candidatus Limosilactobacillus merdipullorum
AATCAAGGA
Source organism: Candidatus Limosilactobacillus merdipullorum (assembly GCA_019113965.1). GTDB lineage: Bacteria > Bacillota > Bacilli > Lactobacillales > Lactobacillaceae > Limosilactobacillus > Limosilactobacillus merdipullorum. The sequence continues at coordinate 10 of DXGK01000121.1, forward strand.
CAATGACCTGAAGAACGTTCTGGCTGACTACCTCAGCAATTCCACTACAACTGGGACTGGCAGTGCCGGGTCGAACACCCAAAATTCGAGCTCTGGTAATTAGTTTAGTCGCAATCAAAAAAGCTCTGCACTTCATAATGCAGAGCTTTTTCATTGCTGTCACTTAATTCTTTTCTTGTTGGTTGAACTGACTTAACAGGTCATTGATTTTATCGATTGGTACTTCGTTGGTTCGCTGCCAGTGGGCAAGTTGACGGTCAAGCAGGGTCAGGGTTGGCGTCAGATCTATCAGGGCCCCATTTAACTTGCCCACTGCCCGCCCCAGCTTTTGGCCCTGGGTAGTGAGGCTATTAATGGCAGCAGCCCATTCTTGACAGTCCCGTTTAACACTGGCTGCCTGGTCACTGGCTGCTTGAAATATGTGACTGGCGGTAGTGGTGGCCTCGATGCAAAGCTTTGCAGCAGTAGCGATAAGGTTTAATGAACCATTAACAGAAATCCGCATCATTAATCACCGAGATGGTCGATAATGGCTTGCTGAACCTGCTTGTACTTGGCTTCGTCGTAGTTAGCGGAGTTGTCAGTAAAGTGGATTGAGAACGGATCAGCGGCGGAGTAACGTGGAACCAGGTGGATATGGGAGTGGAAGACGGACTGGTAAGCCACCTTACCGTTGTTGTTTAAAATGTTCATCCCCACAATCTTTGGATTAGAAGCCTTGATAGCACGTGCAATCTTTGGCAAACGACTAAAGACAGCAGCCGCTAATTCGTCGTCGTAGGCAAAGATATCCTTAACGTGTTTCTTCGGTACCACCAGAGTGTGTCCCGGAGTGTTCTGAGAAATATCCAGGAAGGCCTTCACAACGTCATCTTCGTAAACAGTGTAGCTTGGGATTTCTCCACGAACGATCTTACAGAAAATGCAATTCTTTTCTTCATCTGTCATGACGATCAGCTCCTTAGTACTTAGTTAACATTAGTATACTTGATTAATCGCTGTTATGCACGGCGACCAGTGCCGGTGTGATATAATTTTAGCCGATAGAAACGTCAAGAAAGGGTAATTTCATGGCTTTACGAATAAATAAATTAGTTGGTGGCTATGGTCAGCTTCCGGTCCTTAAAGACGTTAGCCTGACGGTAGAACCAGGACAATTAGTGGGCTTAATTGGCCTCAATGGTGCCGGCAAATCGACGACGATTAACCACATCATTGGCCTTTTGCGTCCATTCTCTGGAGAAATCTCGTTGAATGGTTTAACGATTGAAAAAAATGAACAAGAATATAAGCAATCATTGGCCTATGTTCCCGAAACACCAATTCTCTATGACGAACTAACGCTTAAGGAACACCTGGAGATGACGATGCTGGCTTATGATCTTGACCCCGAACAAACCTGGCCCAAGGCACACCGGTTATTAAAAATGTTCCGGTTGGACAATAAATTAACATGGTTCCCTGCTGAATTCTCAAAGGGGATGAAGCAAAAGGTCATGATTTGCTGTGCCTTTTTACCGGACGTTAAATTATTGATCGTCGACGAACCATTCTACGGTCTGGATCCACTGGCAGTTCACGACCTATTGCAATTAATCGAAGAAAAAAAGAAACAGGGGACGGCAGTGCTGATGTCCACCCATGTCTTGGATACGGCGGAACGGTATTGCGACCGTTTTGTTATGTTAGCCGATGGACGCGTGAAAGCACATGGCTCGCTGGAAGAGCTTCGTCAAAGTGCTGGTGAACCAGATGCTAGTCTTGACCAGCTTTATCTGCAGATGACGGGAGATGAAGCCCATGAATGAGCTCTATCATGACCGGCGTGAAGGACATTTTATTGCCCTCTTGAAATACTGGCGTTTAGTCTTCAATGACCACTTTGTCATTGCTTTGTTTTTCCTTTTAGGAGCGATGGCCTATGCGTATGCAGGTTGGTTATCAAAACTTCACGCTGTTGAATGGTGGGCCCCGTTGGTCCTCATCATTTGGTTTACGGTGGTGGCGCAACTGGGACGGTTTGCAACTCTGCTTCAGTCCGCTGACCGTATTTTTCTGTTTCCTAAGAGCAGTCAAATGAAGAGCTACCTGAGTGGTGCCTGGTGGTTGAGCTTGTTGTGTGGGGAATTGATCATGATTGCCGGCTTGGTGGTTACTTTGCCGATGGCGATCATCACTCTTGGTTGGCATCATGGACAATGGATTCTGGTAGCAGCTGCGATGTTGTTAGCAGAAGCGAACTGGTTTGTCCTTTCCAAAGATCAGCTGAACTTTAATTCGTCGTGGCAGGCTGGCACTAAAGGATGGTTTTTTAACCAGTGGGTGACGACGTTAGTCATTGCAGTGACTAGTTGGATCCAGTATCCGTTCATTGGGTTGGTTGCTGCCATCATGATTCTGCTGGTTGATTGCTTAGCAACGAATAAGGTCACTTTTTCGTTGAATTGGAATAAGGCAATTGCACAAGAAAATCAGCGGATGGAACAACTTTACCGCTTTTTCAACCTCTTTACTGATGTGCCAACAGTGAAGGGACAGGCTGTTAGACGACAGTGGGCCGACGGTATTATTAACCGTTGGACAAAGCAGGGGCATCCATGGTCATATCTGTTTGTGCGAGCCTACTTTCGTGATGCCGATATGAGTGGATTAACTGCGCGGTTAACAGTAGTGGCCATGTTGGTGGTCTTTTTTATTCCCCTAGGTTGGTTGAAGACGGTACTAGCGCTTTTATTTGTCTACCTGCTTGCTGGCGAGTTGACACCCTTCTACCATCACTTTGATAACAACGCCATGGTTCACCTCTTACCAGTGGGCCGCAAAACCAAAATGAGTGACTTTCAGCAGTTGTGTCGCAGAGTACTAATGTGTTCGGCGGTCTTAATTGCCCTGGCTAGTCTAGGGAGGACGTTAATGTGGCAGTGGTCATTAATTAACCTTATTGGCGGTTTGCTTTTAGCTGAATTTTTGGTAAGGTTAATGCCACGCCGATTACGAAGAAATAATAATCGATAATGGAGAAAAGATAATGAGAGTAAAACACAAAAAGTGGGCTGCGCCTTTGATTGAGCAGCACCCGGAGATGATGGTTAATGACCCGGCAAAGTATGCTGGCCACTGGCAAAAACGCTTTGCCAAGGAGCAGCCGCTGCGGCTGGAATTAGGAATGGGCAAGGGCCAGTTTGTGATTGGCATGGCGAAGGCTCACCCAGAAATTAACTTCATTGGGATGGAAATCCAGACTACTGTCGCGGCCATTGCGCTTAAAAAAGCGTTACCGGAAAAACTACCGAACCTTCAGTTTATCAACGCTGATGGAGCAGACTTGCTCGAATATTTCCAACCAAGCGAAATTGATGAATTATACCTCAATTTCTCTGATCCGTGGCCTAAAAAACGCCACACTAAGCGGCGCTTAACGTACAAGTCATTTTTGACTGAATACCAGCAAATTCTGGTGCCACAGGGTATGATTGAGCTTAAAACAGATAACATGGGATTTTTTGAATATTCCCTGCAGTCGTTGAATAACTTTGGCATGAAGTTTGACGGGGTGTGGCTAGACCTTCACAATAGTGATGAGAACGAGCATAATATTGAAACGGAATATGAGCAGCGTTTTGCCGCCAAGGGTCAACCGATTTATAAGCTGACGGCTCATTTTGATGACTAATTCTGTTCTGGCTTCAGAGAACAATCACTAAAGCAGTTGAACCAAAAATCGCGGATTTCCGCGATTTTTTTAAAATTAGCGAAAGGAAGATGACAAGATGACAGAGGAAGCATCCTTACCCCAACAGATTGAAGTCCGTGGGGCTAAAGTTCATAATCTCAAAAATATTGATATCAACATTCCACTTCACAAATTTGTTGCCATTTCTGGTCTTTCCGGATCCGGTAAGAGTTCGCTAGCAATGGGCATTTTGTACGAGGAGGGTTCGCGTCGCTACCTTGAAGCGCTGTCCACCTACACCCGCCGGCGGATCAAGTTAGGTAGTCAGGCCGATGTCAGGAATGTTAAGCACATTCCCTCTGCGTTGGCACTGAAACAGCGGCCAAGTATTCCTTCAGAACGAGCGACAGTCGGAACTATGAGTGAAATCTTTAATGTCATCAGACTGATCTTTTCACGGTTAGGCAGTCCGGTTTGCCTTAATGGTCACCGGCTGAAACCGAGTCTGAAGATTGCGATGGCAATGAGCGCGGGTGGTCATCAGATGGGCCAGTTAACTTGCCCGGTCTGTGGAGCTAAGTTTACTTCCTTTAGTGCCGAAGACTTTGCCTTCAATTCTGATGGTGCTTGTCCAACTTGCCACGGGACAGGGAAGGTTCGACAGCTAGATGAAAGCAAGCTCATTGGCGATCCCAACCTGACACTGGCTGAAGGGGCGGTCGCTTCCTGGCACTTGCCTGGTCGCAATTTTATGCCCAACGTCGCCCAACAAGCAGGGGTGCGGATTGACGTTCCCTATAAAGATTTAACCGATAGGGAAAAGAAATTTGTTATCAATGGGCCGCGTAAGAAGTACAAGATGGACTTTCGTTCCGGAACCGGCCGTGTTTTCCACGACTTCAACGCCCTTTACGAAAACGCTAAGGAAGCCGTTTATGAGTCAGCCCGCACAAGCAAAAGTGCTCGTGCACAGGAACGGATTGCCACCTTTTTCCACTACTCAACTTGTCCGACTTGCCACGGCACACGCCTACGTCCGGAGCTATTGACCCAACTGGCAGGTGGCCTCAACATTGCCCAGGTAAGCGATCTTACACTCGGTGAGCTGGAGTCATGGAAAAAGAAGGTTGAGGGTGAATTACCAGCTAATATGGGCAAGATGGCCTCATCGCTTTTTACCGAGTTTAACGATAATTTGAACCCATTGCTAGAACTGGGCTTAGATTACCTGACCATTTCGCGAAATGGGAACACTCTTTCGACCGGAGAATTGCAGCGGATTCAACTTGCTCGAACCCTGCGGACACAAACGACCGGAATTTTATACGTGCTGGACGAACCGTCGATCGGGCTGCACCCGGATAACGTCAGCGGGTTGCTTAACGTCTTTCACCAGTTGGTGAAGCAGGGTAACTCGCTGGTAGTGGTCGACCACAACGTTGACATTATTAAGGCCGCCGATTGGATCATTGAAATCGGCCCCGGGTCAGGTGAAAAGGGTGGTCAGGTAATTAACCAGGGGACCCCGCAACAGTTGGCCGCCGATGCTGACTCGAAGATTGGACCGTACTTAAACGGGACAGCCCAATTGATGGCCCGCAAACCGCAGCAACCAACTGGTGAGCAGATCAAGTTTGAAGTGGCTCACTACAACAATATCGACGACGTGAAGGCCTCCTTGCCGATCCATGCCTTGTCGGCAGTAACCGGCTTTTCCGGGGCGGGGAAGACGAGTTTAATCCTTGACAGCCTCATTCCGGCGGTCAAGGCACAAAATGATGGTGAAGGTTTGCCTACTCAGGTGAAGTCCTTGCAATGCCCACTCAAACGGGTAGTTAGTGTTGATGCGGCGCCGATCGGCAAGACTATGCGATCGACAGTGGCGACTTACACCAGCATCATGACTAATTTGCGTAAGTTGTTTGCTGCTCAGCCACTGGCCAAGGAAAGGCATTATACTTCGTCTTACTTCTCCTATAATAACAAGCAGGGAGCTTGTCCTAACTGTGGTGGCAGTGGTGTGGTCACCCTGGATATCCAATTCTTACCCGACATGCAGCAGGTTTGTCCGGTTTGCAAGGGCGACCGCTACAATGAAGACGTCCGGGCGGTTAAGTGGCACGGTTACTCGATTGTTGACCTGTTGAAGCTTGACATTAAGCAGGCACTGCCGGTCTTTAAGGATGTCCCCAAGATTGAACGGGAACTGCAGTTGCTGGACGAGGTTGGACTTTCATACCTGCACTTAGGGGAAAGTACGCCGAGTCTTTCTGGTGGAGAGGCCCAACGCTTAAAACTGGTCAAACACCTCAACCACCAGCAAAAAATAACGCTGTTTGTCTTTGATGAACCAACAATCGGTCTCCACCCACTGGACGTGAAAACGTTGTTGCACGTTATGCAACGGCTATTGGACCGCGGGGCAACGATTATCACCATTACCCATGACTTGAACCTGGTAGTTAACGCTGATTACATGATCGACATGGGACCACGGGGCGGGAGTGCCGGTGGTCGCGTTGTCGCAGCAGGTCAGCCTCTGAATTTAATTAACCAGCCAACGAGTTTAACCACCCAGTATTTGTCTGAATACTGGTCACGATTTAATTAAGAGCAAAAGAAAACCCCTGGGTAGCACCAAAGCTACTCGGGGGTTAATTTCTGGGCTTAGTTGTCGCGCTTTAACTCAATCAGCGACCCGGTGTGTGCATCGGCAGTAAACCGGTAATTAACCGGGTGACCATCTTCGAGACGGGTGATCCCGCCGTGATAAACATCCGCTTTCACCGCATAACGCTGGTATGGCACGGCATGGGTATCGACCCAGCTGCCAATTACGGGGCCTTCCTTCTTGAAGTCGTGTTTGATCATCTTCAGGATGTGGTTGGCTGATTGCTTTCGGCTGCCAATTAACTGCCCTAGGACAAAACCAGCAATGCTGGAAAGGCCAAGGGTGGCCGATACTTTCCAAGGTGAAATAAGAGAATTGTTCATTGAGCTCCTTCTTCCGTGTCGGTAAAGTTAATAAATTTATTCTATCATATACCTGAACAAAGGCAATTAATCAGTCGGGCATCTTCAGTGCATCACGTTCACAAAACGGGTATAATAAGCTTGTACTTACAATAAATAAGTAAAGGAGTGCTGACAATGGAAAAAGTAGGCAAAACAACATTGGCACAGCTGAAGGAACAAATGACAGACGGGACTTATGTGCTCTTCTTTAGCGCTGAGTGGTGCCCTGACTGCCGATTCATCAAACCATTCATGCCGGAAATTGAAAAAGACTTTGCCCACATGAAGTTCTTGGCAATTGATCGTGACGAAAATATGGACCTGGCAAAGGAATTGGATATTTACGGCATTCCGAGTTTTGTCGTCTACCGGGACGGCAATGAGTTAGGCCGTTTTGTTAACAAGGACCGTAAGACCAAGGAGCAAGTTGAAAAATTCCTGACAAGCTTCACAAAATGAGTGAACATGGTATGCTATTAAGGGTACTTTTGATTGAAAGGAAATTTTGACATGCTAATCGCAAGCTACAATGCAAAGGCAATGGGTGACGTCTTAGTAGTCATCGTCGCCACTGATGCCGCCAACCAACAAGTCACAGTCAAGGACAACGTTGCACAAATATTGTCGGACGATGGAAAGTTGTTGGGTTACAACTTTATTCAGGCTTCACAAATTTTGCCAGAACTAAAACAGGAAAATGG
>DXGK01000122.1 GCA_019113965.1 Candidatus Limosilactobacillus merdipullorum
CTTATCGTGACCTATTAGAAGATTCCAATTCGCTCGCCGCTTGGCTTGACCAACAAAAACACGTTCCCGCCGGCAGTCCAATTCTTTTTTACGGTGATCACCAATTTGAAATGGTCGCTGGCTTTATCGGCGGAATCAAGTCTGGCCACGCCTACATTCCAGTAGAAACCAACACGGCATTACCACGGCTACAGTCAATCATTAATACCGCTCAGCCACGGTTGGTGGTAGCGATTGATGATTTCCCGGTGGAAAAACTCGACTACGATGGTGCAGTAATTAACCGCTTTGAGTTAAACAAAGTGTTTGACCAACACCAACCATATGAAATGGACCACGAAGTGTTGGGTGACCAACCATTCTACATCCTCTTCACTTCGGGGACGACCGGTTCACCAAAGGGGGTGCCGATCAGTCACACCAATATTAGTTCCTTTGCCAGCTGGATGCTGGGTCCTTCCTTTAACATTCCAGCTGAACAAACTTTCTTAGGACAGACGCCATTTTCTTTTGACGTTTCACACATGTACTGGCTGACTGCCGTTCTCTCAGGCGGAACCATCAAGGCCCTGCCACTGACAGTGGTTCAGAACTTTGGCCAAATGTTCCAGGTTCTCCCGTCACTGAAGGTCAACGTCTTCGTGGGGACCCCATCATTTGGCGAAATGTTGCTGTTAAGCCGCGACTTTAACGCCGACAAGATGCCAGACCTCAAGTACTTCGTCTTCTGTGGTGAAGAATTGACTGTCGGTACCGTTCGCCAGCTCTTCAAGCGTTTCCCTGACGCCCACATCTTCAACACTTACGGGCCAACGGAAGCAGCCGTGGCCGTTACCAGCTGTGAAATTACCAAGGAAATGGTTGCCAAGGACAGCCGGTTGCCGATCGGAGTTGATAAGCCGGGCGTTACTACCAGCATCTGGAAGGATAACAAGCAAGTTACTGAACCAGGTGTTCACGGTGAAATCATTATCGCTGGTGACAGTGTCGCTAATGGTTACTTAAATAACCCGAAGAAGACCGCCCAGAACTTCTTCATGCTGGACGGGGTGAAGGCTTACCGGACCGGTGACGCCGGCTTCATTACCGCCGACGGGATGCGTCATATTATTGGCCGGATGGACTTCCAAATTAAGCTGCACGGGTTCCGGGTAGAACTCGATGAAGTCCGGGCCAGCTTGGAACGCAGCCAGTACATCAAACAAGCCGTGGCCGTTCCAAAATACAACCGTAACCACCAGGCAACCCACCTGATTGCCTACGTGATCGCCCAACCGAACGACTTTGAAAGCAAACAAGAACTGACGAAGGCCATTCGGGATAGTCTGAAGGAACAAATCATGGACTACATGATGCCAACGCAGTTCATCTACGTTGACTCGTTCCCGAAGTCAGCCAACGGCAAGATTGCGGTTAAGCAGCTGATTGCGGAGGCTAATAAATAATGCTTAATTGGATTGCATCAATGCCTAATTTTTCCGCTTACGGGACGCCAACCTACTTTATTTACCTCCTTTTGGCAATCCTGCCATTAGGAATCGGGTTGTATTTCGGCAAGCGGTTCAGCTGGTATGAAGCGATCATCAGCTTCATCTTCTTGTTCCTGATGTTTGATGGTTCTGACGCCAAGCAAATGGTTTCCCTGGTAGTCTACGTCCTTTACCAGACCATCCTGGTAATGGCCTACTACCACTACCGGCAAAACCATAATGCTGGCGGCGTCTTCTACGTGACGGTGTTCCTGTCATTACTGCCGATCGTGATCGTCAAGGTCACTCCGGCCATGGTGGGCCACAATTCACTCCTTGGCTTCCTCGGAATCTCGTACCTGACCTTCCGGGCAGCCGGGACCATCATTGAAACCCGTGACGGGGCGGTTAAGGATATCAACTGGTGGAAGTTTATCCGCTTCATGCTCTTTATGCCAACCATTACTTCCGGGCCAATCGACCGGTACCGGCGGTTCTCTAAGGACTACCGGAAAGTACCGAGTCGTGACAAGTACCTGAAGATGGTTGAAAAGGGGATTATGTACCTCTTTATCGGTTTCTTATACAAGTTTGTCATCGACTACTTCTTCGCCCAGCAATGGTTACCGTACGTCGAAAATATGGCCTTAACTCATGGCCACCACATGTCATGGTGGGTCGTGGCAGTGGCCTACATTTATTCCGGTGACCTCTACTTCGACTTTGCCGGTTACTCATTATTTGCCGTCGCCATTTCCTACTTCATGGGTGTGGAAACGCCGATGAACTTTAACAAGCCATTCGTTTCCAAAAACATCAAGGAATTTTGGAACCGTTGGCACATGTCCTTATCATTCTGGTTCCGTGACTACATTTTCATGCGGTTCGTCTTCCTGGCAACCAAGAAACGGTGGTTTAAGAACCGGAACGTGCTCTCCTCATTAGCCTACATGCTGAACATGGTGACAATGGGTTTCTGGCACGGGATAACGTGGTATTATATTTTATATGGTTTTCTGCATGGTTTCGCCCTGGTAACTAACGATGCCTGGCTCCGTTACAAGCGGAAACACTTCAAGGGACTGCAGAGTACTGCACTGACACAAAACGTGGCGCGGTTTATTACCTTTAACTTTGTTGTCTTTTCATTCTTGATTTTCTCTGGCTTCCTGAACACCTTGTTCTTTGGCCACTAAAACAATTAATTATTTGGAGGATTTAACATGGAAGAACAAATTAAAAACATCTTAGCTGACGTAACTGGCCGTGACGCTAGTGACTTTGCCGACACTTCAGAAGACCTGTACGCTAACGGCCTGCTGGACTCAATGGCTACTGTTAGTTTCCTGTTAGCTCTGCAGGATGAATTCGACATTGAAGTTCCGGTTTCAGAATTTGACCGTAGCCAATGGAACACGATTGACAAGATTGTTGAGCGGGTAAAGGAGCTCCAAAATGACTAATCGTCAACGACTGTGGCGCATTTTTGGCCCAGTCATTGTTGCCTGCGTTTTAGTAGCGCTCGTCCTCGTGATTCCCTGGCACGAACACCACTCTAACAAAACTATTCAGCGGGCAGCTGTTTCAATCAGTCCGACAGTTTTTAAAAACAAGTCGATTAAAACTCAGGCAATTGGGAAGAAGCACCCCTACTACGTTCCTTTCTTCGGGTCTAGTGAACTGAACCGGATGGACCGGTTCCACCCGGCGGTAATGGCAGCCCGTTACCACCACTACCGGCCATTCTTGTTTGGGGCCAAGGGTACTCAATCGTTGCCACAATTGTTCAACATGAACATGATGTCCGCTCAAATGAAGAACGGTAAGGCCGTATTCATTATTTCACCACAGTGGTTTGTTAAGCAGGGGGTTCTTCCCGCTGCCTTCAAGTACTATGACGGCACCTATGCCAACTTGCTGTGGTTAAAACAGGCCAATCCCCGTTCACCATACGACCGTTATACTGCTAAGCGCCTCAACCAGTTGCTTGGCGATAACGGTACGGTCGGTAGTGATGCTCGGAAGATTGCTGCTGGAAAGTCACTGAATTCATGGGATCGTTCCTTGATCAACTTCAAGATTGACCTTTTGCAAAATCAGGATAACCTCTTCTCCGGGCTGAACATTAACAGC
>DXGK01000123.1 GCA_019113965.1 Candidatus Limosilactobacillus merdipullorum
AGGGTCTTCCTTAGTCAGGGTAAAGACACAGATTAAGGTAACGATCCCTACGATGATCCCTAAGATCAGGTAGGTGTGTTGGAAACCAATTTGGTCATACATCTTACCAGCAAATGAGGAGAAGAAGAAGACAGAGATCTGTTTAGCGAAGTTAGACGACAGTGCGTAGACCGTGGCGTATAGGCGGAGATCAAAGGCCCCGGCGATGTACTTCATGATGGAAACCAGGAGCAGTGGCATTTCCAGACCGGCCAGCAACCGTAAAATAATGATAAATGGTAGGCTTGGAACCAGGGCAGAACCAACGATCCGGATGGTTAAGATAACCCCGTAGCAGATCAGACCGTTCCGGGAACCAATCTTGTTGATGATCCATGGCATTGGGATCATTAATAAGAACTCGAGGGCGGTTTGAGCACTGGTCATGTATGAGTAAGCAATCGTCCCTTGTGCAGCGGCGTGGAAGAATGACTTAAAGAAGATGATGAACTGTTGGTCGAAAACATCGTAGATCGCGGAAGTCCCCATGTAGAACAAGGAGAGAATCCAGAAGTTACGCAGCTTAAAGATGGACCCAAATTGCTTAACGTCCAGCTTGTTTGACGTATCTTCACCGGCGGCTGCAACGTTGTCCCAGTGGATTTTATCACTGAAGACGAAGCAGCAGGTTAAGATAACGGCGGCAACCGTACATGCCCAGAAAATCGAGTTGGGGCTCCAGAGGAAGAGCCGTCCACCAACGAGGGCCGCAACGGCACCGGCTAAGGAACCACCCATTCGTGAGTGTCCGTATTCAAAGCCGTTGGTCAAACTAGCCCGCTGAACATATTGTTCAATTACGGAAACCCCACCATTCAGGACAAATGAGAGGTAGATACCAGTAATGACGGCGGCAAACATGGAGTTGACGCCGAGCAAGGGCTTAAACAACCATTGGAAGTATGGGCCGACTAAGATCATCGCTACTGAGATGGTGATGACCAGGTTCTTTTTCATAACCAACTTATCGGAGATCACCCCGAAGATCGGTTGGAAGATCAGTGAAATACCAGACATCATGGAGAAGACCATTCCGGCCTCAACCCCGTTGAAGTGGGCCTGTTGCTCTAACCATAGTGTTAAGTAACCAAAAACGATGGCCCAAGTGAAGAAGTAGCTAAAGTGGGTGACGGGGAATCCCCAGAAATCCTTGCTCCGGTGTTCTTCGGGAGTAGTATTTTGTGTTTTATCCAAAATTAACATTCCTTTCCAAGTTATTTGTAGTTATACGGAACCGGCTTGCCGAACGCGGGTACACCATTTTCATCATAGGTAAACGGCTTGACGATCGTATGCCGGTTTGGATCGTAGAGGGGGTCTCCCTTAATGTCGGTATAGTTGCGGCAATGGTAGACCATCAGGTCGGTCTGACCATCTTCAGCAACCGTGAATGAGTTGTGGCCCGGACCGAATTGGTCGTGGGCAATGTCACTTTGGAAAACGGGGGTCTTTGACTTGGACCAGTTAGCGGCATCAAGGACGTCGGCATCATCGGCGCAGGTTAACATCCCCATCGCGTAGTTTTCGTCCGTTGCACTGGCGGAATAGGTTAAGAAGAGGCGACCGTTACGGTGAAGCACCGCAGGCCCTTCGTTAACCCAGAAGACCTTAGTTTCCCAATCGTACTCAGGTTTGCTGAGCATGACCGGCTTCGTCTTAAGCGTCCACGGGTTCTCCATCTCGGCAATGTAGAGGTTGGAGTTCCCCTTGATAGCAGGGTCCTTTTGTGCCCAAACGTAGTAAAGCTTGCCGTTTAGTTCAAAGGTCGTGGCGTCTAAGGAGAAAGAATCCATCGGCGTCTTAACTTGACCCCGTTCGATCCAATCTTCTTCCTTGCCCATTGGGTTGTCCTGGTCACATTCGATACAGAACATCCGGTGTTGGAACATCCCGTTTTCGTCGAAGGCCGTTGTTTCGGCAGCGGCGAAGTAGATGAACCACTTGCCATCAATGTAGTGGAGCTCTGGCGCCCAAATTAGTTGGCTCATCGGACCCTGGTCATGTTTACGCCAAATAGTCCGGGGAGCGGCGTGTGCCAAGCCTTCGATTGTTCGTGCCCGCCGGATTTCGATCCGGTTGTAGGCAGGCACGGAGGCGGTGAAGTAGTAGTAACCGTCCGTGTGCTTATAAATGTATGGATCTGCCCGCTGGATAATCAGTGGGGCAGTATATTCAATGCTAGCCATCAAAAATCCTCCTCAAATTGGTTAATTGATTTGACAAGTTCAAGATACCGTCGCGAGAAAGGGGTTTCAATCATTTTTGACAGATTTATTTGATAAATTCTGCCAATATCAACTAATTGATTGATTTTTTTTGTGTAACTGGTGTCATAATCAAACTAATACTTAACTAAAAAGTTCATTAAAACCGCAAAGTTGGTGGTTAAGACCGGGGAAGTCGCAAGGTTCGGTAGTGAATACGGGCGCTGGATAATGAATAAAGAGCTATAAATGAATGATATTAAAGATTTTATTGAATTGGTGCGGTGATCGTGGCTCTGATCAGCACTCCTTAAAGGAAAACGTAACTTTTTAGTTGGATTTAGGAGGAAAAAACGTGGAAACAACCATTTCACAGGACTATTTAGATGTGTATAAGGCCCTTGCCAGTCCCGTTCGCTTAGAAATTATTCAAATACTGTCTAAGGAACAATTAAGTATTGCCGAGCTGGCGGCCCGGCTAAAAATTAGCCCAACAATTACTGCCCGGCACCTAAAGAAGTTAGCAACGGCCGGGATTATTCACTTTAACCAGGTTGGCCATAAGAAGGTCGGCAAAATTAAGGTTGATAAAATCAACATTGCTTTTCCCAAAACGATTTACGAGCTGTTTAATGTGTACAAGACCGAGGTTCCGGTTGGCCAGTTTACCAACTTTTCCGTTAAACCATCGTGTGGGATGGCGGGGCGTACCGACTACATTGGCAAGGTTGATAACCCATCTTACTTTATGGATCCCCACCGGATGGAGGCTGGGATGGTCTGGTTTAATGACGGTTACTTAGAGTACCAGCTGCCAAACCACTTAAAAGATGAGGACCACCTTCAGATGATTGATATCGTGGCGGAACTCGGCAGTGAATTCCCGTTTTCCAATAACAACTGGCCCTCTGACATCACGGTATCGGTAAACGGAACTGAACTAGGCTTTTGGACAAGCCCGGGGGATTTTTCAGATGTCCGGGGCAAGTACACACCGGCATGGGTACCAAACAACGTTAACCAGTATGGCCTACAAAAGACCTTTCGGATTACTGACCACGGGACCTACCTGGATGGCCAACCGTGGTCGCCGGTATCATTAGCGGACTTAAGTTATGATCCCGACCGGTTCGTCCTCCGTTTTGCGGTAAAAAAGACTGCTACGCACAAGGGCGGCTGCACCATTTATGGGCAAGGGTTTGGTAACTTCCGTGAAAGCCTCCAGATGAAATTATTTTACAGTTAACTAATAAATTTATTTGATTTATACGGACAAATATTCTACAATATGAGTGTTAAGTTAAGTTTTTTAAGGGGAGGCTATTCCTGTGGATAACAGTGCGATTAAAAGCAAAATTGAAAGCGCCAACACCGCCTTGGGGATTGAACTAGGTTCGACCCGGATCAAGGCCGTCTTGGTTACGGATGACTACAAGGTGGTCGCATCGGGCGACTTTGTTTGGGAAAACGAACTGCGTAATAACATTTGGACATACCCGATTGAAAAGGTCTGGAAGGGTATCCAGACGAGCTATGCCAACATGGCAGCGAGTGTTAATGAACAATACGGCATTAAGCTGACCAAGATTGGCGCTATTGGGATTAGTGCGATGATGCATGGTTACATGCCATTTGATAAGGATGGCCACCTGCTGGTACCATTCCGGACGTGGCGAAACAATATTACTGGTGTGGCGGCTGATAAATTAACTAGCCTGTTTAACTTCAACATTCCAGAACGGTGGAGTGTTGCCCACCTGTACCAGGCCATCCTTAACCATGAAGATCATGTCAAGGACATTGACTTCATCACGACCCTTGATGGTTACGTTTCTTGGCAATTATCCGGCAACAAGAACACGGGAATCGGTGACGCTTCCGGGATGTTCCCAATCGACGAGGCAACAAAGACCTACGATGCCAAGATGCTGGAACAGTTTGCTGGCCTGCCGGAGGTTGCCCAGTACCCATGGAACATTAACGATATCTTGCCAGAAGTCCTTCTGGCCGGTCAGGCGGCTGGTAAGTTGACCGCGGCGGGGGCCGCACTCTTGGACCCGAGTGGTCAACTACAAGCCGGTTCACTGATTGCACCGTCTGAAGGTGATGCGGGAACTGGGATGGTTGCTACCAATGCCGTGCGGAAGCGGACTGGTAACATTTCTGCCGGGACCTCAGCCTTTTCAATGGTGGTCTTGGACCAGAAGCTCAACAAGGTGCACCGCGACATTGATATGGTCACGACTCCTGATGGTGCGCCGGTTGCGATGGTGCACACCAATAACTGTTCATCAGACATTAATGCCTGGGCGAGTGTATTTAACCAGTTTGCAAAGGTCCTGGGGGTTAATCTGTCACCAAACCAATTGTATGAAAAACTGTTTGATGTTTCCCTGCGTGGGGACCAGGACGCTGGAGGCCTAGTTAACTTCAGTTACCTTTCTGGTGAAAACATTACGAAGGTTCAAGATGGACGGCCGATGATGGTTCGCAAGCCGGATAGTCACTTTACCCTGGCCAACATTTTCAAGGTTCAACTCTACTCCGCCTTTGCACCACTAAAGATTGGGATGGACATCCTCTTGCGTGAAGAGCACATCCGGACGGACGTTTTGATCGCCCAGGGGGGCTTATTTAAGACGCCAGTGGTCGCCCAACAAGTCCTGGCGGATGCTTTAAACACCCCAATTACTTTGATGAGTAATGCCGGTGAAGGGGGGCCATGGGGGATGGCCGTCTTGGCACTGTATGCGAGTGACACCAAGGGGAAGAGCCTCGCGGACTACCTCGATAGCGAAGTCTTTGTGGATGCCGAAAGTTCAACCCTGTTCCCTGAATCGGAAAGCGTCCAGGGCTACGAAAAGTTTATTGATAACTATAAGGAAGCACTGCCTGCCGAAATCGAAGCCGGCAAGGACATGAAGTTAAATTAAGGAGACGATCGAATGTTAGAGAAGTTAAAGCAAGAAGTATACGAAGCCAACATGAAGCTGCCAAAACTCGGCCTGGTAACCTTCACTTGGGGAAACGTTTCCGGAATTGACCGGGAAAAGGGCCTGTTTGTCATTAAGCCATCGGGGGTACCTTATGAAGACTTAAAGCCCGAAGACATGGTAGTGGTAAACCTGAAGGGGGAAGTCGTTGAAGGGGACTTAAACCCATCCAGTGATACGCCAACCCACACCTACCTGTACAACCACTTCCCAAAGATCGGTGGGGTTGTGCACACCCACTCCCCATGGGCAGTCTCCTTTGCTGCCGCCCACATGGACGTACCGGCAATGAACACCACCCACGCCGATACCTTCTACACCGACGTACCCGCTGCGGATGCACTGACGAAGGAAGAAATTGAAGAAGACTACGAGGGCAACACCGGTAAGGTCATTGTCCGGAGCTTTAAGGAACGGGGACTGGACTATGAAGCAACACCAGCGGCCCTGGTAATGCAACACGGTCCATTTACGTGGGGACCAACACCTGATAAGGCGGTTTACAATGCCAAAGTCTTGGAAGTTGTTGCTGAAGAAGATTACCACACTCTTCAATTGACCCGGGCTGACAACCACTTACCACAATACCTGTTGGATAAGCACTACTACCGTAAGCACGGTAAGAACGCTTACTACGGCCAAAATAACGCCCACAGCAAGGACCACGCCAAGCGCGAAAATTAAGATCGCGACTGAAAAAAGAGCGATGTGATAACGAATGGCTTTGACCGGCGTTATCCACCGCTCTTTTTCGTTAGGAGATAATTATGGCAACCAAGTACGAAACAGTAAAAGAAAAGATCCGTGGGGTGATCAGCTCTGGCCAGTACCAACCCGGTGACCAGTTGCCAACGGAATCCGCGTTAATGGCCAAGTATGGTGTTAGCCGCTACACCATCCGCCGGGCGATGGGTGAATTGGAAAATGAACACTACATTTACCGGATCCAGGGTGGGGGCATGTTTGTCGAGGACTGGCGGGCCAACCACCAGCAGCCGGCCAACCAAAAGGTCATTGGGGTGGTGACCACCCACTTAGCCGATTATATTTTCCCGAGTATTATTAGCGGGATTGACCGGGCCCTTGCCAGCCAGGGGTATTCAATCCTGCTGGGGAATACCCATAACGACCATGAACAAGAGCGGGTAAGCCTCCAGCGAATGCTTGACAGTAACGTGGATGGGCTTATTTTGGAGCCGACGCGTAGTGCCCGTCCCAACCCGAATACGGACTTATATGACCAGATTGAGGCTTCCCACGTTCCGGCGATGTTCATCAATGCCCATTATGACCGCTCCCAGCTCCCTTATATTGATATTGCAGACCGGGAAACTGAACATGAACTGGTTAGTCGCTTGTTTGAGCGGGGGCACCAGCGGATTTTAGGGGTCTTTAAAATCGATGATCTTCAAGGAGTGAACCGCCTCCAGGGGTACATGGATGCCTATATGGAACACCCTGAGCTGACCCTCTTGAGTGATGTCATCATGTACCAGTCAACTGACGATATTGCCCATATCTTTGCTAAGATTGCCCGTCACCTCCAGGCCACCGACCGGCCCACCGCAATTGCTTGTTACAATGACCAGTTGGCGATCCAGGTAATGGACGTGGTCCGGTCACTCGGGATGAAGATTCCCACGGACATTAGCATTGTGGGCTTTGATGACTATCTGCTCAGTGCCTATGTCTTGCCCGGCTTGACCACGGCGGTCCACCCGAAGAACCGGATGGGGATGGACGCCGGTAACATGATTTTGAAGCAGATTAAGGGGGAGAAGGTGGCCCCAATTATCTACCATCCGAAGATTATTGAGCGTGACTCTGTGAAGACAATCGCAAAGTAAGCGTATGTCCGGATGAATTTCAGCGTGCACACTAGGATGCTGCCTAAAGTGGCGGTGACTAGTGTGCATTTTATTTTAAATTGTTCATTTATTACTGGTGGCTAAACGTTGACCTAACGGAATTTATTTGATAAATCATTAATCTATACGGAAAAAAGTTTAAAATAATGTAACCGTTTTATTGATTTATTCGGACAAATATTCTATACTTACATTGTAAGCGCTTGAAGGAAAAGCTTTTAAGTGATTATCACATGTGGTTTCTAGATTTTGAGGTTGTTATTTGTTGATAAAGTATAGGAGTGAACAAAATTGAAGAAAGTTTCAAATGGATTTATCTATACTTTTGGTGCCTTAGGTGGTTTACTATTCGGTTACGATATTGCTTCCGTTTCTGGGGCTATTCTATTTATCCAAAAGCAATTAAGTCTGAACTCGTGGGAACAAGGGATGGTTGTTTCCTCAGTATTGATCGGTGCGATTATCGGTGCCCTCGGTACTAGTAAGTTTCTTGATAAGTATGGTCGTCGTAAGCTCTTAATTTGGGCCGCAATTATCTTTACAATCGGTGCCCTTGGTTCTGGATTTGCTCCAGAATACTGGACCCTGCTGGTAACGCGGGTGATCCTTGGTATCGGTGTTGGTATTACTTCCGCATTGATTCCTGCTTACCTGCACGAATTAGCACCAAAACGGATGCACGGTGCGGTTGCTACCATGTTCCAGTTGATGGTTATGATCGGTATCCTGTTAGCTTACATCTTAAATTACACCTTCCAAAGTATGTACACTGGTTGGCGTTGGATGCTGGGATTTGCTGCTTTACCTGCTATTGTTCTTTTCATTGGTGCGCTCTTCCTCCCAGAAAGTCCACGTTTCTTAGTTAAGATCGGTAAGCTTGACCAAGCTCGGGCCGTTTTGATGAACACCAACAAGGGTGATGAAAAGGCCGTTACGACTGCCCTTGATGAAATTCAAGTTTCTGCTAACCAAAAGCAGGGTGGTTGGAGTGAATTGTTTGGTGCTGACGTTCGTCCAGCATTAGTTACTGGTTTAGGTGCCGCAGTTTTCCAACAAGTTATTGGTTCAAACTCAGTTATCTTCTATGCACCAACTATCTTTACTAAGGTTGGTTGGGGTGTTGCCGCCGCTCTGTTGGCTCACATTGGTATCGGGATCGTTAACGTTATCGTTACGGTTGTTGCCATGCTGTTAATGGACCACGTTGACCGGAAGAAGATGCTGACGGTTGGTGCCGCCGGCATGGGCTTGTCGCTATTCGTCATGGCCGCTATCTTGAAGATGGACAGTGGTTCCCAAGCCGCTGCTTACGTTAGTGCGATTGCTTTGACCGTTTACATTGCCTTCTACGCATGTACTTGGGCTCCGATTACCTGGGTCTACATTGGTGAAGTCTTCCCACTTAACATTCGTGGTTTAGGTACTTCACTTTGTTCCGCAACGAACTGGCTAGCTGATATGGTAGTTTCCTTGACGTTCCCATCAATGCTGGCTGCGTTTGATATTGCTAATACCTTTATTATCTACGGTGTTATCTGTGTCATCTGTATCATCTTTACTAACAAGTTCTTCCTTGAAACTCGTGGGAAGTCACTTGAAGAGATCGAAGCTACAATGCGTAAGATGACCGCTGCTAATCCGATGAACTAAAGTTTAACCTTCGTAGTGCGCTTAACAAAATCCACAAATTTCCCAGTCGTTGGACAATAAATGCCCGGTGACTGGGAGTTTTTGTTGGGCACGAAGTTCCATGATTGGTTAATAATAGCGTATAATAGGACTATTAATTGCCAAGAATGGAGTAGGTACGAGTGAAGTACATGTTTTTAATTAATCCACTTGCGGGGAGCGGAAAGGGACGACAGGTCTGGCGGCAGCTAGCCTTACTACTGGACGAACAGCGGGTCGACTACGAAAAAGTGACCAGCACTCGCCTTGGGCACCCCCGCCAACTTGCCCGCCAGGTTGCCCAAACCCGTCCCGACATCAATTGCCTGGTTGTGGTCGGTGGTGATGGGACCCTCCATGAAGCGATTGCGGGGTTATTGAGCAATCGGCGTACCTCCACCCTCCCGGTTGCCTATGTACCGGCGGGGACGGGAAATGACTTCGCCCGGGGCTATGGTATTTCTACCCGACCGCGTCAGGCATTGCGGCAAATTTTAGAAAATAACTGCCGCCACGTAATTAAAGTAGGCCGCTTTTACGATCACGCAAGTCAAAAGCAGGGGATCTTTCTTAATAACCTCGGGATCGGCTTTGATGCAGCGATCGTTCACGCGACGAACCATTCGCGGGCTAAGGACTTTTTAAACCACCACCACCTGGGTACCTTTTCCTACATTGTCAAGGCGGTTCGGGTTCTCTTTACCCAACCGATTTTTCGGGTCCAAGTAAACGTGGCCGGGTCAGGGGAGCAGGTCTTTGACCGGGCCTTCTTATTAATTGCTAGCAACCACCACTTTATTGGTGGTGGGATCCGGGTTGCGCCGGACCAACGGGTTGATCAGCAGCAACTTGAGCTAGTTGTCTTGGCGAAGGCTGGCCGGTTAAGTATTATACGGTCAATCATTCTTTTTGCTTGCGGGCGCCTTCCCGGGTCCCGGCACACCCAAGTCTTTCGGGGGACCAAGCTTCGTTACCACTTGAGCCCGGCCCAGTACGGACAGGTTGATGGTGAGGAGCTTGGTCGGCACGCCTTCGAATTGGATTTGTCATGCACTTCTTACCCCGTCTGGCAGCAGCCACGTTAGCGCCCTAGTATGTATTATCCTACCGGTTAGGTGGGATTTTTAATTCCTCTAATAATTCATGCGATTATTTTTGAAATACGTATTGATTTATCCGTATGAATTATATATAATGACAATGTAAGCGATTTAGTGATGGTCCTAATTGGGATCGTTACGAGTTCATTTAAGGAAAAGGGGATCTAATCATTATGTTAAAAACACCTGATTATGAATTTTGGTTCGCAGTTGGTAGCCAACCACTATACGGTCCAGAAGCACTAGAACAAGTTGAAAAGGACGCTCGTAAGTTGGTTGATGGCTTAAATGCTAGTGGCAAGCTTCCGTACAAGGTTGTCTTCAAGCTGGTTGCTACGACTGCTGACAGTATTACAAAGTTCATGAAGGAAGTTAACTACAACGATAACGTTGCTGGGGTAATCACTTGGATGCACACCTTCTCACCAGCTAAGAACTGGATCCGTGGTACCAAGTTACTGCAAAAGCCACTGCTCCACTTGGCTACTCAGATGCTGGACCACATTCCATTTGACACCATTGACTTTGACTACATGAACCTGAACCAAAGTGCCCACGGTGATCGTGAATACGACTACATCAACGCACGGATGGGTGTTCCAGACAAGATTGTTTATGGCTGGTGGAATGATCCCGAAGTTCAAGAAGAAATTGCCGACTGGGAAAAGGTCGCCGTTGGTTACAACGAAAGCTTCCACATTAAGATTGCCCGCTTTGGTGACACCATGCGTGACGTGGCCGTTACTGAAGGTGACAAGGTTGCTGCCCAAATCAAGCTTGGTTGGACGGTTGATTACTGGCCAGTACCAGAATTGGTTGCCGCTGTTAACGCCGTTAGTGAAGACGACATTGACAAGGAATACAAACGGCTGGAAGAAAACTATGACATGGTTGAAGGTGACAACGACCATGATAAGTATGTTCACTCCGTTCGTTATCAACTACGTGAATACCTTGGTATCAAGCACTTCCTTGATGAAAAGGGTTATGACGCATTCACCACTAACTTCCAAGACCTGGAAGGCTTAGAGCAATTGCCTGGCCTAGCAGTTCAATTACTGATGATTGATGGCTACGGCTTCGGTGCTGAAGGTGACTTTAAGTCAGCTGGTTTGTCACGCCTGCTGAAGATTATTGCTGAAAACAAGCAAACGGCCTTCATGGAAGACTACACGCTCGACCTGCGGAAGGGTCACCAAGCCATTATGGGGTCCCACATGTTGGAAGTTGACCCAACCCTTGCTTCTGACAAGCCACGGGTTGAAGTTCACCCATTGGACATTGGTGACAAGGCCGATCCAGCACGGCTGGTATTTACTGGTTCTGAAGGTGAAGGAATTGACATTACCCTGTCTTACTTCGATGACGGTTACAAGTTCATTGCTTATGATGTTGACTGTGCTAAGCCGGAAAAGGAAATGCCAAACCTGCCAGTCGCCAAGCAGATGTGGACACCAAAGTGCGGCCTGAAGAAGGGTGCCACTGAATGGATGCGTAATGGTGGTGGTCACCACACCGTTCTTTCAATGAACCTGACGATGGACCAAATGGAAACGTTGGCTAAGTTATTCGGTATCGAATTAGTTGATATCAAGTAAGCTGTGCCACGTTCACCCCTTATAAATAAGAATGGTCAGCCATGATTGGCTGGCCATTTTTGCTTGGAACCGCTTGCGAATTTGTCCGGATAATTGTAAAATGCTATTAATAAATATTATTGGAGGTAAGTGCAGTGAAATTTCATAAGTTAAAACCAGTTAAGACCGACCGTCTTCAGGAGGGGGTAGTTTACTACCGTCGCTGGACGAAGTTTGAGAAGGTCTTCTCAGTGGTTGGTGTCCTCCTGTTGTTTACGGGGATTGGGATTGTTTCTGACGTAATTTTGCTGGCAATGTACCTCTACTGCATGGATAAGGTGGATGTTTCACCGGTGGGTGAGCCTGGTAAGCGGTTATTGATTAAAAAACATGAATGGGACCACTACCGTCACGTCCACGGAATTGACTACTGGCACCAACACCAGCCCGGCCGGGTCAAGGCGATGGTCATGCACCAATAAGATTAAAATAAAATGTGGGGTCCAAGTATTTAGGTTAGCCGAATACTTGGACCCGTTGTTTTCAGGAGGAATTATGGCAAGCGAAAAGGAAAAGATGTTAAATGGCGAAGTCTTTTGGGTCGCGGACCCAGAATTGGTCGCTGAACGAGGACGGGCCCGCCAACTAGTGGCCGCTTTTAACCAGCTTGGCGAAGACCACCCGGACGAGGGGATGGCAGTAATAAAAAAGCTCTTTGGCCACGTTGGCAATGGCGGTGAGGTCCACCCCCAGTTTCGTTGTGACTACGGATATAATATTTACGTTGGTGATGACTTCTTTGCCAACTACGATTGCGTGATGCTCGACGTGAGTCCGATTCGGATTGGCGACCACTGTTTACTAGGCCCCCACGTCCAGTTTTACACTGTTAACCACCCATTAGACCCGAAGAAGCGGCGCAATGGTGCTTATGGGCAGGGCTTTGGTATCACCCTCGGTAATGACGTCTGGGTTGGCGGGGGCAGCATTATCTGCCCCGGGGTCACCCTCGGTAACAACGTGGTGGTAGGCGCCGGCAGCGTGGTAACGAAGTCCTTTGGGGATAATGTTATCATCACCGGTAACCCTGCCCGGGTGATCAAGGCGAATCCGTACCGGGAATAGGGATGCAGTGTCTTAGCTACAATAATAATGGCCTTTAATGATCGGCGAATTGGTTCGATCATTGAAGGCCATCTATTGTTTAATAGTTATTAGTTAAGTGGACTTACCACTTCTTATTGTACTCGTAAACTAGGGCTGGTTCCTTCCCAGTCCGGTGAAAGTTATTCAATTGGTTGATCTGGTCCATTTCCTGGTCGCTTAGCTGGAAGTCATAGATCGCCATGTTCTGCTTGATCCGGGCTTCGTGAACTGACTTGGGGATGAAGGCAACGCTGCTTTGTAGGTGCCAGCGGAGCACCACCTGGGCGGCCGATTTGTGGTGGTGGTCACCAATTGCCTTTAGTGTGGGATTATCCAAGATGGTTCCCCGCCCCAGAGGACTCCAAGCCTGGGTGATGATATGGTGGTCCTGGTCAAACTTGACTAGGGGGGCCTGGTTAAGGCGGGGGTGGCGTTCAACCTGGTTAACCACTGGCATCTCAGCCGCCTGAGTTGCTAGGTACTGAAGGTGGATCACCTGGAAGT
>DXGK01000124.1 GCA_019113965.1 Candidatus Limosilactobacillus merdipullorum
AATAGTTGAGAGGGGGTTATTGATGTGGCTCAACAATACAAACACATCCTGGTTCCCATTGATGGATCCCAGGAAGCGGAACTAGCATTTAAGAAGGCTGTTGCCGTTGCAAAGCGTAACGGTAATGATACCGAATTAAGGCTGCTTCACGTTGTCGACACTCGTGCATTCCAAAACATTTCCAGTTTTGACAGTTCGATGGTTGAACAGGTTACTGAAACTGCGAAGAAGACGCTCGATGAATACGTTGACTACGCAAAGAAGCAAGGATTGACCAACGTCTCCTACACCATTGAATATGGTGCGCCAAAGACGATCATTGCTCGGGACGTCCCGCAAAAGATACACGCCGACCTGATCATGATCGGTGCAACGGGGCTGAACGCCGTGGAACGGATTCTGATTGGTTCAGTTACCGAATTTGTTACCCGGACAGCCGTTTGCGACGTTCTGGTAGTACGGACGGACTTGGACAACCAGCCAATCCCCGTAAAGAATGGTCGCAAGAAGACAACGAAATAAGTCGTTGCACTAACTAATAAAAGCCCGCGCGAATGCGGGCTTTTATTTTGGCCTAAGCTTGCCTAAAATAGTGGTACTGAATGATTGAGGAGGACTATGATGGCTTATTCTAAGACGAAATCGCAGCAAGACTTCTGCTTTACCGTGCACCTCGACTTTCCCGACGGTTTTGATGAGCAGCGGGTCCAGGCAGATGCCAAGCAGCGCTGGCTGGTCGAAAGTATCCCAGAAAATGGTTACTGCGAGAAAGGCATTACTATTTCCTACACTGGATGGCGTGAACCAAAGCAAAAGTATCTTTTTAACAACCAGGACCGGTTAACCTTTGTCCACCGCAATATCGAAGAAAACTGCATCATGCTGTGGGGCACCCGGACGTCAACCGTCAGTCTCCAGGCCGAAAATATCCTGAGTCTTGGTAGCAATTTCCGCTTGGAATTGGAAAAGGCACTGCTCTTTTATGCCACCCGCATTTACCATGGTCAGTTTGTGATTAAGCAGATTGGCTTTAAGACACCAATCAACCATTCACTCAACACCGGCTTTACGCAGCAAGAAGTGATTGGTGCTGATCAGCTCAACCAACCCTTTGCTAACCGTAAGTGTCAGCTAGCACTCGCGAGTCACGTTCCCGATGCACGCGATCTCTTCTCAACCGCTGACCGTTTCCAGCAGCCGCTGATGGTCGCGTTGAAGAACTACATCAGTGCTGGCAGTGATGATAACCGTCACCGCTTCGATTCATCCTGGCGCTGTTTGAACACCATCTACTCCACCCTTTTCCAACGACCGATGACCGCCGGAAACAAGGGTGACAATGATGCTCAAACACTCCAATACATGGCAGAAAAATTATTTAGCCAGTCGGCTGAGTTCAAGGCGGCCAACGAGGCGGCTACCAATTTTGTCCTGAAGCTAGCACCACGGCGGATTATCAAGCTGGTCAACGATGCGGCCAAAGCAGAGGCCCGCTACGTTGACCAACACACGGAGCGCTTCGAATTCCCGGAAGTGGAAAAGTTCAACTACACCTGGCAGCAGTTAAACTTTATCGTTCCCTTCTACCAGATGCTCAACGACCAACATGACATCGATGATCAGTACTTGGCACTGTTCATGCACTTTGGCAAGTTGTGTTTCCACCAAAACCGGGATGGGAAAATCATCACCTATCCCCGGGCAGCGGAGCTCAACCAGGAACACGTCAAGACGATCGAAGAGCGAGCTAGCCACTGGGACAACGAGGAAGAATTAAAGATGTACCGCCGGTATGGGAGTGCCGTCCACGGCCTGCTCAACACGGTCAATGCCTATCACAGCCACTTAAAAGCTGGCGATGGTGATAAAGACACCCAATTGCCTGAACCAGACCTAGCAATGACGTTGCGGATCTTCTTCAACTACGTCCGCGTGCTGCGGAATAATTACTTTCACGGTGGCTACAGTTCTGAGGACTTTCTGCTTAAGGATACCAACAACCAGCAGGAAATTTCCGCGATTGCCGACATCCTGACCAGGTATAATCGCACCCTGCTCAACAATTATTCTGGCGAACTGTCGCAAAGCCAACGCGACCGTTCGGCGGATGCATTGACGTGGTGATGGTCAGTTTTACTCAAAAGATCGTATCAACTATGAGCTTATTATGACCATGACAATTCCAAAATGACCAGCCCTACCCGGTCTACATCGTTTGAAGACCATCGCAATGTGCTGGTCTTCAAAGCGAGTCTTTGCCTAAGCGGTAACCCGCAAAGGCAAATCTCATCACTGAGACCGGTGGCTGGTCATTTTCGCCTTATTGATACCTTATTTTCTAGCTGTGTCCCATGCTGGTTGTTGCGCCATTGAGATCATGGAATGCCACAAGCGAATATCTAACAGCTAAGACCCACCGCACTTCGCCGAGTAATGCTACAAAAATACCGTAATAGCACTTCTTGCAATTGCGACTAGCGCCTGCATGCTCAGTAGCGATATTATCGTTAGCGAGGTATCGAGCTTAGGCTAAGGTGCAGCTTTGAGACTCATGAAATGAAGCTCAAAGTGTGCCCGCTACGTTCCAGCATGCAAGGCGAGAGCAATTGCACACTAATACCGCAAACAATCGAGCAAGTTTTAACGTGCCATATATAACAACGGCCTCCAGTTCAATCGCTGGAGGCCGTTTGTTACTCAAGGGGCAAATAATCTAACGATGAAGCCATCGCTAGCTCCCCTCTTTTAATTTAGAATGGCAAATCATCGGGGGTGATTGATGGCCAATTATCATCGTCCGCTGTGGGACCGAAAAACTCACCGTCGTCCTGTGTTGACGTTGTTTGGTGGCTCATAATGCCGGGGGTCGCTTGGATCAGTTGCTTAGCAGCCCCCGCTTGGTGCGCCGCATCATAATCCGAAAGCAGCTCCTGATAGGTCCTTGCTCGTGGCTGACCATCGCCGGTCAAGTTCTCGCTAATGAAGCTCTGCTGGCCGGCCACCGGATAGTCGAATGACACCGGCACTTCCGCATAATGGTCAACATCGTCAACCGCCAGCTGGACATGGTCGGCACTGCCACCGTCATTTAAGTAAAACTTGGCACCCATGAGCAAACCGGCATCGCTATTATCCACGCAGAGGCGAACCGCCGTGGGCAAGCCCCAAAGTTGGACGTAGTTATCAATGGCTGGCAAGCGGGTCCCAGCACCACCGACCGAGAGGAAGCGGTAAACACCTGCCGCATTAGTCCTCGCCAGCTGTTGATAGTAAGCCAGTGCCCGCAAGGGATCTTGAAAGACCAGTAATTGATAGTCGTCCTGCTCGTCATGGTAATTGTAGCCAAAAGTAAAGCCATAGTAATATTTGGAACCATGACAGGTCCGCGTGGTCATGCTCTGATCCCCGCGATTAAACAGTTGACTGCCGCCAACAATCTTCCCCTGGGGATTACGCCACATCAAAACACCCTCGCCGTTATCCAGCTGGCGGACCAGATCCAATTCAAAGAGACGTTCGACCAGTGCCTGGCTCAACCCAACCTGCTGCATCAGTGCAGCTGCTACTTGCTGGTGAAAACCACAGTCGGCGAATTGACTTTCGTCAAAATCTTCCTCCCGTACGGTAACCTGGTCAATTTTTGGTCCAGCATCCTCGCCCAGGGTGGCAAGTACCTCATCGACGAATTTTCCTTTTGGAATCCCCATGTACTCAGTAATAAACCGATAGAGGCTGCCCTGCAAGCCCCGGGAGTTCCAGAAGAAGGTGTCGTGCTTGTAGTGACCAGTTCCTTCTTTGACAATCACTAATGAATCGTGGTCTGCCAAGTGGTAGTAGCCTTCCTTCCCATTCGACTCGAATTGAATGCCCTTGGCTTTCAGGTAGTCAATGATCGATGCATAGCAAAAACGCTTAAACTCATCCCGTGCAACCTGCATAACAGTTCCTCCTTAATGCTTGTCCGCCGCAGCGGAATACAATATCATACTCCCGCGGCTTAGCCAGGTCAATAGGCAAAAAACAAAAGTGCGGACGCTTGCGGGCAAGAAAAAAAGCGGCACCACTGCCGCTTGAAAATATCTTTTGCTGTTAACTTACATCGCTGCCAATTGTTTATCGAGCCGCGCCGTCCGGTCATCATTTTGCATAATGATCGACAGACTATCAGCGATCTGCAAGTCTTGCTTAGCCTGGGCATCGTCGTGCATCCCTAGCTCAGCCTGTCCCCGCATCTCATAGAGGTCGTCTAACAGGAACAGTGAGGCATCGGCCTGGTCGATCCGGATACCACGGTTAACCGTCTGCAGAGCGGCCTTGTATTGGCCAAGACGCAGGTACAGCGAAGTAATGTCATGGTAGAGGATGACCCATTGCTGCTTGCCGCCGATTAACTGCTTGTCGTCAATCAGGTTCACTGCCCGCATGGTGAAACGTTGTGCCCGTTCCTTGTTACCACGTTTCTCGTAGGCAAGCGCCATGCCGACGGTCGTCATTGCCAGATAAATGTTGGCACTCGTCGTCGAGAACTGGGTCAAGACCAGTTCAAAGTTAAAGATAGCTTCATCAACCTGACCACTCGCCACTTGAATACGGCCCAGAAGGTAGTAATAAAGCTGCTTATCAACGTCGGTGCTCAGTTGCTTAACCTTGATCTTCTTTAATTCTTTCCGTGCTGCTTCGTATTCGTCATGAACCAGTAGGATACTGGTTTCATCAAAAATGCTCGTCAGGGAAACATCGTCCGACTTAATAATCTGGTCGGTCTTAATATCCAGCCGGGCACAAATGGCCGTCAGAATATTCATCTTCGGGATCCGGTTCTGCTTTTCCATCAGACTAATTGTCGCCTGGGTACAAATACCCTCAGCCAGGGCCGTCTGTGAGAGCCCCCGCTTGCGGCGGATTTTGCGTAATTCTTCGCCCCTTAATTGCATGCTATTACCTTCTTTGTTGGAATGAATTATTATTCTTAAAAGAGCTCAAGGAGTTTACCAACTACTTGATTACTTAAAATGTACTTGTTATTGGAAGAAATTTCAAGTATTTTTCTATATTTATTGGTAATTATACCATCAACACCCATTTGCTTCATTCGGTATACATCTCCCGGCTGATTAACTGTCCAAGCATATACTTTTTTATGATTATGGTGTAATTTATTTACCAAGTTTTCATTAAGCATATGATAATTTATACAATAAAAGTCGGCATTTTGCGGGATTTGCGAAACCACGAAGGGTAAAACCAACCCAATTTGGGCGTTCGGTTGTCTTTTTTGAACTATGGAAGCGATTTTTAAATCAGCGGTGTGTATCCAAAAATGGTCCTTGCCGGTCCCTAAGCCATACTGTTTTTGAAAATGATCAACAATCGTTGACGGGGCGACCCCCCGCTGAGCTTTTAACTCCACGATCAGTGGTACATGCTCATGCTCTGCGGTCCGCAAATAGGTGCGAAAGGGGGTTAAGTTAGCATGATAACCACCAAAGTAGACCGTCTTCCTAGCTAGTTGCGCGAGGGTTTCCTGGCGAACGGTCCCCCGGTGCCCCGTCAGCTTGTATAAGTTGCTGTCGTGGCAAGTGATGAAGCGGTTATCCCTGGTCAGTTGAACGTCGGTTTCCACCCGGTCGGGGTGCAGCCGGGCCGTCCTGGATAAACTTTGCAGGGTATTGGGGACCCCGTTGTTGCCGTTGACGCCCCGGTGAGAAATGACCATCGGGTGGTTGATGACCGGCGGACGCTGCTGCTGGATTAGGAAAATGGCCCCGAGGGCCAAGATGAGCCCCAGGCTAAGGACTTTGACCTCAACCGATGACCACCACGATGCGGGCCCCTCAGCCGGCAATTGCCAGAACCACTTAAAGACCACGGCAAACCAGTAGGCAAGCATCATGGTCACGATCAATAACCACCAGGCGGCCGCCACCACGTCTTCGAAGTAGTGTTGAACGAAGAATCCCGATAAGGTGGCCACGACCGTCACCCCGAGCATGACCAAGGTCTGGTCGCCGTTCCACGGGATCCCCCTTAGCACCCCGCCGGAATAGGCCAGGATAAACCGCCGCCCGCGGCGCAACCACCACACGCCCAGCAGGAGCCAGACGATGGCTAAGACCGGCACGATCCTCCAGCGGTAGAGGATCAGCTCACGGAGCAAGCCAGTGGGCAACGGTAAGAGGGCGGTTAGACTGGCCGTCGATCCCAGGGCCCCGATTGGTAGGAGCAGCAGCCAGTTGAGCAGCGTGCCAACCAGTAGCCACCACCATTCCGCTGCCCCGCTGACACCGCGGCGGTGAGCCACCAGGACCGTCAGCAAGGCCACCAGGACTGCACTGACGGCCAGCTGACCTCCGGGATAACCAACCAGCAGGTCGCTAGCAATCAACTGCGCCATAATTCCAATCCAACAGTAGCTAAAAAGCGACCACTCAAGCATTTTGCACCCTCCAAACAAAAAGGTTGCAACAAGAAGCCGCAACCTTAAATGAATTGTTAACTTTTCACTAAGACAACCGGAACTTTATTTTTCAGTATAGTTCTTTTCGCCGACTTTTTCAGTGCCCAATTTCTTGAAACTGTACTTAATCTGGCTCTTACGCTGGAATTCCTTTATCCCCAGATCAATGATCCGGTCAATCAGCGTACTGTAGTCAATCCCGGAAACTTCCCACATCTGTGGGTACAGTGAGATGTTAGTAAAGCCCGGCATCGTGTTTGGTTCGCTCAGGTAAGGAACGCCGTTGCTGTCAACCAGGAAGTCAAACCGGCAAAGTCCGGTCATCCCCATCGCCTTGAAGGCCTTCAGGCTCATGTTGGTGATCTCATCAGCCAGTTGGTCATCAATCTTCGCTGGTAAGTCGAAGACCACTTGTGAGGCGTCCACAAACTTATTTTCGTAATCATAGAACGGGTCGCCCTTTGGTACCCGCACCGCGCCGGTCTTGGAGGCCAGCGGTTTTTCGTTCCCCAGAATGGAAATTTCAATTTCTTGTGGGTGGTCAATCCCCTTTTCAACCAGCACCTTGGTATCGTACTGGAAGGCATCGTCCAAACCGTCCTTGAATTCAGCCGCGGATTGGACCTTGTGGATCCCAACCGAAGAACCCTGCTTGGCCGGCTTGACAAAGACCATCGAGCCGAGCTCTTTGGTGATCGTCTCCCAGCTGTACTGGTCGCGGTTTTCTGGCGTTAACAGCACGTACGGAACGTTGCGGATCCCTGCCTGGTCACAGATCTTCTTGGTTAAGTCCTTGTCAAAGGCAATGGCGCTAGCCGCAATCCCGTTACCGGCGTACGGCTTCTTCAGCAGGCGGAACAGCCCTTGAACCGTCCCGTCTTCACCGAGGTTCCCATGAATAACCGGGAAGAAGAAGTCAATGTCCTTGACGGTGTTTAATGCCATCAACGGTGCCAGCGGCAACGTGGTGTCCATCTGCGCGTACGCTTCCTTGACCACCTTGTCTTCCGGTTCGCCGTCAAAGATCCGCCGTGATTGTTCATCATTCAGCAGGATGCCGTCGGTCGTAAACATGAATAAGGAGACGTCATACTTGTCCTTGTCCATTGCATCGTAAATGTTGTGCGCCGAACGTTTGGAAACGTCGTGCTCCGACGAGTTGCCCCCGAACAGTAGCGCGACGTGGAGTTTCTTGGTTATCATAACTTAAACCACCTATTCTGTTTGTATTTTCTTCCGTGAAATTCTAGAAACCACAGTATAACATGGCGGATTTAATCCCGCAATAACGCTTACGTTTTTGATGAATCCGGTTGCTGACCACCGTTGGCGATAATCCGGGCAATATCATCCGGCAATTCGCTGTTAACCAGCAGTGCTTGCATCAAGCGCCGATAGTTAAAGAGCTGGTTCCACTGCTGCTCGGTGACCAACGGGTTTTCCGCGTCCATCCAGTGAGCCCAGCGGCGTAATTCGTGCTTAAAGTACTGCCGGTAAATCCGGTTCCGGTTCAATAAGTCAATGATCACCATCGCCAGCTGTTCCCCTTCTCCACTGACCACCGGGGTGGTCAAGCGCCAGTACGACTCCATGACCGTCGTCAGGAAGAAGAGGTTGTCACCACGGCTCATTTGCGGCTGCTGGATCAGTTCATAGTGAGCGTTAGACAGTTCAATAATCATGTGGGCCCAGCCGTCCTTGCGCACAAAGCCACGGGTGTCATGCTCCAGCACCGTGAGCAACGCGACCGCATCGCCGAGTTGGCGAACCGTCTCTTCGGGCAAGGTAATGATGTGACGGACGTTGGAATACAGGAAGAGGACAATCATAGCTAACGACATCGCCCGGGTAAAGACGGCGTTGTTGGCTGGTTCCAGGACATGGGCGTACAGGTGGTCAGGGTCGGTCGCCCACCGCAACGACATTTCCACCTGCTGGTCGGACAAAACGCCGGTCGCCAGCAGGGTACTCCAGACATAGTAGGTCCAACGGGCGCGGACATTCCAATTCCGGACCTGCAAGGCCGTCAACATTTCCTGGAGAAAATCATCGCTGATTGCCGGCAATGGCTGCTTGCCGACCCGCTTAGCCAGGTCTTCAATTTTCTTCTTATAACTGGCATTGACACGCGGAATAGTGACCTTAGTCCGCTTGCGCTGCGGCACACTAGCCACCACTTCGCCAATCGCCACACCGAGGTTGCCGAACAGGTCACCGCGGCGGGCCTGGTCATGGATATTAGCTAGTGCCAGTGCGGCCGCGTCGATTGCCACGTCGCTCATCATAATGCCTCCCCTCAAATAAACGGAGCTGTGAACAACCTGTCGACAGCTCCGTTCAGCTTAATCTTTAATTAACAGTTTCATTAGCCAGTCGCTACCACTGGCCTGGTGGTTAACCCAGCCGTTTAACGCCGGATTGATCGCGATAATCTTGCCGGTCACCGGCGAGGCGGAAAAGGTAATCGCGTTCGCCGCTTCAATGGAAACGAATAAGTCACCGCGGTTCAAAATCGCGCCCACCATTGGCAAGTCCAGGAACAATAGGTGCCCCCACTCCTGAATGCGCGAGCTTAGAAAGCCAATGGTCACCATCGTGCCTTCTTGGCTTGGTTCCTTGACCAGCCACCAGTCATCATATTCATCCATGGTCTTCATCTATTGGAAGTCCTTCTTATTGCTAAACATGTAGGAGTGGTGGTGGTAGCGCATCGACATTACCATGCCGACCCCGATCATATTACCAATCAGACTAGAACCACCGGCCGAAATAAACGGCAGCGGTATCCCGGTCAGTGGCAAGAGTCCAATGTTCATCCCGATGTTTTCGAAGACGTGGAAAAGGATCATCATAATAACCCCGGTCGAGATGTAGGCATAGAATTCGTTCTTCGTATCGAAGGTGACCCGAATCATCAGGTAAATCAGCAGGAAGTACAGCAAAATCAACAGGATCCCGCCGAAGAAGCCGAAGTTTTCCCCGATAACGGAGAAAATCATGTCTGATTCACGGACCGGCACGTAAACGTGCGAATTGTTAAACCCGGTCCCGAAGATGGCCCCGGAACCGACGGCCTTGATACTCTGCCAAAGTTGGTATCCCTGGTTGGAAGTATCGGCATTCGGGTGCAGCCAGGTGTCGACCCGGTTGAACTGGTAGGCCTGGAAGCCCAGGTGTTCCAGAATGGTTCGACCACCATCACTGGTAACCAGTAAGAGGGCCGTGCTCCCAACCACTGCCAAAATGATCGCGGCTGGCACGATAATCCGCCAGGTGACCCCGGAGACCAGGACCATCCCCGCGAAGATGGCGAAGAAGACCAGTGCCGTCCCGAAGTCGTTTTGGAAGTGCAACGAAACCAGGATTGGCAGCAACCACAGGAACATCTTACCAATGAGCCGCCAGTCACTGTTGACGGTGTGGGTCCCCACCTCGTTGTTATGGGTGGTGATGACCCGCCCCATCATCAGGATATAGGCCGGTTTCATAATTTCAGACGGCTGGAAAGTGAACGGCCCAATCGCAAACCAGCTCTTTGCCCCGGTGCTGGCAAAGTACGACCGGCTGTAGAAGACCAGGATCGCATACATAAGGAAAATCCCGACCCAGTAGGCCATCGGTGCCAGCTTCCAGAGCTGTTCAGCGTCAAATTGCATAATCACAACAATCATGACCGTCCCGATCAAGTACCACACCAGTTGGGTAATCACCTGGCGGGCAATGCTGACCTGCTGACGGTCGTGATAGGCAGCGACAAAGATTGATGCCAACCCGATTAAGGCCAGCAACAGCACACAGAAGATAATGCCCCAGTCAATCCGGGACTCCTCGTCGCCTCGATTTAATCTTGCTTGCTGCATAAATCAACTCTCCTCGAATTGGTCGAAAACGGGCCTCTAGGCCTTTCGCCACGAGTCCCGTTCCCTTTAGTATTGATGAAGATGGAATTGCTGAAGAACCGTCTCCAGCCCTTCCTCTTGTGAACGAACACCAAATTCGCTGTTATCGTTGAGCATCACGGCCTTGAACCGTTGACCATTGGTAACTACCTCACCAATCAGCCGGCCACGAATAAAGACCTGCTGAACCGGCTGGCCACCGCGTTCAATATCCTTGACGTTCACTTCGATATTTTTTTCTCTTTTTGACACATTCTCCCCCGTGAGTTAAATCCTAGTTCTTAAAGAAACGAGAGAAGAAGCCGCCCTTCTTTGACTGGTCAGCATTCTCTTCGCCCCGGTCGGCCGGTGCGGTCTGGTTGTTTTGCATCCGTTCCAGCATTTCGCCGGCACCCTTGGCAACGTTATCCAGTGGGTCTTCAGAAACCACTACTGGCACCTTCAGCCTGTAACTAAACAGCTTGTCAATCCCGTGCAGCAGTGAAGTACCACCCGTGAGCATGATCCCGCGGTCAATGATATCGCTGGCCAGTTCAGGTGGAACAGTTTCCAAAACGGCAATCGAAGCGTTAACGATCTGTTCGAGGGTATCGTGCAGCGCCTCTTCAATTTCGTTTTCGTTGGTTTCAATCTGCTTTGGCATGCCGCTAGCCACGTCACGACCCCGGACATCCATCGTCTTCGGGTTGTCAACGTGCAGGGCAGTCCCAATTTCAATCTTGATCTTTTCGGCGGTGTGTTCACCGATGACCAGGCCGTGCTTATTCTTGATGTAAGCAGCGATATCGCTGTTCATCTTGTCACCGGCCATTCGGACAGACCGGCTGGAAACGATGTCGCCTAATGAGAGGATGGCGATGTCGGAGGTCCCACCACCCATGTCGATGACCATGTTACCTTGTGGCTTGAAGATATCTAGCCCGGCACCAATGGCGGCCACCTTTGGCTCGTATTCCAAGTAAACCTTGCCACCACCCGACTGTTCAGCAGCCTGAATAATGGCTTTCCGTTCAATTTCGGTAATGTTGGTTGGGGCACAAATCATGATGTTTGGCTTGGACATGAAGCCCTTCACGCTTAACTTGCCAATGAAGTACGACAGCATTTCCTGGGTAACATCAAAGTCGGAAATAACCCCGTCCTTTAATGGACGAATGGCCCGAATATTGCTAGGAGTCCGGCCAACCATCCGGTAAGCTTCGGATCCCACAGCGAGCACCTTGTTAGTGTTTGTATCAATTGCAACTACTGAGGGTTCGTTCAAGACGATGCCCTTTCCTTGCACGTAAATCAGGACATTGGCTGTCCCTAAGTCAATACCAATATCAGTCGCCATCAGCCACTATTTCTCCTTCCGGTTTAAAAACTACGCATTATTGTAACACAAAACTGGCACTAGCCGGATAATAACCCGCCTAGTGCAGTAATAAAGCTAATTTCTTTTAATTTTCTTATCAAATGACTTGATCGTCAGGGTCGTCTGGTCATCCAAGTCAACCCGGTCGATCTGGGCACCGAGAGCCGCCAGCTTCTGGTGGAAGTGGTAGTAACCCCGGTCCAGGTACTGGAGGTTAGAAACCTGGGTGATCCCGTTGGCCGCCAAGCCAGCCAGTACCAGCGCCGCCCCGGCACGCAGGTCGGTGGCTGCCACCTCAGCGCCGTTGAACATCGTCGGCCCGTTCAGCACCGCCGTTGATCCTTCGATCTTGTAGTCAGCGTTCATCCGCCGCATTTCTTCCAGGTGCATGAAGCGGTTTTCGAAGACCGTTTCGTTCAGCACCGACGTACCGTTGGCCAGCAACTGAAGGACTGACATCTGCGGCTGCATGTCGGTTGGGAAGCCCGGATACGGGAGAGTCTTGATGTCCGCCGGTAAGATCACTGAGGTACCGATGACCCGGACACCAGTGTCTTCTTCAATCACCGTCATCCCCATCTCTTCCAGCTTGGCAATTAACGGTTGATTGTGTTCGGCAATCGCGCCTTTGACAAGGACGTTACCGTTAGTAACCGCCGCCGCCACCATAAAGGTACCGGCTTCAATCCGGTCCTGGACGATACTGTGATCACAGCCATGGAGGAAGTTAACCCCCTGGACACGGATGATGTCCGTCCCCGCACCGTGGACCCGTGCCCCCATCTTGTTGAGAGCGTTAGCCAGGTCGACGATTTCCGGTTCACGAGCAGCGTTTTCGATGACCGTGATTCCTTCGGCAAGAGTAGCCGCCATCATGATGTTCTGCGTGGCCCCCACACTTGGAAAGTCAAGGTAAATATTTGCCCCCACTAACTTCTTGGCGAAGGCTTCCACGTAACCATCGTGCTGGGTAATCGTAGCACCCAGCGCCCGGAGCCCCTTTAAGTGGAGGTCAATTGGCCGTGAACCAATTGCGCAGCCACCCGGCATCGCGACACGGGCGTGCCCGGTCCGTGCCAACAGTGGCCCCATGACCACCATTGATGCCCGCATCTTGGAGACGTACTTAAACGGCGCCTCTGACGATAGTTGACGGGTTGCATCAATGGTTAATCCATGGTTGTCCTGGTCGAAGTCCACCCCCACGTTTAAGAACTTCAGCACTTCGTTCATCATATGAACGTCGGAGAGCAACGGGACGTTGGTCAGGTGAACTTGCCCGGTCGACGCCAGTATTGAAGCAGCCTGAATCGGCAGAACTGCATTTTTGGCACCTTCAATGTTGACCGTCCCGACCAGTCGGTTACCGCCATGCACAATAATTTTTTCCATGATACTTAACCTCGCAGAATTATTTCAACGTTAGCAACAAGTTGCGTAGCGTTGTGAAAAAGCCGATAACAAATGACGCACAACCTTCACCAATGGCAATCGCTAGCAATGTGATCAATAGTGCTAGCGTTCTTGGTGGCCGGTTCCACATCGTTTCCAGGTGGATCCCCTGGATGGAGCGGAAGGCCAGCCAAATAAAGCCAACCTGCACTAACAGGTTGACGAAGGATATTGCGTTAGTCATTTCTCTTCCTCCTCGCCATAATCTGTCAAATCATAACATAGGTAATGTGCAAAGTGGTTGGTTGGTCATCAATTATAAGGAGAACTTAACAAATGCAACGCTGCGATGTTTCCTAACCCTAACCGGTATAAGTCATAGACATTAGCTAACGCTGCTTTGGGGGCTGGAACGCCGTGATGATTCCCAGCCCTAACCGGTCTGGAACGTGGTGGACATCGTTTGAAGCCCCTCGCCATGCGACGGTCTTCAAATAGAGTCTTTGCCTAAGCGGTAAACCGCTAAGGCAAATCTCACCACTGAGACCGGTGGCTGGTCATCATCAGGAGACATCCATGTACAACTGACAATTATGCCTTGCCACATAACTGAACCCACAGCGCTTCGCTGTTTGCAATCTTTGTATTCTTAAAAAATAACAAGTGTTTGTATATAAGTTATGGATGAGATAAAGCATGTGTTTCTGACATCAGCAAAGTATTGAAAGCCTAGGCCATGAAATAACTAATTATCATCAGTGACTTTTATCAGGTTAACCGTAATTAGTCATCAGGTTCAGCAAAGTTGTTATAGATTAACTAACAAGACATTAACGATGGTGTCACGTGTCTATTTATTGAACTTTATATAAGGTCATTTCTAGAACTCACAAATGGTGATTCAACTGTGGCCGGTCGTAGTGGCATATTTTGTTATTTGAGCACATTGCATTAGCAAATACTATAGGGCTTAGTCGTGAAGTATCGCTTAAGTTGTTATTGCGCTGATGACCGGTCGCCAATCTCAGTGGTGACATTTGTTTTAATTATGTTTGTTAATCTGACATCAACGAAGCACTGTGGGACTCAGCCGTGAAATTGTCGTTAGCGATTTATCGCTTACCAAATAGGCTAGCTTCGCGTCGCGACAAGACCTGACTTTGAAACAATCTTTGATTGGTTCAAAGCAGTGTCCACGGCGTTCCAGTCCCACAACAGTGCAAGTTGATGTCATCGTCTCACCACGAAAAGAAGTCCACCACGTTCCAGAACGGTTGAGGTTGGGAATCATCACAGCGTGCCAGCACCAAGTTAAGCGCAAGTTGTTGAAAAACCAACATAACAAATAAACCGCCATGGATTAACCCATGACGGTTTTGTTTATTGATAGTGGTTAGCGGTTGAGCGTCTTGGAAATTTCCAAACGGTTAATCGCCCGCTTAAGGTGAACCTCGGCCCGCCCCAAGCTGTCCATATCATGATTGATTTTGGCGCGTGCGATAATTTCTTCGGCACGCTCCTTGGCGTTTTGCGCCCGTGAAACGTCAATGTCTTCTGGCTTTTCGGCACTGTCCGCGATAATCGTTGCCACGTTGTCCTTGAATTTGACAAAGCCACCGTTAACGGCGATAACGTCGTCAGGATCACCAGAATCCTCATGTTTCAGCCGCAGGGCACCGATACTGAGAGCACCGATCACCGGCAAGTGATTGGCCATGATCCCCCGTTCACCATCGCTCGTGTGCATAATTAGCATGGTGGCAGGTTGATCATAAGTTTTGCCGTCGGGAGTCACAATGGTGACCTGGAAGGTCTTTGCTGCCATGTTGATCCCCTCCTACTACTTTTTGGCTTCAGCTTTGGCTTCGTTCTTCTCAGTCTGTGCCTCAATTTGCTTGGCCTTTTCGACAACGTCGTCAATGCCACCAACCAGACGGAAGGCTTCTTCCGGCAGGTTGTCATACTTACCTTCAAGGATTTCCTTGAAGCCCCGAATGGTTTCCTTCAGTGGAACGTACTTCCCAGGAGTCCCCGTAAACTGTTCGGCAACGGCAAAACTCTGTGAGAGGAAGAATTGAATCCGACGGGCACGTGCCACGATCGTCTTTTCTTCGTCAGACAGTTCGTCCATCCCCAAAATTGAAATAATATCCTGCAGTTCACGGTAACGCTGGAGAACGTGCTGAACACCAGTAGCAACTTCGTAGTGTTCCTGGCCAACAATTTCAGGCGTCAACGCAGTGGAAGTTGATTCCAGTGGGTCAACGGCTGGGTAAATACCAATCTGAGTCAGTCGACGTTCCAGGTTGGTCGTTGCGTCCAAGTGGGCGAAAGTTGTTGCCGGAGCAGGGTCGGTGTAGTCGTCGGCAGGAACGTAAACGGCCTGAATTGAGGTAATGGAACCTTCCTTGGTAGAAGTAATCCGTTCCTGCAATTGTCCCATTTCAGTAGCCAGCGTTGGTTGGTAACCGACGGCTGATGGGATCCGCCCAAGCAGGGCAGAAACTTCAGAACCAGCTTGCGTAAACCGGAAAATATTGTCGATAAACAACAGCACGTCCTGGCCCTTAACGTCACGGAAGTATTCCGCGATCGTCAGGCCAGTCAGCGCAACACGCATCCGGGCACCCGGTGGTTCGTTCATCTGACCATAAACCATGGCCGTCTTGTTCAGAACCCCGGAAGACTTCATTTCGTAGTACATATCGTTACCTTCACGGGTCCGTTCACCAACACCCGTAAAGACAGAAATACCGTTATGACCTTGAGCAATGTTGTGAATCAGTTCCTGAATCAGAACCGTCTTACCAACACCGGCACCACCGAACAGACCAATCTTTCCACCACGAACGTATGGTTCAAGCAGGTCAATAACCTTAATCCCGGTTTCCAGGATTTCAGTTGAGTTGTTCAGGTCCGTGTACTTCGGTGCAGCACGGTGAATCGGCATCCGCTTGGCGTCTGGACCAAATTCTGGACCACCGTCAATTGGTTCGCCCAGAACGTTGAACACCCGACCAAGGGTATCGTCACCGACCGGTACGCTAATTGATGCGTTGGTATTTTCAACCGACATCCCCCGTTGAAGTCCATCCGTACCGTCCATGGCAATCGTCCGAACGAGACCGTCACCCAGTTCAAGGGCAACTTCGACCGTCAACGTTTTGTCATCAGCGAGGTGAATCTTCAGCGCGGTGTTAATTTCCGGCAGCTTCTCATCCTGGGGGAACTCAACATCAACGACAGGGCCGATAACCTGTGATACTTTACCAGCACTCATGCTGTTTCCTCCTTTAAAAAATCATTATTCTTGTGCAGCCATCCCACCGACAATTTCAGTGATTTCGGTGGTAATTGCTGCTTGCCGCGCGCGGTTATACTGCAACTGCAATGTCGAAATAATGTCATTGGCATTGTCAGAAGCAGACCGCATAGCGTTAGCACTGGAGGCATGTTCGGATGTTTTGGCATCCAGAATAGCCCCATAGACCATACTGTTACAGTACTGGGGAACCAATACCTTTATCATTTCATCAGCTGACGGGTATAACTCAGTTCCGTTGCTGGTTGAAAACTCGGTATTAGTTTCCTTTTCATTCGTTTTGTCAATTCCCAGAGATTCTTCCGTAATTGGCAACATTACCCGGGTAATATTGCTGGAAGTAATCCGGTTGACGTAGTGACTGTACGACATATACAGCTGGTCATAAACACCATCCAAGTACATTTGGACACTCTGAGTCACAATCTTACGCACTTCGGCGTATTGTGGCACGTCGTTGACCCCGTTGTATTCGTAGACAATGTTCATTCCACGCTTTCTGAAGAACTCAGAACCGGTTTTACCAACCGTTAGGAACACGGTGTTGTCCTTGTTGAGGTGGTTCTTCTTCATCAGGTCCAAGGTGGCCTTGATAACGTTACTGTTATAAGAACCAACCAGGCCCCGGTCAGAAGTTACTACCAAAATCCCAGTCTTTTCAACCTTGCGGCCGTGGAAAAGCCGGTTCAATTCTGGGACAACGGCGTCGTTTGAAGCGTGACCGTCCTTGTCCTTCTTTGCTAATGCGGCATAGTGCGATTCAACCAGGCTGACCAACAGCGATTTAACTTGGTCCGCATATACTTCATATGTTTTTGTGTGGTGCTGAATTTGGTTCAACTTGGAAGTCGAAACCATCTGCATAGCCGTCGTGATTTGGCGAGTACTACGCGTCGACTCAAGCTTATGCTTAACAGCAGCTAATGATGCAGGCACTAACTGTCACCATCCTTTCCTGGTTGATTATTATTGTTCATCCTTTTTGTCTTCGTCGTTGGCTTCACCATTCTTGGCTGCTTCGATCTGAGCAGTCGTCTGGAAGGAGTTCTTCTTGAAGTCGTCAATTGCGTTGCCAAGACTGTCATCTGTGGGCAGTTTACCAGTCTTAGTAATGCCATCGTAGACATCCTGGTGGTTAGCATGCATGAATTCCTTCAATTCTGCTTCAAACCGTGGTAGGTCATCAACCGGAATGTCATCAAGGTAGCCGCGAGTCAGAGCAAACAGGATTCCGACTTGTTCTGGAACCGTTTCTGGTTGGTGCAGTCCCTGTTTCAAAACAGCCATCGTCCGCTGACCACGAGCCAGACGAGCTTGGGTTGCTGCATCCAAATCACTACCGAATTGGGCAAATGAAGCCAATTCATTGTAAGCAGCGATATCCAGACGAAGAGTACCGGAAACCTTCTTCATTGCCTTTACCTGGGCGTCACCACCGACACGGGAAACTGAAGTCCCGGCATCAATGGCTGGACGTTGACCAGCATAGAAGGCATCAGAGTTCAGGAAGATCTGCCCGTCGGTGATCGAAATAACGTTGGTTGGAATGTAGGCAGAAACGTCCCCGGCCTGCGTTTGAATAATTGGCAGAGCCGTCATTGAACCGCCACCCATGTCGTCAGACAAACGTGCAGCACGTTCCAGCAGACGAGAGTGGGTGTAGAAAATGTCACCTGGGTAAGCTTCACGGCCAGGTGGACGGCGAAGAATCAAGGAAAGTTCACGGTAAGCGTCGGCTTGCTTCGACAAGTCATCGTAGACGATCAGCACGTCCTTACCGTTGTACATAAATTCTTCACCCATTGCGGCACCAGCATACGGCGCAATGTATAGCATTGGCGCCGGGTTGGAGGCACTCGCAGAAACAACGATGGTGTAGTCCAGGGCACCATACTTACGCAGGGTTTCAACCTGGGCACGAACCGTTGATTCCTTTTGACCAATAGCAACGTAGATACAGATCATCCCGTTGCCCTTTTGGTTAATAATTGTGTCAATGGCAATTGACGTCTTACCAGTCTTCCGGTCACCAATGATCAATTCACGTTGACCACGGCCAATCGGTACCAATGCGTCAATCACCTTAATCCCAGTTTGCAGCGGAACAGAAACACTCTTCCGTTGCATAACACCAGGGGCCTTCTTTTCAATTGGACGAGCCTTCGTTGTCTTGATTTCGCCCAAGCCGTCAATCGGCCGACCCAGGGAGTCAACAACCCGTCCTAGTAATTCATCACCAACCGGAACTTCCAAAATCCGACCCGTCCGCTTGACGGTGTCGCCTTCACGAATCCCGGTGAAATCACCCAATACGACGATACCAACGTCACTGGTTTCGAGGTTTTGGGCCATTCCGTAGACGCCATTGCTAAATTCGAGCAACTCACCAGCCATGGCGTTTTCCAAGCCATCGGCACGAGCAACCCCGTCACCAACGTAGGTCACCGTCCCGGTTTCGGCAACGGATATCTCGTCTTGGTAACCAGCGAGCTGCTTCTTGATGAGTGAACTGATTTCCTCAGTTTTGATGCTCATACGGATTTCACCTCTTCATTATCAAACATCTTTATTAACCAGCAACCGACGAATTTGTTCAATCTTGGTGCGAACACTCCCGTCAAGGGTTTGGCTCGCCGTTTTTACAATCACTCCACCAAGAATCGAAGGATCAACGCTCTCGCTTAAGATCACTTCTGAAGCACCGAAGCGCTTGGCCAGGGCACTTGATAATTCTTTTTTCCGGGAGTCATCTAGTTGAACTGCAGTAACCACGTCGGCGTGCACCCGCTGGTAGTGGGCATCGTACCGCCGTTCAAACTCATCAATAATTGCGACCAAGTCATTCATACGCCCATAGTCAAAAACCATTTGAACCAGGTTTGCAACCGGCTGGGAAGCGTCCTTCTTAAGGGCGTCGACCAGCGGCTTCTTCTGGGCGGCAGTTAGCTGGACTCCCATCAATGATGAGACCAGCCGTGGATTGGCAGTGATCACCTGGCGAAGTGCCAGCAGTTCTTGATAAGTCGGGTCAAGCTGACCAGCCTCGTCAACGAGTTCAAAGAGAGCTCGGGAGTAACGGCGGGCGACCGTTTTCTTATCAAGCTTCATGTTTTACCAGCCCTTCAATGTATGAATCAATCAACGCTTGTTGATCATCAGCATTCAACTGCTTTTGAATCAGCTTGGAAGCAATTTCAACAGATAAGTTTGCTACGTCGTCCTTAGCACTGAGCAGCGCGTCTTGACGAGCTTGTTCAGCGTCAGTTGCTGCCTGTGCCTTGATGCTGGCAGCGTCATTTTGGGCCGCTTCAACAATCTTGGTGCGTTGATTTTCACCAGACCGCTTTGCATCGCTGACGATTTTGGCAGCTTCTTGCTTGGAACCCTTCAGTTCAGCCTCACGTTGGGCTGCCATTGTTGCTGCCTTCTTGCGGTTTTCTTGGGCGCTGTCAATATCATTGGCAACCCGCTTAGCCCGCTTTTCCATCATGTCGGTAACCGGCTTCCAGGCAAAGTGCCATACCAAAGCGGCCAGAATGATGAACGAAATCAAGTAGAACAGCATATCGCCCACGTATAACTGATTGGACTCAGCTAAAACAAACATCTATTGACACCTCCTCCTGTTCAATGATTTGTCTTGAATTCGAAATTCAAGATTACTTGTTCATGACCAGGAAGCTAACAACGATCGCCAGGATCGGGACGGCTTCGATAAGGCCGACACCGATGAACATAGTAGTACGAAGGTCACCAATGATTTCTGGTTGGCGTGCCATAGCGTCAACCGTGTGACTAATAACGATACTGTTACCAAAACCAGCGGCAATAGCAGCAAGGGCCGCCGCGATACCTGCAGAAATTGCACCCATAATAAAAATCCTCCTAAAAAAATGTGGCTAAGGCGTTGACCATG
>DXGK01000125.1 GCA_019113965.1 Candidatus Limosilactobacillus merdipullorum
AGGCCTCCAGCGTTCGGCTTTGCCAGAACGTTGGAGGCCTATTGTGGTACTTTTAATCTGAGAAATTGAGATTATGTCATAACCCCGCTTTCATCATTACTATGCTTTTTCGTTTCTATCAGGCAGCGCGGAAAGTCGGTTGCGGACGACCAACGTACCGATAATGGTGGTTA
Organism: Candidatus Limosilactobacillus merdipullorum; assembly: GCA_019113965.1. Lineage (GTDB taxonomy): Bacteria > Bacillota > Bacilli > Lactobacillales > Lactobacillaceae > Limosilactobacillus > Limosilactobacillus merdipullorum. The sequence goes on from DXGK01000125.1 coordinate 174, forward strand.
ATAATTCGGTTACCGGAACAGCTGCCCAGACACCATGGGTGCCGAGGGTAAAACCAAGGATGACAATCATTGGCAAGAGGATAATGTACCCGCGAAGCAGTGACAACGAAAACGAGGTGCTGGCAGCGTCGATGGCCGCTAAAAAGAGGATCAGCAAGAGGTTGATAGCGGTGAAAGTAGTACTGCTGAAGTAGATAGGCAATCCCGCAGTAGCGTACTTCATCATGATAGACTGGTGGTGACTGTTAAAGATGGAGGCCACTGGAGTCCGGAAGATACTGAGAATGATGAAAGCAGCGATAGCAATTGTCACCGTAATCTTCAAACCGTGTTTGAGGGCAACCCGGACGTTTTTGAAGTGGTGGATCCCGTATTCACGACTGGCAATCGGCTGCACCCCCAGGGCCACCCCGTTGGCGATGGCGACAGTCACAATGGCGATGTTTGAGATCACCCCATAGGCGGCAATAGCGTAGTTGCCAGCAAGTTTTAGCAAGACAATGTTGAACACGTAAATGCTGACACCGGTGCTGAGTTCGTTGAGAAAGGCCGCAATCCCGAGGCGGGCGGCATGGCCAATGGTGGTGAGTTTTGGAACTACCCAGTGCCAATGCAGGCGACGGTCAGTAAAATGACGGTGACGGGTTAGCACGCAAAGTGAGCAGGCCGGTGAAAAGATTCCTGCTAAAGCCGCCCCTTCCATGTGGAGACCAACACCAAAAATCAGTAGCCAGTCGACGACAACTACGCTGCTGGTTTCGATCAGGGTGGCCATCATGGTTAGCGTTGGGTTGCCGTCGTTACGGATAAAGTTAATCGAAACGTAATTACAGATGGTAAATGGCGCCCCAAAGGCAAGGATTCTCACATAGGGGATGGCCATCGGAATTGTTTGGGAATTCCCGCCCAGTACCCGTAACAGGGGATGGATGAAGATGTTGATACCAAAGGCGATGAGAAACCCAATGATGACCGCAAAAATAATGATTTCGCTATACAGTGTCTCCACCCGTTCGGGATGAGTCAGCTTATTGAGCGAGTAATAGGCGGCGCCGCCGACACCCAACAACATCCCCAAACAGTTAAAGAGGCTGAACAGGGGTAAAGACAGGTTCAGGACCGCCATCCCGATTGATCCACCGGTCATTGAGATGAAGATGGTATCAATCAGAATGTAGATTGATAGTCCGACTGATGCGGCAATATTTCTTTTGATGTAGTGGTTGAGCTCTTTAGTCAGTGTCATCTTGTCACCGTCCATAAAAATTCATATCCTAACTATTTTATCAGTGTCAGAATGACACCGTCAATGATCACTGAGAGCGCTGCCACTAAATTAAAACACCGTTACAGTGGTCAACTTCATGCTGGACAATTTCAGCTACCCAGTCGGTTAACTGGAGGGTAGTGAGCTGCCAGTCGAGGTTACGAAAGCGGACGGTAATTTGGTGGAAACGGCGAGTAGGTCGCTGACCAGTCAAGGAGAGACAGCCTTCCTTGGTTTCGTATGGACTGCTGTGGGCAATGATCTCGGGATTGATCATGGCAACATTGGTCATTCCCATTGCGACTGCAATAATCCGTTTTGGTTGGCCGATCATGTTGGCGGCCATGCCAACACAGTTTTCTTTGTGTGCGGAGAGGGTGTCTAGCAGGTCGGTGGCGATTGGTAAGTCTGCCCGACTTGCTTGCTGAGAAGGTTGACTGAGTTGCATCGGGTTGTGAATAATTTCTTTGATCATAATAAACTCCTTGAAAAAAGACCCGGCATAACCGGGCCTCAACTTTTAATTACTTCTGATGATGGTGCTGTTTCCCGGCATTGAGCTTGCGCAAATCGGGATGGTGTTCTTGCCGCTTGTTGAGCTCGTCCACATTATTTTGGTGACTGGTTTGCAAGTTGGTGACGACTCGTTTAACCGGATGGGCCGCTGCCTCCTTCTTCACCCGAACCTTCAACCGCGGCCGGTAGGCGTTGATGAACAGCGTTTGAATAATCGCAAAAATGCCTCCGATCAAGAAGTAGAATCCCAAACCGGCGGAAGCTGACATGGAGATGAACAGAATCATGATCGGACTGATCATCATTGCCATCCCCATTTGCCGTCGTTGCGCCTTTGGGGTACCCAGCATGGTTAGCCATGCTTGTGCAAGGTAGACTAAAAAGGCCAGGATGGCAACCAGTAAGCTCGGCTTGCCAAGAGCTACCCCAAAGAAGGTGGCCTTAGACAGGTCCGGGGAGTAGCGAATAGCGTCGTACAAGCCGGTGAAAACTGGGATCTGGATCAGCAGTGGCAGAATGCCAATACCGCCAGTCAGGCTAATATGGTTGTCCCGGTAGAGCTGCATCATTTGTGCGCTCAGTGCTGCTTGCTCTTCCTGCGACTTGGCTGCTTTCATCTTAGCCTGGATCTCGCGCATCTGTGGCTGAATCATGTTCAGCCGTTCCTGACTCAGGGTACTCTTCTTCATTTGATCGATCATCATTGGCAGCAAGATCAGCCGGACAATTACAACGATGGCGACTAAGGCCCAACCGTAGTTTCCGTAAAAAATTTTGGCAAACCATTCCATCAAATGCATCATCGGCACACCGAAGTAACGATAAATGAATCCGTGGGGATGGCCATTGCTTCGTTGCCCACAGCCCGCCAATAAGAGTGGCAGGGCTAAAATGAGTCCCAGAGTCGACAAGTGACGTTTATTTTTCAAAGTTAATGCCTCTTTTATTGTTAAATTAATAGCTAATATCATACCGTATTCAGCTGCTAATTGCTACTTTCAGAACTAGAAACGAACGGTAAAGTCATCATAATGACTTAAGTTAGCCTGCTTAACGTCGACGTGGTCAACCCGGGCATACGGGGTCGGACCGTCACACATCTTATTGATAAAAGCTTTAACCACGTCTTGATTTCCTTGGACTTCGACATAGACGCTGCCATCGACTAGGTTGGCAACATAGCCGGTGAGTTTCATTTGCCGCGCCAGCATTAACGTTGAACCGCGAAAGCCAACTCCCTGGACCCGGCCGGTAATTGTTAAGTGGTAGTTAACCATTGTTATAATCCTCTCTATTGATTGTTATGTTAATGGTATAATTGGCGATTGAGGTGAAAATCATGCAAGAACAGTTAACATCGATTCACAATCAGCACGTTAAAAATTGGAAAAAGCTGCAGACCAAAAAGTTTCGGCGGCAAACCGGTCTTTACCTGCTTGACGGCTGGCACCTGGTGCAGGAAGCACTGAAAGCTCACGTCCGCGTTCAACAGTTAATCGGGACGAAGGATGAATTATCCGAACACAGTGATATTGTATCACTGGTCGATGAGGTTTATGAAGTGACCCCGGCCATCATGAAGCACATCACCCCGACCGTGACACCACAGGGGATTGCAGCGGTGGCCGAGCTGCCACAAACCCATTACCGTCCGCAGGAAATCCATGGCGCCTGGTTAATGCTAGATGGTGTTCAAGACCCGGGAAACGTTGGCACGATGGTGCGGACTGCCGACGCAGCTGGCTTTACTGGTGTCGTGGTTAACGATAAGACGGCTGACCTGTACAGCCCGAAAGTGGTCCGGTCGATGCAGGGTAGCCAGTTCCACTTGCTGCTAGTCAACGGAGATTTGAAGAAGTGGGTGAGCGACTTTCAAAAGGCTGGGGCACCGGTCTATGGGACCCAGCTTAACCCGCAAGCGGAAAATTTTCACAATGTCCACCCCGGCGACACCTTCGCGCTGATCATGGGGAACGAGGGCAATGGGATGTCCGCTGACTTACTGAATATGACTGATAAGAACCTGTACATCCCAATGAAGGGCGAAGCCGAATCGCTCAACGTTGCCGTTTCCGCGGGAATTTTGATGTTTACGCTAAAGCAGTAGCTCGCTTTCTTATCGCCAGCCACCAGTAGCATTTTATTAGGCTAATAAAGGGTAAAATGCTATACTTAAGTTAGTAAAACCATTCAGCAAGTGGTCGGTTCATGTTTGAAGAAAGGGGTCGGCATACTAATGAAGACAAAAGATGAATGGCGTCATGATCCCGAATACCTGTCAATTGTGGACGACTTGCTGGCCCAGCCGGCAGTTAAGAAACTGGCCCAGTATACGCAGCATCACCACTCCAACCGGCTGCAGCATTCGATTGCGGTTTCGTTTGATAGTTACCGGATTGCCAAAAAGCTTCATTTGGACTACCGGAGCACCGCCCGGGCTGGTCTTCTTCACGACATGTTCTACTATGATTGGCGAACGACGAAGTTTGACTTGGGAACCCATGCCTTTATCCATCCACGGGTGGCCCTTCGCAACGCCGAAAAGATTACCAGGCTGAATAAAAAAGAAAAAGATATCATTTTAAAGCATATGTTTGGGGCAACCATGGCCGTTCCGCGTTATCCGGAAAGCCTCATTGTCTCACTGGTCGATGATTACGAAGCGGAACATGAGTTTTTCGGGCCACTGCGCCGAATGGTGGAAGTACAAATGAGCAAGTTAAAGAATAAGCACAGCCAAGGGGGAAGATTCAATGGCAAAAACAGCAACTAAGGAAGATACCTTCACGCTTTGTCCGCGTTTTGCCCACACCTTTACGATTCTCGGTAAGAAGTGGAACGGACTGATTATTGAGGTTCTGCTGAACGAGGAAACGCAGCGTTTTAAGGACCTGGCTGCCCACGTTAGCGACTGCAGTGACCGGGTTTTATGTGAACGACTAAAGGAACTCGAAGCTGACGGGATCGTTTCGCGGAACACGTATCCGGGTGAAAGCCGGGTCGACTATTCTTTAACCGCAGAAGGACGCGCCCTATCACCAGTGATGGCGGCCGTCCATGAGTGGAGCGACAAGTATTGTCAGAACAATTAATTTTGGGGCTTGACCATCAACTTGGCCAAGCCTAAAATGTAGCTATTAAGAAAAACGTTGATGAAAGCTAGTAATTTGCTTATTCTGTCAGGGAAGGATAGCCACCGACTGCAAGTTATCCACTGAATAAGGAAATGAATTTCACTTTCGGAGTGGGGCTTAACCGTTCCCCGGCTGATGACCGTTATCCATTTAAAGCGTGCGGATTTACTCCGCAAACTAGGGTGGTACCGCGAACACTTCGTCCCTTTTGGACGGGGTGTTTTTTTGTTTACCAAGACAAGGAGGAATTAACATGGGCATGAAAGAAAAGCTGGCCGAACTGCGCGAGCAGGGGCTGCAAGCAATTGAAAACAGCCAGGACCTCGACAAGATCAACCAAGCCCGGGTCAAGTGGTTAGGCAAGAAGGGCCCACTGACCCAGATTTTGCGGGGAATGCGTGACTTGTCACCAGAAGAACGACCGGCCGTCGGCAAGTATGCCAACGACGTTCGCAATGACCTACAACAAGCACTTGCCAAACGCAAGCAGGAGATGGAAAAGGAGCTCCTGGATGCCAAGCTGATGGCTGAAACCGTCGACGTGACCCTGCCGGGAACGCCGGTTGCCCAGGGACAGCCACACGTTATCCAGCAGATCATTAACCAACTGGTTCAGCTGTTTGTTGGCATGGGTTACGAAGTGGCCACCGGTCCCGAAGTCGAAGAAGAAGAATATAACTTTGAAAAGCTGAACCTGCCGAAGGATCACCCGGCACGGGACATGCAGGATACCTTCTACATAACGCCGCAAATCTTGATGCGGACGCAAACCTCCCCAATGCAGGCGCGGATGATGGAAAAGCATGACTTCTCCAAGGGGCCACTGAAGATGATCTCGCCAGGGAAGGTTTACCGTCGTGACACCGATGATGCAACCCATAGTCACCAGTTCCACCAACTGGAAGGGTTAGTGGTTGGTGAACACGTTACCATGGCCGACTTGCGGGGAACGCTGCAAATGGTTGGTCGGAACCTCTTCGGCGACCAGCTGGAAGTCCGCCTCCGGCCAAGTTACTTCCCATTTACCGAACCATCGGTTGAAGCTGACGTTACCTGCTTCAACTGCCTGGGCAAGGGCTGTGATATTTGTAAGGGGACCGGTTGGATTGAATGTCTGGGTGCCGGGATGGTCCACCCGAACGTTTTGAAGATGTCCGGCGTTGATCCCGAAAAGTACACTGGCTTTGCCTTTGGCCTCGGCCCTGACCGCTTTGCCATGCTGAAGTACGGGGTCACTGATATCCGTGACTTCTACCTGAATGATATGCGGTTCGTTACCCAGTTTGACAAGAAAGGATAGGTTATTATGAAAGTTTCATATAATTGGCTTGACCAATATCTTGATTTAAAAGCAAATAAGGTTGACCCGCACGACCTGGCCAACAAAGTGGTTCTCCAGTCGGTTGACCTTAACGGCACCTATTCCCCGTCGGATGGGCTGAAAAAGATTGTGGTTGGTTATGTTAAGAATGTTCAACCGCATCCTAACTCCGACCACCTTCACATCTGCCAGGTGCAAGTAAGCGATGACGAGACCGTGCAGATTGTCTGTGGTGCACCAAACGTTGAGGCCGGCAAGAAGGTGATTGTGGCACTCCATGGCGCCCGGATTGCTGATAACGTAAAGATCAAGCGCGGCAAGATTCGCGGTGAAAAATCAGACGGGATGCTGTGCGCGTTGCAGGAAATTGGTTTTTCCGAGAAGGTCGCGCCAAAGGATTACGAGGAAGGTATCTGGTTCCTGCCGGACGATGCCAAGGTTGGCGATTCGGTCTTCCCGTACCTGGGGATGGATGACTTCATTATCGATACCGACCTGACGCCTAACCGGGGCGACATGCTCAGTATCTACGGGAACGTCAACGACATTGCCGCAATTCTGAAACTGAAGAAGCACTTTACCACTCACGACTGCACTGAAGACGACAGCCAGGCCACCAGCGACATGGTCAGTGTCAACATTGACGACCCGAAGATGGCACCGGCATACGAAATGCGGGTCATCAAGGACGTTAAGATCGCTGATAGTCCACTGTGGCTTCAAATTAAGCTGTGGAACGCCGGCGTTCGGCCAATCAACAACGTCGTCGACATCACCAACTACATCATGCTGAAATACGGTCAACCACTACACAGTTTCGACTATGACAAGTTGCCAAGCACCGAGATCAGTGTTCAGCACCCGGCTGAGGGTACCAAGTTTACCACCCTCGATGGTCAAGAACGGGTACTGAAGGCCTCGGACATCATGGTGGTGGCCGGCCAGACGCCAATCGCCCTTGCCGGGACCATGGGTGGTCAGGGCACCGCCGTGGACGGCCAAACGACTACGGTGGCCCTTGAGTCAGCCATCTTCGACCCAGTAATGGTCCGCAAGCAGGCTCACCGCTTGAACCTGCACAGCGAGGCTTCAATGCGCTTTGAACGCGGGGTCAACCCCGAAACGGTCAAAACGGCCCTCGACGAAGCGGCTTACTGGTTACAACAGTTATCCGGTGGCAAGGTGACGAGGGGCGTTGTTGTGGGTCAAGAACCGGACACTTCGTCAACCCCGATTACTATTTCGCTTAAGAAGACCAATGACGTCCTGGGATTGAAACTGACCATGGATGAGGTCATCGATATTATAAAGCGGCTCGACTTCCCAGTGGACCAGCTGTCGGACGACCAGTTGAAGGTTAACGTTCCAGCCCGCCGGTGGGACATCAGTATTCCGGCCGACCTGTACGAGGAAATTGCCCGTCTGTACAGCTACGAAAAGATTCCGGCTACTCTGCCAACAATGACCCGCACGAGCGGTGGTTTAACCAAAAAACAGCGCTTTGATGCTGCCAGCCGGCTGGTAATGCAGGCGGCCGGGCTGAACCAAGCCATCAGCTACTCACTCCTGACGAAGAAGAAGGCCATGCAGTTCACTATCGAGCCGGCGGTGGAACCACTGATTCTGGATTACCCGATGAGCACTGACCACGTAGCCGGGCGTGAAAGTATCGTCAGCTGTTTGCTAAACGACGTTGCCTATAACGTGGCCCGGAAGGTCGAAAACGTTGCCTTCTACGAAATTGGCCGGGTCTTCATCCCTGATGGCAACCCACGTCCACGTGAAGAAACGCACCTGGCCGGGGTTCTTACTGGTCACCTGCGTGCCGACAACTGGCACGTTAAGAACAAGGCGGCCGACTTCTTTACTATGAAGGGAATTGTTGCCCAGTATTTGGAAAACGCAGCGGTTGCTGGAAAGGTGACCTACGTTGCCAACCATGATCGTCCGGGGATGCACCCGGGGCGGACGGCCGATATCTACCTTGATGATGAGCTGATCGGTTACGTTGGCCAGGTTCACCCCACCACGGCGGCGGAGTACAAGGTGCCCGAGACCTACGTCTTCGAACTCAATGAGGAAAAGATCTTTGAAGCCGACAAGCGCAACCGGCACTACCGGGTCATCAGTCGTTACCCGGCCATTACCCGTGACATTGCTTTATTGTTGCCAAATGACATTGCCAACCAGCAAGTAGTTGACCTGATTAGTCAAAAGGGTGGGGCATTCTTGAAGCATATCCACCTGTTTGACGTTTACGAGGGCCTTCACCTGCCGAAGGGAATGCGGTCAATGGCCTACACGCTGACTTTCCAGGACAACAATGGCACGCTGAAGGAAGAGCAAGTCAACCAGGCAATGCAAAAGGTTGAGGATGCCTTAACTAATGAGCTTGGCGCGAAGGTGCGGTAGTGAAACTGCAACATTTTTCGGCTGAACAATTGCGCCGCCAAAACCGGATTGTGCTGGTCATCATTGTCGTCGTGGTGGCGGCAGGATTGCTGGTTCACTACGTGTTTAACCGGAGCCTTCAACCGGTCGCTCGTGGCGATCACCAACGAATCGCCGTGGTGATTAACCGGGGTGCAACTGACAAGCAGGTAGCTAATACCTTGAAGAACAAGGGGTTGATTAGGAGCCAGCTGGTTTTTGATTACTACCTGCAAACTCATAAGTCTAGTGGGGTTAAGGCTGGACGCTTCTACCTGCAGAAGTCGATGTCAACGCCCCAGTTGGTGTCGCGCTTGCAGACAACAAACTATGCTCACCAAAAATAAAGAAGAGGTAAAAGATGATAAAGGAAAAGAAACGCCCCGTCATTATTGGTGTTACCGGTGGTTCGGGTAGCGGGAAGACTACCGTTGCCAAGGCAATTTATGACCGCCTGCACGGCAACTCCATCATGATTATTAACCAGGATACTTATTACAATGACCAGTCGGACATGACGATGGCGGAACGAAAGGCGGTTAACTACGACCACCCGTTAGCCTTCGACAATGACCTGATGTACCAACAACTGCACGACCTGCGCAATGGGAAGTCAGTGGAGATGCCGGTTTATAACTACGCCGAGTTTAACCGGACCAAGGAAACGATTCATACTGAACCGCAAGACGTCATTATTATTGAAGGAATTTTGATCCTTTATGATAAGCGGCTGCGGGACCTAATGGATATCAAGGTCTACGTGGATACCGATGACGATATTCGGATTATCCGCCGGATTCAGCGTGACATGCTGGAGCGAGGACGCTCCCTTGATTCAGTCATTAACCAGTACCAAAAGACGGTCAAGCCGATGTACCACCAGTTCGTTGAACCAACCAAACGCTACGCGGATATTATCGTGCCGGAAGGTGGGCAGAACAAGGTGGCAATCGACTTGCTGTCAACCAAGGTGAAGGATATTTTGGTTCGGCGGGGCCATAAACTGGCCGACTAATTCAGATACTATTTACTTTCTGACTAGTTAATGGTAATGTTGCTTCTGTTAAACAAACTATTTAAGGAGTGTTAATCGATGGCTGAGGAAAAAAGCTTTCCGATGACCGCAGACGGGAAAAAGAAGCTTGAACAAGAGCTGGAAGACCTGCAATTAAAGCGTCGTCCAGAGGTCATTAAGCGGATTAAAATCGCACGGAGCTACGGGGACTTATCCGAAAACTCCGAATACGAATCTGCTAAGGACGAACAAGCCTTCGTCGAGGGACGGATTTCCCAAATCCAAAACATGCTGCAGTACGCAGTAATTATTGACAATGATGATGTCGACAAGGACGAAGTCACGATGGGTCGGACCATCACCTTCCAAGAATTTCCTGACGAAGACCCAGAAACCTACCAAATTGTGGGTGAATCTGAATCAGACCCGCTTGAAGGAAAGATTTCTAACGACTCTCCAATGGCTAAGGGCCTGATGGGCCACAAGGTAGGAGAAACCGTTGAAATCGAAATTCCTAACGGGACGATGAAGGTTAAGATCCTCAAAGTTGAATAAAAGATCAAGATAAAAATAGCAGGGTGCGAAGTGAAATTTCGCAACCCTGCTATTTTATTTTGAGCATTACCTAGCATCCTTTTTTCTTGCCAGCCACCAACAGCTGGTGATACTAATGATGGAAACCAATAGGCTTGGGAGGAAGAATGGTGGCCGGTAGCGGAATGTCACGTAGTGGTGACCAGGCGCCATGGGAACGGCAATAAACATGCCAGCGGCCGTCCGATGTGCGACGTGCTCACCATCTACCATGACGTGCCAGCCAGCTTCGGCCGGAATGGTCGTCATCAGAACCGATTGATAGTCGGGGATGTTGACGGTACCGCTAATCTTAGCCGGCGAAACTGCAGTCAGGTGCAGCGGTGACTTCTGCAACCGGTGCAGGGAGCTGTTAAAGGTACGCTGATTGAGACGGTAAAGACTGACATTTTGGCACCACAGGGCGGCGTGACACAATTTAATCTTGACCTTGATGTGTTTGCCGCGGTCGTGATAGGCCACATTGGTCACAATGGTGTTGCGAAAATTTGGGTACTGCTTTAATCGTTTCCCATTCAGATAAATGGTGGCGTTATCCTTCAGTTCATCACCCAGTGTCAGATAGTATGAATCATTGGTGCTGGGGATAATACTCAAGGTAATGCTGGCGTCCTTTAAGGTGTTCAACCGCCGGAAGATGGTTCCGGTAATTTTCCGCGACGGGGTGACGTTTTGAAAGTTCACGTGGTTGAAGTTTTGCACGCTAAAGAGTGGGACGGCATGGGCACGTCCGGCAAGTGTTTGAAACAGTTGTGATTGATACATCACCGGATCTGCAGTCGTTTGGGTAAACTGGAGGATTTGCCGGTTAGCGGCAAAAGCAATCGGCAGCGCCTGTGGGTTTTCCCAGAGATTAATTAAGCTGTGGTAGCCCACCTGTTTCATCCGCCGAATGTCCGGCCTGTTACTGGTTAGTGGCAGGATTTGAACTTGGTCGCGTTGACCATCATGGCGGGCACTCATGAAGTACTGGAAATCGAGTAGTGCATCAGTAACCTGGGTCCCATCACTGTAGGTGACAAACCCGTCGCCTTCCGGCTGACCAATCGCCGCCATGAAGTTAGGGGTCTGCGGTCGGAGTGTAGAACCAAAGTGGTCGCCACTGTTAAAGCCGGCCTGGAAGGGGTCGTCCTTGGTTCGTTGAAAGGTCTTGCCAACCCGGTAAAAGGCTCGTGGCCCAGTGGGCAGCTTTTTGGCGGCCTGGTCTAGCTCGGTAGTGTACTGGCCGAACTGCCACTCCGGCACGTAGGACAAGTTGTTGAGACTGAGTGCCGCGTTGGTTCCCAAATCCAGGCAGGTGATCATTAGCATCACACCATCGATCACCAGCTGGTATTCGTGACGCGGTAACGACAACCATAGCAGGCTTGCCGCCACAAGGCCAACCCCCATCAGCAGTTGGGCCTTGCTGATGTAGTTAACCTGCTTCAGGTGAAAGTAGAGCCAGCCATTGACGATTACTACCAGAGTGATTAACCAGCAGGCATCCTGCCAGCGCAAACGGTAATCTGGGGTCAGGGTCTGCGCTGCCAGCCAGATCAGCCAAAAACTGGCGAGGTAGGAAAAGCGGGAAGGGTACCAGACTGGGAATTGACCGATGTGCCACAGCAAGTCAAGCGGTTGCCAGCAAAATGAGAGGGCGAATAATGCTGAAATCAGTAGCGCAGTTACTCGGCTCTGCCAACGCTGCCGCTTATTGGTAAAGAATAGTAAAGCCCCAAGGGTAACAATCACGCCGGCGTAAATGTTAGCCTGGCCACTGGGCATCTGGCTGAAGTTAAATGAGCCGGGAATAAACTTGGCCAGGAGCTTCCATGGCTTGTACTCGAAAACTGGGCGCCACTTATTCTCGGTGTAAGTCCCTTTGCTGGAGAGCAGGGTAACCATCGTCGGTACAAGAACGACTGCGGCATTGGCCACGCTGAGTAGTGAGGTACCGATATATGTTGCGCTACGCCGGAGAGCATCCCGCCACGAATAAGGCTGGCTGGATAGCAGCCAAATAGCAAAAAGAATGGTAAATAAGCAGACCATCCAAGCCATGTAATAGTTGTCAATGAGGCAAAAAGTCAGCCAAAAGACGTAGCGCCAGGGGCGACGGCCGCCAAAGATCATTAACAAACCGTCAATGACTGGGGGCAGGATAAAGAGGACGTCGAGCCATAGTAAGTTGAGTTGGTTGGCGATCATCCAGCCCATCAGGGAGTATGCGACCGCAAAGGCAACTGCCCGTAACCCAGTCTGTAGCTTTTGACGGTCGAGGAACCAGGCCATACTGAGTCCTGCCAAACCGTACTTCACCAGGGTGAGGATTAAGATTCCACTGGCAATACTGCGTCCAGGGAAAAACAGGAGGATCAGGTTCAGCGGGCTCCAAAGATAGTAGGCATTGGTTCCCCACATTTCGCCGCCCAGGCCCTTGGCGAAGGAGTAGAAGAAACTGGTCGGGTGGTGGAGTAGCGCCCGCCGAAAGTAGGCAAAAAAGTCGACGTACTGCTGTCCCAAGTCAACCGTCAGAATGGTACCCTTGCCAAAGGGTGCCATACCACGTGTTGCAAAGTACCCGCCCATGATGAGCACGGGTAGCAAGAAAGCAGCGAGCAAGGTGAAGGCTCGCTGATGACGGCGAATTTTGTTTAACACAACTTGCACTCCCTTATGACGTAATTTCAACACAATATTATAGCTTATCTGTGCTTAAAATTCGTTAAATTATCGGAAAGGCTGTTTCCAAGACTGACCAACAAGCGTATTATCAATGCGTCGGCGAATGTCTTCTGTGACGTTCCGCCGTAACTTTGGTACAATGGTAATTACTATGGCTAAGGAGAATTAGTGAAGTGGATTTCATAAATCGGATTAAGGCCTGGTTACAAAGGCCCCGTGGGGATCATCAGCGGCAACCACATAAGTCAATTATCGGCTCACGGCTGAATTTTCTATTGTGGGCTGTTGGGATCCTCTTACTGCTATTAGCAGCAAGGCTTTTTAACCTGCAAGTGCTAAATAGTGGGACGTATAAGGCGGAAGTTAAACGCTCGGATACGTCCGTCCAAACGAATAACGTTCAACGGGGGATGATCTACGATTCCCGGGGGAAGGTCATGGTTGGTAACGAAGCACACCAGGCGATTACCTATACCAAGGGGCCCAACGTCAGCTCCGACGATATTTACAAGATTGCTAACCGCCTGGGACGGTATGTCAGCGTTCCTGATAACCGACTGACCAAGCGTAATGAAATGGACTACTACCTGGCTGATAAGTCGAACTTAAAGGAAGTTGAAAAGCACGTTCACGTGTCTAAGGATTCAACGGATACCAATGCTACTTATAATGCTGCGTTGAATTACCTAGCAAAGCATCCATCGATCTACCGGCTGACCGCTTCCCAAAAGAACAAGGCGAAGATCTATGCTGCCATGAGTGGTGCCTACTCGCTATCGACGACGTATATCAAGGAAAGTGGCGTTACCAGTCGCGAATTGGCGCAAGTTGGGGAACACCTCAACGAGATGCCCGGAGTTAAGATAGGGAAGTCGTGGTCCAGAAATTACCCACAAGGCAAGGATATTCAATCACTGACCGGGACGGTTACGACGACGAAGACTGGGCTGCCGAGTGATTCCGTTAACAGCCTGCTGTCCCAGGGTTACTCCCGAAACGACTCAGTTGGTCGTTCCTACTTGGAAAAGGAATACCAGGCAACGTTGGCTGGATCTAAGTCGCAGACGGAAGTGACTACTTCTGGTGGCAACGTCACCAAAGAAGTTACCAAGTATGCTGGTAAGAAGGGTTCCAACCTGGTCTTGTCAATTAACTCCGACTTGCAAAAGCAGGTTCAAAGCATTATTGAAAAGAACTACTCGTCTGCTGGGACTAGTTACTCGACTGGTTGTTACGCAGTCGTCATGAACCCGCACACCGGTGCTATTCTGGCAATGGCCGGGATTGACCGCAACCCGGATACCGGGAAGATTACAGCTGACCAAATTGGTGCGATCAACCACCCGATCGTTATGGGTTCCGTGGTTAAGGGTGCCACCATCATGGGTGGTTTGATGAGTGGGGTTATTTCTCCAACTAACAACACCTTGACTGACCAGCCGATTCGCCTAGCTGGGACTAGTGTTAAGGCTTCCTGGTTTAACAAGAGTGGTGGTGCTTCAATGGCTATTAGTGCACCAGTCGCCCTGGAAGTTTCTTCAAACTCCTACATGATGCAACTGGCCATGAAGGAAGCCGGCTTTAAGTACAGTCCAGGTGAACCGTTAACGATGTCTACCAAGGCCTTCACCAAGCTGCGTTACTACTTCAACATGTTTGGTCTGGGGCAGAAGACCGGGATCGACCTTCCGGGCGAAGTCAGCGGCTTTACCGGGCCGTCAACTCGGTCGCACGTCGGTTCTGCGCTTGACTTGTCCTACGGGAACTACGATGCCTACACGGTCATCCAGTTGGCACAGTACATGTCAACGATTGCTAACGGCGGTTACCGGATGAAGCCGTACGTGGTCCAACAAATTCGGGGAACCAACAAGAACGGTGAACTCGGTAAGGTTGAATACACTGCTTCACCACAGGTTCAACAGGTCATTCCGGCAAGCAAGGAAGACTTTGATGTTGTTCACCAGGGGCTTTACCTGGTTACTCACGGTAGCAGCCCGTACGTTACTGCCAAGAAGTTAGGAGATGCCAAGCCGTCGATTTCTGGTAAGACTGGGACGGCCGAAACCTTCTACAAGAAGACGCCAACCAGCACCATTAGTTTTGCTGGTTATTCGCCATCAAACAACCCACAAGTGGTGGTGGCACTGGCTATTCCTGATGTCACCAACGAAAACGGTGGTGCTAACATCAACATGGCCCGGCAAATCTTTGAGGCTTACTGGAAGACGGTTAAGAGCCCGAAGAACTATGAATAAGCCTTCACTTGTCAAAGCTAGCTGATAATGATATAGTAAACAGGCTAGCTTTTCGAAAAGCATTATCAAAATTTATGAAAGTTTGGAGGTTGCAACCATGCGTGTGAACATTACTCTAGAGTGCACTTCATGCCACGAACGGACT
>DXGK01000126.1 GCA_019113965.1 Candidatus Limosilactobacillus merdipullorum
TCCCTCCAACTTAAATACTATAGATATCGAAACGGGGCTGGACAAAACAAAGCGTTTTGCAACCATCCCCGCCCATCATTTGGATTGCTCAACTTGAACTGAACAGATCCTATTTCTTCTTCATGACGTCAATGCTCTTTAGCGATTCACCGGTACCAATGGCCACACAATCAAGCGGGTCATTAGCAATAAAGACCGGAACTTTGGTTGCATCTGCAATTACTTCTGGCAAGTGCTTCAGCAACGCACCACCACCAGTAAGAACAATCCCATGATCAATCACGTCAGCCGCAATTTCTGGTGAAGTTTCTTCCAAGGTTCCCTTGATAGCGGTAATGATTTGTTCAACAACATCTTGCAGTGCCTTTGAAACATCAACCGCTGATACTTCCATCGTCTTTGGCAGTCCGGTAACTAAGTCGCGACCACGGACCTCCGTGGTTCCCATTTCGGCAGCAGCCTCGGTCGATGCAGAACCAATGTCCCACTTCAGCTTTTCAGCTGTGCGTTCGCCAATCAGCAAGTTCTTCTCGTTACGAACAAATTGTGCAATGGCATCGTTCATCTTATCGCCGGCCATCCGAATAGAACGGCTAGAAACAATCCCCCCAAGGGAAATCGTGGCAACATCAGTGGTTCCGCCACCAATATCAACGACCATACTCCCAGTCGGGTCCATGACTGGCAAGCCAGCGCCAATAGCAGCGGCAAATGGTTCTTCAATGACGTACGCATCACGCGCACCTGCTACCCGCGTTGCATCAATAACGGCCCGCTTCTCGACTTCGGTAATGCCAGTTGGGACACAAACCATGACGTACGGCTTACCAGCATTCTTGCCCAAAGCCTTATTCATGTAATACTGCATCATTGCAACAGTCGTGTCATAATCGGCAATTACACCATCCTTCATTGGGCGGATAGCGGTGATGCTAGCTGGCGTCCGACCGATCATGTCACGAGCTTCTTCACCAACAGCAATGACTTCATTAGTCTTTGTATTGCGGGCAACCACGGATGGTTCGCGCAACACAATTCCCTTACCTTCAATGTAAACAATAGTATTGGCCGTCCCAAGGTCGATGCCAATATTTTTATTTCCCATTCCTAGCAATGTGTTTCTTCCCTTCGTTAACTATTCATGGTTTAATATTCAGATTAATATCCACGTCATTATACCATAGCCATTTGGCTAATTAACAGTCATACTATACAACTTTCCACAAGTTTAGACACTAGCCATTTACGAAGGTAAAGAAATCTTAAACTATCCAGCTGAACACTGACGATTCTCTGCCTCACGAAGGGAATAATAATTCTCCTTTCCCGTGATCAGGCAATCCAACAACTGCAAGCCAACGATTGTGCAGGCAGTATGAAGTCGTTTCATCAGCTTTAAGTCACACTCTGAAGGTGTCGGATCGCCAGTCGGATGATTGTGGATCATCACTAAGCCATGGGCACCACTTTTTAAGCCGTAGCGCAAAATTTCTTCCGGATAAACATGACATTCGGCTTGTCCACCACGAAACATCGTCTTCAGATCAATAATCTCGTTATGGACATTGGTACAAGCAACCACAACTTCTTCACACGTTTCACCAGCCAACCGGTCGATCATCAACTTTCCCAGACCATTACTGGAATAAGCGGTACCATAGCTGATTGGCCGGCTCGCCACCATCAATTGGCCAAGCCTCATCGCCGCCAATAATGCTCCAAGCTGCCCTTTAGATTGCATTACCATCTCGTTTTCCTCTTCAAGTGCCAAATTTTGGAAGTCTTGCGGGGTTGCGCAGTGTTGCAACCAGACGGTCTTCAACTGTTGAGGATCATCAAAGCATTGTAAAGCGGCATCAAGAAGTCGGTTAAATTGGCTGTTATTCACTTGTTCTTCCTGCATGATAAAAAACCTCCCTGCACAATATGTACGGGAGGAATAACAAATTGGAACTAGTCCTTCATCAAATGACGGACATCAGAAATAAAGTATAAAGACCCGGTCACGATGAAGACATCATCCGCTGAAAGCTGGTGAGCGATATCAGCAAAAGATTCCTGCCAGTTGTCAACTTCTCGTGCCGGATAGTGTGTTGACAGCTGCGTCAATATTGTTGCTAAATCAGCACTGGGACGCTGTTTGCCTGGCCCGGCAAAACGCGTGGCCGTGAGGTGGACATTGGGAAGCGAAGCAAGTTCGCCGAGCATCTCCTCGTATTGCTTATCGGCCAAAATAGCTACCAAGAGATAAACCTCCCGCTCCGCAAAATCATCCCTGATCGTCTGGCAGAGTGCTTGGATTCCGGGAAGATTATGAGCCCCATCAAGAATCACCAATGGCTCTTCATTCACCACTTCCATGCGCCCTGGCCACTGTGTATCAGCCAAGCCATGAATGACCGCCGCCCGGTTTAGTGGTATTTTGACATCCTCAAGGAACAGGCTGGCCAGGGTAATAGCCACCCCCGCGTTGCCCACCTGGTAATCACCCGCCAGCGCTAGGTCGGCCTGGTTTAACGACAGCGCTGAACCGCGATAACTAATCCGGGCATGGAAGCCATTAGCATTCAGCTTTTTAGTTTGAAAATCAACCCCCGCTTGCCACAATCTCGTATGATGCTGCTGTGCTACCCGTTTGACCACCGTCAGTGCTTCAGCAGGTAATTGACCAATAACCATTGGGCGCCCTTCTTTAATGATCCCGGCCTTTTGGCTGGCAATTTCCGCCAGTGTTGATCCTAAATACTTCATGTGATCATAACCAACACTGGTAATTGCAGTGGCAACAGGACTCGTAATCACGTTAGTGGAGTCATAGGTTCCCCCAATCCCCACTTCCAGGATCACCACATCAGGTTTGACTTCAGCAAAGTAGCAAAACATGATGGCTGTGTCGATTTCAAATTCCGTTGGCCCCCCCGTCGGCAGCTCCTGGTCAAGACGATCAACCACCCTGGCCACCCGAGCAGTCAGCCGTACCAAATCATCATCGGCAATCGGCTGACCGTCAAGTGAAATTCGTTCGTTAAATCTGGTAATAAACGGCGAGGTAAACGTCCCCACTGTCAGCCCATGAGCCATTAAGATGTTACGGGTCATCGCAACGACCGAACCCTTGCCGTTCGTCCCGGTAACGTGAATGCATTTCAGCACGTTCTGCGGATTACCTAGTTCGTTCAAGAAAGTGCGCATCCGCTCAAGGGTCGGGATTTTTTTAAATTTAGTTCGCCCATGGATAAAAGATAATGCTTGCTGATAATTATTAATTGTCGTCATCTCAACCACCTCACTGGTATTATCGCGGTCGTCAATGCCAGACTCAAGGCTTTCAGGGAATTCTCATTATTTTTTAATTTTCCTATTGACGGTTCTCTTTTTTTTAGTTATGATTTCACCAATCAATTTCATCGAAGTAATATTGAACGTTCGGCGTAAGAGAGTCAGCGGTTGGTGAAAGCTGATCAGGCGTTCAAGACGAAATACCATGGTGATCACGTTGATTTGGGATTGATCGGTCCCGTTATCTACCGGTAAGAGTTGGCGGTATAACCGTCAGTCGGGTGGTACCACGGTATTTAATCGTCCCGTCAGTCGCATTTGCGATTGACGGGCTTTTTTCGTACAAGGAGGAATAAAAATGAAAAGGATTAGTTTTACTGAAGCAATTATTGTCCTGCTGCTGATGTTAGTTATTTTGGGGACATCGGTTATCCACCTGGGTCTCAGCCCACAGATTCCGGTACTGTTTACGGTCGGCTTAATCGTGTTTTGGGCCAAGTTGCGGGGAGCCAGCTGGTATGATATTCACGACGGCATTAAGGAAGGGATTGGAACTGCGATTATTCCCATCTTCATTTTCCTGCTGATTGGGGCACTGATCGCCGTTTGGATCAAAGCGGGCATTATTCCCAGCATCATGGTCCTGGGCTTTCACCTCATTAGTGGCAGCTTCTTCGTCCCTTCGGTTTTCATCGTTTGTTCATTGATTGGGGTTTCCATTGGGACTGGGTTTACTACTATTTCGACCATCGGGATCGCCCTCCTCGGCATGGGAATTACCATGCACGTTAACGATACGCTGATTGCCGGGGCAATTCTATCCGGAGCAATCTTCGGTGATAAGATGTCGCCATTGTCCGATTCAACCAACCTGTCTTCTGCTGTTGCCGGCAGCGACCTCTTCAAGCATATTAAGAACATGATGTGGACTACCATCCCCGCCTGGGTAATCTCCCTCATTCTTTTCTGGATTCTGGGTGGGCACCACAGTTCACTCGCAGCCAACCACGTTAACAGCACCATTGCCGTCCTCAACCATTCATTCACGATTAGCTGGTGGGCCGCATTACCAATTATCCTGATGTTTGTCTGCGCATGGCTCAAAATCCCAGCCATCCCAACGTTGTTTATTAACATTTTCACCGCTGTTGCCATGATCTTTGTCAACCAACCACACTACTCGCTAAAGGCATTGGTCAACCTGATCACTGATGGCTTTGTTGCCCACACCGCCGATAAATCCGTTAATGCCCTCCTCAGTCGTGGAGGAATCTCCAGCATGATGGGGACCGTCAGCCTAATCGTCATGACCCTCTCCCTCGGCGGTTTGCTCATGAAGTTCCAGGTAATTCAAACGGCCCTCGACCCGTTGATCAAGCATCTGATGAGTCCTGGACGGTTAATTACCGCCACCATCCTCTCCGGGATCGGCGTTAATATCTTTATTGGTGAACAATACCTTTCCGTAATCCTGCCCGGCAGAGCATTCAAGGAACCATTTGCTAAAATCGGCTTGTCACCACTCGCTCTTTCCCGGGTCCTTGAAGACGGTGGTTCAGTGATTAACTACTTAATTCCGTGGGGCGTTGCCGGTTCTTTTGCGGCCGCCACGCTTAATGTCCCGGTACTTCACTTCCTGCCATTTACCTTCTTTAGTCTCCTATCACCACTCTTCTCGATTGCTAGTGGGTGGACTGGCATTGGCCTCAAGTGGGCCAACAATGACCAGCAGTAAATACTACCTTTAACAAACAAAATCCCAACGTTCAAAGTACTTTGCTTTGGACGTTGGGATTTTTTATCGCGTTGACATTGAGAAATGATCCCATCCGGGTTCGAACCGGAATCGACCGCTTAGGAGGCGGATGCACTATCCAGTTATGCTATGGGACCAGATCTCAAATATTATCGCATCGATAAGCAGCAAAGTAAAGGTACACTATCCGCAAATTACGAGTGTTGCTTATCCTTAGCCGCCTGTTGTCGACGTTTGAAACGGATCCCCTTATTTTTGTGGTGACGGTTTTTCTTATGCTTCTTACGCTTTTTACCAGTAACAATCTTGACCTGATGGCGGGGGTTCCTTCGGGGTTCATTATCCATCACTGGCCGTGAAGCTTGCCCACCTGCCGAATTTGGCTGATGATGCCGTTCATCTACTATCACTAGCTTCTGCAGTTGATAAGAGGTCTGTCCTAAAAGCTTGCGGAGGTCACGGAAGTCATGGTCATCCCCCAAGTTGTAGACCGTCCCGGGTTGCCCCTGACGGCCGGTCCGCCCGACCCGGTGAATATACTGGTTAACCGATGTGGGTAGGTCAAAATTAATCACCGCTGGCAGCTTAGCGATATCTAACCCCCTGGCAGCCACATCCGTCGTCAACAGTAGGCGTACCTGGTGTTTCTTGAAGCGCCGCATCGCTGTCTGCCGCTGTACCTGACGCTGTCGACCCCCAAGAGTCACCACCGTCACGTGCTGGTGAGTCAGACGGCTGTAAACATAGTTCAAATTCCGCTGACTGTTAAAAAAAACCAATGCGGCAAAACCAGCCTGCGTACTAAGCTTTTTCAATACCGCTGTTTTTTGGGCGTTAGTCCGTGCCAGAACGGTATAGTGGTCCACCGGTCCACGAGAGTCATCCGTCTGCCGAACATCATAGGTCGTCAGCTGGCGGTCAAATAATGACGGGAATTGGGTGAAAATTTGGCCCTGAGTCGCACTAAAAAAGGAAAGCTGACAACCATGAGGGGCCGCCTTAATAATATTGGTCACAACCACCCGTGAATGATCATTGAGTAAATCATCGGCCTCATCAATCACCATCGACCTAATGTTTCCCAATGATAAATGGTGACGGTTGTATAAATCATAGATTCTTCCTGGTGTTCCGACCAGCACCTCATCGTGGTCACGAAGCCGTTCAATTTGCCGGCGAACGTTTGCACCACCGGTTAACGACTGGACATGAAGGCCCACCAAGGCCGCCCATTCGCGCACCACCCTAGTTGTCTGCATGGCCAGCTCTTGTGATGGTTCAAGGATTAACAGTTGGCCAGCGCGCCCAGCCTTCACCTGGTCCAGTAGTGGCCAGGTGAAAGCCAACGTCTTCCCGGACCCAGTTGGCGCAATCCCAATTAATGATTCGCCGTTTGCCAGCGGTTGAGCAACCACCGTCTGAATGGCGGTCGGCTGACTAAATCCCTTCTCTTGAAAATGCTTCTCAAATTCAGCGTTCACGTTTATCTCCTAGTAGTTTTCGTCTGCAGGAAAGATCAGGTCACATGATTGACGGAGGTCGTAAATGACCTGGTTAACATCCTCTGCTAATTGCAGCCAACGCTGGTATCGTTGTTCATTGTCAGCATCCTTCAGGTTATTCATAATTTCGGCAAAGTCCTGAAGTTCATAAACCATGTCATTGTCTGCCACTTCGACGTCAAACTTGTGAGCTTGCTTCTGATCATCGTAGTAAATACCCTGACGAATGTTGAATGCACTGTCCAGCCAGACAGTATCACGACAATTAATGGATCTTG
>DXGK01000127.1 GCA_019113965.1 Candidatus Limosilactobacillus merdipullorum
GTCGACGGCGTTCTAATTGACGATATCAACATTATTGTCCAGCTGAAACGGGGGTGGCAATACGTCATCAATTCTGCGGAACCGTTCAATTTGGATTTTATGAAGAAGATCAACCAAATTGTCGCTATCAATAAATCATCGGTTCCTGGTAAGCTAAGAACTGGCAGTAGGCAAGCTAACACCACCCGAGGGGCATATGTGCCTCCTAAAGTTGAAGCAGGAAATGAAACTCACTTTATAGAAGCACTGCTTGGTGACGATTCGCGTTCAGATACTGATA
Source organism: Candidatus Limosilactobacillus merdipullorum (assembly GCA_019113965.1). Taxonomy (GTDB): domain Bacteria; phylum Bacillota; class Bacilli; order Lactobacillales; family Lactobacillaceae; genus Limosilactobacillus; species Limosilactobacillus merdipullorum. Next base: position 281 of record DXGK01000127.1, read on the forward strand.
AGGCATTGACCTTAATGTACCACCTAATGCGGAATCAAATCTTTTGGGACGGTAATAAGCGGACCGCTACCCTCGTAGCCAATAAAGTTATGATTAACGCAGGTGCAGGCCTGATTAGCGTGCCATTGGACAAGTGGCCAGAGTGGAATAAGCTGATCGCTGACTATTATTTCAGTGGCGACATGCGGACGCTCAAGCAATGGACATACGAAAACGGAATTCAAGGTGTCGACCTTTAACTCAAAAAAGCATTTTACCATCACGCAATCGTTGCGACGGTAAAATGCTTTTTAATTACAGCTCTAGTTCGGCAGCTTCTTCGGTGTCACCCGCAAAGTCTTTTGCCCCGTAAAGGTAACAAATCCCGGCTTAGCGCCGTTCGGCTTGCGCAGGCGCTTGACCGGCAGGTAGTCGACTGGGACGTTATCCGAATCGCGGCCCTTGGAGAAGTAGGCGGCCAGCTGGGCGGCTTCCAGGATGGTTTCATCACTCGGGTTGGTGTCCCGAATGACGACGTGTGACCCGGGGATATCCTTGACGTGGAGCCAAATCTCATTCTTATTGGCGGTCTTAAAACTCAGCCGGTCGTTTTGCAGGTTATTCTTCCCGACCAGGACGGTGGTACCGTCGCTGGTGTGGAACTGCTCCGGCTTGCTGGCCCGGACCTTCCGCTGTTTCTTTCCCTTATGCTTGCGCTTGATGTAGCCCTCTTCCTGCAGCTCCAGGCGGATTTCCTGGATATCGGCCGGGGAGGCCAGCTCAATCTGGTTCTGAATGTTTTCAAAGTAGTCAATTTCCGCGTTAGCCAGCCGCAGCTGTTCGTTAACGTGGGCTACCGAAGCCTTCAGCTTATCATACTTGGTAAAGTACTTCTGCGCGTTCCGCGACGGGGAGAGCTCTGGCGAAAGGCTAATCTTCAGTGGCTTATTATCATCATAAAAGTTCGGCAGGGTAATCGACTCCATGCCCGGCGTCAGCTTGCCAAGGTAGGTGGTCAAAATCTCACCACGGATCCGGTACTTATCAGCCTTGCTGGCGTCTTCCAGTTGCTGGTTCAGCTTCTTGACCTTCCGCCGGTCCTTCTTGAGCTCGTTTTTAATCACCTTGATTACCTGGCCGGCCAGCTCCTTGGACCGATCTTGCTGAGCCTTCTGCTGGTAGTAGTTATCCAGCAGAGCAGAGAGGGTTGGAAAGTGCTGCAGATCCTCCTTCGCGCTCTTCAGCGGTTGAAAAGCCATGAAGCTCTTCTTCCGCCCGTCGATGATTACCGGTTCCGGCTGGTCAAAGTGCTGGATGAACTGCTGGTAGGTTGTCGGCAGGTGGTCACTGGCTAAAAGACGGTCGGCGAGGTCACGGGCAGTATCGCGGCCCAGACCCTCATAGCTCGCCTGCAGGTTCTTGGCCAGGCCCTCCGCGTCCGGGTACTGACGCACCAGATCGCTATAAAGCTGGTTGGGCAGGTAGGGGTTCGCCTTGTCCTGCTTCGGCGGCATCACAAAGGTCGCTCCTGGGAGGAGGAGGCGGACCCGATTTTGGTCGGAACCAACGTGCTTGATGGTGTCGATGATCTTGCCCGTCTTTTCGTTGACCAGGGAGATGTTGCTGTGGCGAGCCATAATTTCACTCACCAGGATTAGCCGCTGACTATCGCCCAGTTCGTCCCGGGTGTTGAAAGTCAACCGGATGATTCGGTCGTTGCCCACCTGGTCAATTCCTTCTAGGATTGCCCCGTCAAGGTACTTCCGCATGGTCATGGTAAAGTTGGTTGGGACAGCGGGATTGGTGAAGGGCACTTCGGTAATCTGGACCCGGGGATAGGTTGGGTTGGCCGAAAGCAAAAGGGCGTAGTTATGACGCTGGGCGCGAATTGTGATGATCAGTTCGGCTGGGTAGGGTTGACTGATCCGGGCGACGCGGCCCGTCTTCAAGGTAGAATTTAATTCATGCACGATGGCATGAGTGAAAAAGCCGTCAAAGGACATGGTGATTACTCCTTTTTTGTTTTATTCGAACAAGTTAAATGCGGTTATTATTATAACGTTTTTCGCAAAAAAGACACAAGCTAGAAGGTTTATCAGCTAGAAGAATTGTTTGGTTTATCGGCGTTCATGTGGTATGCTTCTTATATTATTGATATTTAATTTTTGCAATTATTCAAAGTTTATAACGACTTGGAGGAAGAGAAGATGAAAATCGCTGTTGTGACTGACAGCACCGCCAACATCACTCCTGAAGAGGCGGCGAAGAATAATATTCACGTAGTGCCCATTCCATTCTCAATCGATGGGCAAAATTTCCGTGAAGGGGTCGACATTTCAACCGATGACTTCTACCAAATGCTGAAATCATCTAGTTCATTCCCCAGCACGTCTCAACCATCAATTGGTGAAAT
>DXGK01000128.1 GCA_019113965.1 Candidatus Limosilactobacillus merdipullorum
AGTTGCTTCCCGGTATACTTATAATACCAATGGGGAACCAAATGGTGGAAAAGATTTGTATTACAATTCTGTTTCCTTAAATAATAATGCTGGTTCTTTGGATAGTATGAGTTTGGATGCTAAGACTGGTAATTTGAATATCAGTGGTTGGCATGCAGCTGATGCTAGTTTGGGTAAAGATTATCACTATATCATTATTTTTGACGGTTCTAAGCAAATCGAACTAGGGCGCTACCTAGTTAATAGTTCAACTCGTCAGGATGTTGCCAATGCCGTTTCAGGAATTTATAATGCCGGTCAATCTGGATTTAGTCTCAAATTGAAATTTGATTCGGCACTTGCTGGTGACCAAATTCAAGTTATTTCTCGGTACAGTGATAATAAAGATGGCGAAGGAAATTATATCGATTATTGGTTTGCACCGCAAAGCTTTATTGCTAACAACGCATATCTTGATAATTACAGTATTCAGGGTAGATTGTTAACAATTAGCGGTTGGCACGCAGCAGACCAGAGTGTGGGGAAAAAATATCACTATGTAATTATTTTCGATGCTACTAAGAAACAAGAAATCACGAGAAGACTAGTACCAACATTTTCCCGTTCAGATGTTGAACAAGTTCGTCCAGATATCTATGGTTCTGGCAACTCAGGTTTTAGTGTAAATATTCCATTAACGTCTGCTATGACCAATGGTGACCAAATTCAAATTATTTCCCGTTACAGCGATAGTCAAAATGGTGAGGGTAACTATGTTGATTACTGGTTTGCACCGAAGACGTTTACCGCCAACAAGGCATTTTTGGATAACTTTGCAGTTAAGGGACAGCAAGTCCAAATTGCCGGCTGGCATGCGACTGACCAGAGTGTGGGCAAGCCATACCACTACGTCATTCTTTTCGATGCAACTACTGGTCGGGAGGTAAAGCGGCAGCTTGTTTCGACGGTTGCGCGGCCGGACGTTGCCAAGGTTAATGGTGATGTTTACAATGCTGGGCAGTCAGGCTTTAACCTGACGATGACGGTTGATCCATCCCTCAGCGGTCATAATCTACAGGTAATTTCCCGTTACAGTGACTCTAAGTCTGGTGAAGGCCACTACATCGATTACTGGTTTGAACCAGTCAACGTTACAATCAAATAGCTAAACTTGGCTGGGAGTGATCCTGGCCTTTTGTTTTTTCCATGGCTAGATTTGAGTAAACGTCATGGCCCCTTTCGTGTTTTTTAGCTAGTTTTAATCATTTCAAGTGCCTAAGTGTGCTAAAATTAAACATGGATTTTGGCATTTTAAGGAGGCCATTATGAAAGGAATTATTTTAGCTGGTGGGTCGGGAACCCGCCTGTACCCGATTACCCGGGGAATTTCAAAGCAGCTGATTCCAGTTTATGATAAACCAATGGTGTACTACCCCTTGTCAACCCTGATGTTGGCGGGGATTCGTGACATCCTGGTGATTTCTACTCCGGAATTTATGCCACTGTTCAAGAACCTACTGGGCGATGGCTCAGAATTGGGATTGAACTTCTCCTACAAGGTTCAAGAAAAACCAAACGGACTGGCTGAGGCCTTCATCCTTGGTGAAGATTTCATTGGTGACGATAGCGTCTGCCTGATCTTAGGCGACAACATCTACTACGGGGCCGGATTATCCGACCTGGTTCAGTCGGCCGCGAAGAAGACCGACGGGGCAACCGTCTTTGGCTACCACGTCAACGACCCGGAACGGTTTGGTGTCGTCGACTTCGATGATCAGATGCACGCGTTATCAATCGAAGAAAAACCGGCCCACCCCAAGAGCAACTATGCGGTTACCGGCCTATACTTCTACGACAACGACGTAGTTGACATTGCCAAGCACATTCAGCCGTCTGCCCGGGGCGAGCTCGAGATTACCGACGTCAATAAGGAATACCTGCGCCGGGGCAAGCTCGACGTTAAGCTGATGGGGCGGGGCTATGCCTGGTTAGATACCGGGACCCATGATTCCATGCTGGAAGCGGCCAACTTTATCGCCACGATTGAACGGCGGCAGAATCTCAAGGTCGCGGCCCTCGAAGAAATTGCTTACCGGATGGGCTACATCAACAAGGACCAGCTGGTCAAGCTGGCTCAACCGCTAAAGAAGAATGATTATGGCCAATACCTCTTACGGCTGGCTAAGGAAGATTAAGGAGCGAGTAATTAATGTCATTGAAAGTTATTGATACGTCATTGCCTGATGCCAAGATTGTGGAAACCGACGTCTTCGGTGACCACCGGGGCTTCTTTACCGAAACCTACACGAAGAATAAGTTTGAAGAAGCCGGCATCAACGTTGAATTTACCCAGGACAACCAGTCATTGTCCGTGGAACCAGGAGTCCTGCGGGGGATGCACTACCAGTTGGCACCGTACTCCCAAACTAAGTTGCTCCGGGCCGTTACCGGGGCCATTTACGACGTCATCGTTGATATTCGGAAGGGCTCACCAGCTTACGGCAAGTGGGAAGGCTTCATCTTGAGTGAATACAACCACCGCCAGCTCCTGGTGCCGAAGGGATTCGCGCACGGTTTCGTTACCCTGACGCCTAATGTTAACGTTGCCTACAAGGTTGATGGCTACTACGCACCGGAAGCTGATCGCGGGATCGCCTTTGATGACCCTGACCTGGACATCAAGTGGCCAATGCCGGTTGACCACCTGATTCTCTCCGAAAAGGATCAGCACCACCCATCATTCAAGGACGCCGAAATTAACTTCACTTACGGGGAGGACAAGTAAACATGAATATTTTAGTTACTGGTGGGGCCGGCTTTATCGGTTCTAACTTTATTCACTACATGCTGGAAAAGCACCCGGATGACAACCTGATCAACCTTGACCTCTTAACCTATGCGGGGAACATCCACAACCTGGACGACGTTAAGGACAACCCACACTACCACTTTGTTAAGGGAAACATCGTCAACCGGGAGCTCGTCACCCACCTGGTGCACGAATTCAACATCGACCACATCGTCAACTTCGCGGCCGAATCGCACGTTGACCGGTCAATCTTGCACCCCGAAGTTTTCGTGGAAACCAATGTCCAGGGGACCCTGGCCCTCTTGGATGTAGCCAAGCGCGAGGGGGTTGAGAAGTTCCTGCAGGTTTCCACCGACGAAGTTTACGGGACCCTGGGAGCCACCGGCTACTTCACCGAGGAATCGCCACTGCAACCAAACTCACCGTACTCCGCAAGCAAGGCCTCTGCTGACATGATGGTTCGGGCCTACTACGAGACTTACGGTCTGAACGTCAACATCACCCGTTGTTCCAACAACTACGGGCCATACCAATTCCCTGAAAAGCTGATTCCGCTGATGACTTCTAACGGAATGGAAGGTAAGGACCTGCCAATTTACGGGAATGGTAAGAACATCCGTGACTGGCTCTACGTTTCCGACCACTGCCAAGCGATTGACCTGGTCCTCCGTGATGGTAAGCCGGGTGAAATTTACAACGTTGGTGGTCACAACGAACGGACCAACAATGAGATCGTCCACCTGATTGTGGATAACTTGGGAATTTCCGAAGACCACATCAAGTACGTCAAGGACCGGCTGGGCCACGATAAGCGCTACGCCATCGACCCGACGAAGATTGAAACTGAACTGGGCTGGAAGCCGGAATACACCTTTGATACTGGAATCGTGAAGACGATTGACTGGTACAAGAACAACGAAGACTGGTGGCAGCCACTGAAGGCCAAGGCAGCTTTGAAGTAAAAATGGAAGTGCGAGCCAGTCCTCGACAGGGCGGCGAGCACGTTATCTTTGGATTGAAAAAAGAGACTGTGGGTTGAACCAGCAGCCTCTTTTTTCGGAAGGGAGAACCTATGTCTAAAATTTTAATCACTGGGGCCAACGGGCAACTGGGGACCGAACTTCGCCACTTACTAGATGAGCAGGGAATTGAGTACAGCGCCTTTGACCCCCACGAGATGGACATTACTGATCGGGCGGCGGTCGACCAGCGCTTCGCCGCGTGCCAGCCGGAAATCGTCTTCCACTGTGCGGCCTTTACCGCCGTGGATCCGGCCGAAGACGAAAAGAAAGACTTGAACTGGGCGGTCAATGAGGCCGGTACCAAGAACGTTGCCGAAGCCGCTCAACAGGCGGGGGCCACCCTGGTCTACATCAGCACCGACTACGTCTTTGACGGGACCAATGAGGGCGAGTACCAGGTCGACGCGCCGACCAACCCAAAGAATGAGTACGGGAAGGCCAAGCTGGCGGGCGAGCGGCTGGTAGAACAGATCATGGATAAATACTACATCATTCGAACTTCCTGGGTCTTCGGTCAGTATGGTAAAAACTTTGTCTACACGATGCTGCGGCTGGCAAAGGACCATGACCGGCTGACCGTCGTTGCGGATCAGGTTGGTCGGCCAACCTGGACCCGGACCCTGGCGGAGTTCATGCTTTACGCGGTTCAACACCAGATTCCATTCGGCCTGTACCAATTATCCAATGATGGCTCCTGCTCTTGGTATGAGTTTGCCAGTGAGATTTTGAAAGACCAGCCGGTAGAGGTGACAGCGGTAACCTCGGAAGAATACCCGCAAAAGGCATACCGGCCCCGGCATTCCATCATGAGTTTGGATAAGGTCAAGGCCACCGGCTTTACACCAATCAGCTGGCAGGAAGCCCTGCAAAATTTTCTGAAACAAGTTGATTAATTGTCTGTTACAGATATTTACAATCCCGTTGCAAACGGGATTTTTATTTTTTAAAGTCTTATAATTTTTCTTATGCAGAATAAGAAAGTGTTAAGGAAGGAAGTTAAGATGGAAGCCAAGAAACGGTTTAAATTGTACAAGAGTGGAAAACTATGGTGCTGTGCAGCAGTCGCCTTTGGGGTAATGGCGTTTGGTACGGTTAATGGACAGGCCGATGATGCCACGCCAGCTACTACGACGAGCCAGGTCAGTGCGGCGACTAGTCAAGTTGCAACTCCGGCCGATGCTACTGATTCGACGACTAACGCGACGCCGGAAAGCACCGTTACGGCTGGTACACAAACCAGCGGCATAGCGGCTAATGACAAAACGACCGCTGCTGCAACGACGACCCTGAACGTTCAGCAAGCGAGTGCCGCACCGGTTAATGCTAATGCCGTGACGACGGCGGCCTACGCGGCAACCAACAATTTATCCACTGCGGACACGATAGACATCTCGGCCTACCAGCCGAACATTTCCGAAGAAACGTTCCGTCAGTACCACAACCAGGGAATCAACAATGTTGTTGTCAAGCTGTCGGAAAGTACCGGCTGGACCAATGGTTGCGCCCAGCAGCAGGTTTCCCGGGCCCAGGCGGCGGGGATGACGGTTTCGGCCTACCACTTTGTCCGCTTCACGACTGCTGCACAGGCTCAGGCAGAGGCCCAGCTCTTTGCCCGGATGGCCCGCGCGGTCGGGTTGGGGAATGATACGCTGATGATTGCGGACGTCGAAAGCGTTCCCCAGACACAATACGCGGGGATTGTTAATAATTTGAATGTCTTCTGGCAAACGCTGAGTTCGTTGGGCTTCACTAATCACGGGGTCTACACCGGTCTGTACTATGACCGGCAGTACAACGTCAGCTCCACGGTCGGTAAGGCCCGGACCTGGGTGGCCGCCTATGGGAACTTCCGTAATGCCGTCCAGGGATATGGTGCTTGGCAGTATACTGACAACTGGAATGGTACCAATATTGACGCCTCTATCGACTTCGGAATGTTTGCTAACTACGCCGGCCACCAGACGACTAGCGCGGCGAACTTGGATAACTTCAGCATTAACGCCAATAACAATACCCTCGACGTTGCCGGCTGGTTTGCTGATAATAATAATCAGGGGAAAGGTAACCGCTATGTTATCCTACTGGATCAGGACAATGGCAACCGGGAACTGGTCCGGCAAAAGGTGAATGCAGTGAGCCGTCCAGATGTTACCAATGCTTATCCCGATATTTATGGTACGGGCAACTCTGGTTTTAACGCCAGCTTTGCCTTAACTGGTAGTTTGGCAGATGCAATCGCTAACGGTCACCATATTCGGGTGCTTATTCGTTATACCAGCTCTGGCGATGGTAATAGTGACTATAATGACCACACCTTTGATGGAACGATACTGAACAAGAATGTTGCCTACCTAGATAATATGACGACTAGTGCCGCTGGAATCTATGTTGCCGGTTGGCATGCGGCTGACCAGAGTATTAATCGACCATACCATTACGTCATTTTGTATGATGCTACCACTAAATCTGAAATCGCACGGCAACAGATTGACAGCATTAACCGAAAAGATGTTGAACGTGTCAATCCAGACGTTTACAACAGTGCTAATTCAGGGTTCAGTACCAATTTTACGATGAATTCTGCTCTTAGAACTGCCCTTCAAAACGGCGACGCGATTCAGGCTATCAGCAGGTATACTGCTGATAGTGATGGTAAT
>DXGK01000129.1 GCA_019113965.1 Candidatus Limosilactobacillus merdipullorum
ATCACTTCCCATCCATTTGACTATCTTTTTTCCCCGCTGATATACTGACCGCGAAATTTGAAAGGATGGTAATTAATCATGTCAAAAGCAATGGATATCTTGAACAACCCATACATTAACAAAGGGACTGGTTTTACGATCGCCGAACGGCAAAAGCTTGGTCTAATTGGTAGCCTGCCCGCTAAGGTTCAAACACTGCAGGAACAAGCCGATCAAACCTACGCCCAGTTTAAGACGAAGCCGGCTGGCCTGCCACAACGTCAATTCTTGATGGAAATCTTCCACACCAACCGGACCCTCTTCTTCTACATGATGGGTCAACACATCGTTGAATTCATGCCGATCGTCTACGATCCAGTAATTGCCGAATCCATTGAAAACTACAGCAACATCTTTGTTCAGCCGCAGCAAGCTGCCTTCCTGTCAGTGGACCACATCGACCAAGTTAAGGAAAGCCTGCAAAACGCTGCCGATGGTCGTGATATCCGCCTGGTCGTTGTTACCGACGCGGAAGGGATCCTCGGGATTGGCGACTGGGGGGTTAATGGTACCGACATCGCGGTAGGTAAGCTGATGGTTTACACCGCCGCTGCCGGAATTGATCCCGCACAAGTTCTGGCGGTTTCACTAGATGCCGGGACGAATAACCAGCAACTGATCGACGACCCAGATTACCTTGGCGAAAAGCACCGCCGGGTAACGGGCGACAAGTACTACCAGCTAGTTGACGCCTTCGTCCAGGCTTCACGGGTACTCTTCCCGCAGGCTTTGCTTCACTTTGAAGACTTTGGCCGTGACAATGCCACCGTCATCTTAAACAAGTACAAGGACGAGATGCCGGTCTTCAACGATGACGTCCAAGGGACCGGGATTATCGCCCTCGCCGGTGTCCTAGGCGCACTGAACATCAGTAAGGAGAAGATCGCTGACCAGAAGTTCCTGACCTTTGGTGCCGGGACTGCCGGCATGGGGATTGCCAAGATGCTCTACGACGAAATGGTTCGCCAGGGAGTTGCCCCTGCCGAAGCAAAGAAGCACTTCTTCCTGGTGGACGTTCAGGGACTGCTCTTTGACGACACCGAAGGTTTAACCCCTGAACAAAAGCAATTCACCCGCTCACGTGACGAATTTGCTAATGCTGACGAGCTAACAGACCTGCTCAGCATCGTTAAGGCCGTCCACCCAACGGTGATGATAGGGACTTCAAAGCAACCAGGTGCCTTCACTGAGGACGTGGTCAAGGAAATGGCTGCTCACACTGACCGGCCAATTATCTTCCCAATTTCCAACCCAACAAAGTTGATCGAAGCAATGCCGAAGGACCTGATCAACTGGACCGATGGCCGTGTACTGACTGCTACTGGCATTCCTGTTGACAACGTAGAATTCAACGGTACCAGCTACACCATTGGTCAGGCTAACAACGCCCTCGTTTACCCAGGGGTTGGCTTTGGTGCAATTGCTGCCCACGCGAAGGTAGTTAATGACCAAATGCTGTCGGCAGCTGCCCACGCCCTTGGTGGCATCGTTGATCCGGACCAGCCGGGCGATGCGGTCCTGCCGCCAGTTGCTAAGTTGGAAGAGTTCACTACCACGGTCGCCGAAGTCGTTGCCCAATCAGCAATCGACCAGGGCTTAGCTGGTGACGGAATCACCGATGCAAAAAAGGCTGTTGCCGACCTCAAGTGGGTTCCTCGTTATTAATTGTTCACTAAGAAAGGAGCCATTAGCTACATGACTGTTTTTCTCACATCTGTTTCAAGTGTCGTTGAAATCGTCTTGATCATGGCACTTGGCTATATTCTTCGTCGAAATGGGTGGTTTGGCGACACCTTTGGTTCAAACATCGCCTCACTGATCACGAAAATTGCCCTGCCCGCTTCCATCTTCATGAGCGTCATGAAGTACCTGAGCCGTGAAAAGCTGGCCAGCCTGGGCATTGGGATTATTTTCCCGGCACTGGCCGTCATTATCAGTTACTTGATTGCCTTTGCTGCCGTTAAGATTTTCCGGATTCGGAAGGGCCGGAGTGGAATCTTCATCAATGCCGTTGCTAACGCCAACACCATTTTTATTGGGATGCCCTTGAACAACGCACTCTTTGGTTCCAAAGCGATGTCCTACTTCCTGATCTACTACATCGTTAACACCGTTTCTACCTGGGCATTTGGGGTCTTCTTGATTCAAAATGACGATCCAACCAGCGACAATAAGTCAGAGAAGCGAGAATTCAACTGGCGCAAGCTGCTGCCAATGCCATTAGTTGGGTTCGTTTTCTCCATCATTTGGTTGCTCCTCGGTATCCCGGTACCGAACTTCCTTGGACAAACCTTGTCGTACATCGGTAGTTTGGTAACCCCACTGTCACTGATCTACATCGGGATTGTCCTCTACGATGCTGGGCTGAACAACTTCCACTTTGAACGTGACTCAGTCTTGGCCTTGGTTGGACGTTTCATCATCTCGCCACTGGTACTGATCCTACTCATTAAATTCGGGACAAACTCACTGGGAATTACGCTGCCAAGCCTGATGCGCCAGACGCTGGTTGTCCAGTCCGCTACTCCAATGCTGGCGGTTCTGCCGATCCTTGGTGCCGAAGCGCACGGTGACGTTAAATACGCAACTGACGTCGTGGTCATGAGTACCGTTCTCTTCGTCGTTGTTGTTCCAATCCTGATGTCAATTTTGCAATTTGTTTAGGTGATGAAAAAGGCAGACGCTTGCGGGCGCCTGCTTTTATTTATGAACTATTCAAAGGGTAAAATAGTTATATTACGATAAAATACGAATATTCTCTTGAAATGATGATAATAATGTGCGACTATACTAAACAGTTTAAAAGAGAGGATGCTTTATCTTGAATAACTTATCTGGGTGGCTGGACCGGCGCTTTCAGCTGTCAAACCACCAAACCTCAGTTCGTCGAGAAGCTGTTGCCGGTTTAACAACCTTTGTTTCAATGGCCTACATTCTGTTCGTCAATCCGTCGGTTCTCGGTACTGCCGGAATGAATAAGGGAGCCGTTTTTACCGCTACTGCCCTCGCCTCCATCATTGGCTGTTTGTTAATGGCCTTCTTGGCCAACTACCCAATGGCGATTGCTCCCGGGTTAGCGGATAACGCCTTTTTCACTTATTCAGTGGTCTTAGCGTTAGGAATCCCTTGGCAAAAGGCAATGACGGGTGTTTTCGTTGCCTCTGTTTTGTTCACCATCTTATCGTTTCTCAAGGTTCGTGAAATTGTCATCAACGCCATCCCCCATGACCTAAAAATGGCGATGGCTGCCGGGATTGGGTTGTTTATTGCCTTTGTGGGCCTTCAAGAAGGTGGGCTCGTCGTCGGCAGTAAGTCGTCATTAGTGACCCTTGGCAGTCTGGAAGTACCAAACACTTGGCTGACCATCTTTGGGTTGCTAGTGATTGGCATTTTAATGGCCCGCCACGTTCCTGGCGCCATTTTCTATGGAATGCTGGCCACGATGATTTTGGGATTAGTCACTGGTCTAATCAAGATGCCTCACCGAATTATTAGTGTGGCTCCCAGTCTGAAACCGACTTTTAGTGTCGGCGTTAAGTTCCTGCCAACGATGAAGGATCCACAAATGTGGGCAGTCGTCATCATCTTCTTGTTGGTGGCCTTCTTCGATACCGCCGGTACTCTGGTTGGTTTAGCACAGCAGGCAGGCTTGATGGTCAACGACCGCCTGCCACGGATTGGCCAGGCATTGATGGCCGATTCACTGTCAATGCTGGCTGGTTCCATTTTGGGAACAACCCCGACTTCCTGCTATGTGGAATCATCTGCCGGCATTGCCGTCGGCGGCCGTACCGGTCTGACCTCTCTGGTGGTAGCCATCCTCTTTGCTTTTAGCCTGTTGTTCTCGCCTCTGCTAACGGTGGTTACCGACCAGGTCACTGCCCCGGCATTGATCATCGTCGGGGTCCTCATGGTTTCATCCATGACCGAAATTCACTGGGACCGCTTTGAAATCGCTTTGCCATGCTTTCTCACCATTATTGGCATGCCGTTGACCTATAACATTTCCTACGGCTTGGCCTTCGGTTTTTTGACCTCGCCAATCATGTTGGTTGCTGCGGGTAAGCGTCGCGATGTCAATCCCGTCATGTGGGCATTATTCATCGTCTTCATTATCATGCTCTATATTCTAAACGTGCTACCAGGAAGCAAGTAATTACAATCAAAAAAGGATGTGGTTCAACCACATCCTTTTTCTATTAACTCATTTACTTGTTCAACACATCAGTAGCCTGCTTAATAGCATCGGCAATGCCGGCCGGATTAGAGCCACCAGCCTGAGCTAGTGTTGGCCGACCACCACCGCCACCGTTGATGGTTGGAGCCAGCTGCTTAATAATGTCACCGGCTTTGAGACCGTTCTTCACTGCAGCATCACTGACGGCGACCAGCATGTTGGCCTTGTCACCGTTTGGAGTTGCCAACACGAGGACATCAGACAGTTCTTGTTCACGCCACTTGTCAGCCAACTGACGAAGCTGTCCCATTCCGGCAACCTTAACTGCTGCTGCGATCAAGGTCCCCTGAGCAGTCTGTTTAACATTGCCAAAGACATCGGCAGCCTGCTGAGAAGCAATCTTGGCCTCAAGACTTTCAACCTTGCCATTGGCTTCCTTCAGCTGCTCCGTCAATTCACTGACCCGGTGTGGCACTTCCTTCAGCTGACTAACTTTTAAGTCGTCCGCCACCGTCTGAAGGAGGTTAACTCGCTTCTGCATAAATTGGTATGCATCGCTGGCGGTAACGGCTTCAATCCGCCGAATGCCGGCACCAACCCCACCTTCAGAAACAATTTTGAAGAGCCCTAATTCATTGGTGTTGTGAACGTGGTCCCCACCACAAAATTCGGTGTTAAAGTCACCAATCTTAACAACCCGGACACGGTCCCCATACTTTTCAGAGAAGAGGGCAATGGCACCCATTTCCTTAGCTGAGTCAATATCTGTTTCGACGGTTTCAACCGGAATCTCCTTCCAGATTTGTTCGTTAACCATGTCTTCCACGGCTTGCAGGTCCTTGGCAGTAACCTGACCAAAGTGGTTGAAGTCAAAGCGCAGGTAGTGTTCTTCAACCAGTGATCCGGCCTGTTGAGTATGACCACCTAACACGTTCCGCAGAGCCTGGTCCAGCAGGTGGGTCGCAGTATGGTTCTTTTCAATCTTCAGGTGGCGTTCACGGTCAACCACTAGCTTGTAGCGGGCGTTCAATTTCAATGGTTCCTGCAGCTCCACCTCATGAAGGTTCTGCTGGTGAGGAGCGTGTTGAACGTCAACCACCCGGCCGACGGTCTTGCCGTAGTTGTCAACGATGACCCCGGTGTCAGCTACCTGGCCACCCATTTCGGCATAAAATGGTGTCGTATCGAAGATAATCTCGACGTGAGACTTCTCAGCTGGCTTGGCCACATCAACGTGCTGGCCGTCCTGAACCAGGCCAATGACCTTTGCATTGTCCACCGTTAACTGGGTATAGCCGACGTACTTGCTTGGCGTTGTAAATTCAGTCCAAACATCCTTTTGAACGCCCATCCCGTTATCCATGTTACGGGCATTGCGGGCACGGTTCTGCTGCTCAGTCATCGCTGCTTGGAAACCATCCTCGTCAACAGTAAGCCCTTCGTCGTTGGCATACTCGCGAGTTAACTCAATTGGGAAGCCATAAGTATCGTAAAGCTTAAAGGCCGTTTTCCCATCGATCTGGTTGGTCCCGTCCTTCTTTGCAGAAGCAATCACATCGTTTAACAAATTGAGTCCGCCATTCAAGGTCGAGGAGAACCGTTCTTCTTCAGATTTGATGACCTTTTGAATATAGTCGGCGTTTTCCAGGACATCCGGGTAGTATGACTGCATAATCTTGCCGACGGTTGGGACCATTTTGTACAAGAAGTTATCATTGATCCCTAACTTCTTACCGGCAACGACCGCCCGCCGAAGGAGACGACGGATAACATAGCCACGCCCCATGTTTGACGGCAAGGCACCATCACCAATCGCAAAAGTAATCGTCCGGATATGGTCGGCGATGATCTTAAACTGAACGTCGTCGTCCTTGTCCTGGTGGTACTTCTTTGAACTGTAGCTCTCGGTCTGCTTAATTAATGGCAGGAAAAGGTCGGTTTCAAAGTTGGTTGGTGCATTTTCAAAGATGGAAACAACCCGTTCCAAGCCCATCCCGGTATCAATATTCTTGTGCGGAAGCGGTTCGTAAGTATCTTCCGGGGTGTGGTTAAACTGGGAGAAGACGATGTTCCAAATTTCCAGGTAACGTTGGTTTTCTCCACCAGGGTAGTTCTCCACGTCATCTTCTGGAATATCGTTAAACTCCTGGCCACGGTCGTAGTACATTTCGGTATCCGGGCCGGATGGACCCTGACCAATGTCCCAAAAGTTGTCCTTATCCTGGACCAAGTGGTCTTCGGCAACGCCGACTTTGCGCCACAGGTCATGGGTTTCCGTATCTTTCGGGTAGTAAGTGATGTAAATCCGGTCAGGATCAAAGGCAAACCACTTATCACCAGTCAATAATTCCCATGCCCACGGGATGACTTCCTTCTTAAAGTAGTCACCGACCGAGAAGTTCCCCAGCATTTCGAACATGGTATGGTGACGGGCAGTCTTCCCCACGTTTTCAATATCGTTTGTCCGGATACTCTTTTGTGAACTGGTCATCCGCGGGTTCTTCGGGACGACCTTTCCGTCGAAGTACTTCTTCATCGTTGCAACACCGGAGTTGATCCACAGCAACGTTGGGTCATTGACCGGAACTAGCGATGCGCTCAGCATAATGGTGTGCCCGTGTTCCTTAAAGAATTCCAGGAACATCGACCGAACCTGACTGCTATCCAGTTTCTTCAGTTCTTTCATCCTATCTCCCTCCCGAGGAAAAGAAAAAGTCACCATTGCTTTGCAGGGACGCCAAAGACGCGGTACCACTCTGCTTGCAACGATG
>DXGK01000012.1 GCA_019113965.1 Candidatus Limosilactobacillus merdipullorum
AAAAATTTAAATTGTCGTTGACTTTTTTTACCCAGTCGTGTATTATTAAATACTGTTGAAAGCAACAAATTGCGGAAGTAGTTCAGTGGTAGAACATCACCTTGCCATGGTGGGGGTCGCGGGTTCGAATCCCGTCTTCCGCTTTTTATTTTGCACCCATAGCGCAATTGGATAGAGTGTCTGACTACGAATCAGAAGGTTGAAGGTTCGACTCCTTCTGGGTGCATCAATCGGGATTTAGCTCAGCTTGGTAGAGCGCTTCGTTCGGGACGAAGAGGTCGCACGTTCGAATCGTGTAATCCCGATAAGTAGAATCTAGCCGCGGTTTTTGGCCGCGGCTTTTTTGTTATGACTAAGGGGTGGCGAGGTGGCCATCCTTTTTGTTTTTAATCAACGCTTAATTTTCTTAAGTTCCTTCTTAACGAATCATTACTAAAACATAGTTTGAAACCATTATCAGCTTGGATATGCCAACGGTTTACCCGATCGTATTGCAGTTACTCTCCCTAAAATGATAAATTAGTATCAATTATCTTAGGAGAATCTAATGAAAGGGAGATATGTCAATGAGAGTTCGTGGAAAACAACGAGCAATAATCGCCGCATTGACGTTTATTGTTGCACTGGTGGCCGGCTTAGGGTGGAAAATGAAGCCGGTTCATGCCGAACCAACATACACAATTGGGACCAACACCACCTTTGCTCCCTTTTCAATTCAGGACAAAAACGGTGGGTACTCCGGCAAGAACCCCGGGATGGAAATTGAAATCCTCCGGGAAATTGCCAAACACGAGCACTTCAAGTACCGTTTTAAAATTATGAGTTTTAACGGTGACCTGCAGGCGCTCTCTAACGGTCAAGTTGACGCTGTCATGGCGGGGATGAGTGTGACTGACGAGCGAAAGCAGAAATTTGATTTTTCGACGCCGTACTACAACGATGGGGTCGTCATGGCGGTTGCCAAGGACAGTAAGATTACGTCCATGAAGCAGTTGCGTGGCAAGCAGGTTGACGCTAAATCCGGAACCTCTGCCGCCATCATGGCACAAAAGTACCGTAAGAAGTACGGTTACAAGATTAAGTACTTCGAATCCAGCAACACCATGTATAACGACGTGAAGATTGGTCAATCCTCGGCAGTTTTTGACGACGAACCGGTACTGCGCTACTCCATTAAGAACGGTGTCCCGCTGAAGGTGGTCAGCAAGAAGGCTGAATACAACACGCCGGTGGCGGTTGGCTTTAAGAAAGGGACCAACCAGGAATTGCGTCAAAAGATGAATGACGGCATTGCCTGGATGAAGAAGACCGGCCGGATGCAGAAGATTATCAACAAGTACACTAAGTCTAACAAGACCCACGTTGATGACGCTGCTTCACGGACTGTTTGGGGATTGATCAAGAGCAATTCACACGCCCTGCTAATGGGACTGCAGGAAACGATCGTTCTGGCAGTTGTCGGGATTCTTGCGGCACTGATCTTCGGGACCATCCTGGGGGTTCTCGGGATTGCCCAAAATAAGTTTCTCAACGGCCTATCCACCGTTATTATCTACATTTTCCGGGGACTGCCAATGATGGTCTTGGCATTCTTCATTTACATTGGGTTGCCATCGGTCATTGGTCACAAGATTCCCCTCTTTACCGCCGGGATTTTAACCTTAATGCTCGATGAGGGGGCCTACGTTGGCGCCATCGTCAAGGGTGGCTTTGAGTCTGTTAACCAGGGGCAGTGGGAGGCAGCCCGGTCTTTGGGGATGCCTTACTACAAGGCCCTCCGCAAGGTGATCGCCCCGCAAGGCTTTAAGCTGATGATCCCGTCGCTGGTTAACCAGTTCATCATCACGCTGAAGGATACGTCGATCCTGTCAGCAATCGGGGTCATGGAACTGACGGAAACCGGGACGGTCATCATTGCCCGCAACATGGAAGGGTTCAAGATGTGGCTGATTATCGGGGTAATGTACATTATCATCGTTACCCTGCTGACTTGGTTGTCTAACTATGTTCAGAAAAAGATGAGCGATTAGGAGGGATCATTCATGGATTCAAGATACAAAGTACAAGTTAAGGACCTCCATAAGAGTTATGGGGATAACGAAGTGCTGAAGGGGATTAACCTGGATGTTGAACCTTCAGAAGTGGTCTGCATGATTGGCCCGTCCGGATCAGGAAAGAGTACCTTCCTGCGCTGCATCAACAAGCTGGAAGAACCGCAGTCGGGTCACGTTTACGTCGATGGTTACGACCTGCTCGACCCGAAGGTTAACGTGGACAAGGTCCGGGAAAACATCGGGATGGTGTTCCAACACTTTAACCTCTTCCCGAACATGAGCGTGGTGGAAAACGTGATGTTGGCGCCCGTGGAAGTAAAGGGTGAAAGCAAGGAGCAGGCTGAAGACACCGCCCTGAAGTTGCTCGACCAGGTCGGCCTGAAGGAAAAGGCCGATGCCAACCCGACCCAACTGTCAGGTGGTCAGCAACAGCGGGTGGCCATCGCCCGGGCACTGGCAATGCATCCCGACGTGATGCTGTTTGATGAACCGACTAGTGCACTGGACCCCGAAATGGTTGGTGACGTGCTGGAAGTGATGCGCGATTTAGCCAACCAGGGGATGACGATGATCGTGGTAACTCACGAAATGGGCTTTGCTAAGCAAGTGGCCGACTGGCTGGTTTTCTTTCATGACGGGGTCATCAGGGAACAGGGCAAGCCTGAAGATGTCTTTGCCCACCCACAGCATGAGGATACGAAGAACTTCCTCGATAAGGTTCTCCAGGCTTAACCAGCCCGATGAACTTGACGGGTTATCCATAACTCCGTTATATTCCAAATACTAAATACTAGGGAGGAATCGACCATTGTTGTTCTAATTCTACTTAAGTTAAGCAAGTTACCCTCTGTTGGGACAGGATTTGCTGAAAGTAGGATTATTATTAACATGGACGTTTCTCTGATCGCGTTAAATCGCCCGAAGAGGGTTTCGTTAGGTCTGTTTTTCAGCAGGCCTTTTTTCGAGAATTCCTGGACCATGTTGTCAACCTCATCATCGCCATTGCGCGACAGCAAATTGTATTTGAACAAGGCAACTACTCATCTTGCTTGGAGCAGAAACACCGCCATCAAGCAGAACCAGCAGCTGCGGCAGTCGATCAATCGCTTAAAACAGGCGCAACAGCAACGGCATCAGTAGGCCAACAGAAAAAAGTTGAGATGGCCCGCTCATTGGTGGAACCAGCTCAACTCTACCTTTGGGATGAACCATTAAACTATTTAGGTTTAGAGAACCAGGACCAGTTAATCCGCCTCCTGCAAGAGGTTCGGCCACCGTTGCTGTTTGTCGAGCACGACCGCCACTTCATTAAGGCGGTGGTCAGCCAACGGGTTAGCCTCTCGCGTCCTGCCAGCGGTGAAACCACTCCATAAATAACGGAAACCATTTGGCCAGGTGGGCATCGGTTCGTTGACGGTTAACCACCCCGGTATAGTAGTTGGCCAGCGCCATCCCGTGGCCGCCGGTGGCAAGCTCGTGCAATTCAAATTTGACCTGGTGTTCCGCTAATGCCTGGGCGTAAACAGCGAGGTGGTCCAGGTAGGGGGTCAGCTGGTCGTTAATTGACCCCCAGAGAAATGTTTCCGGAGTGTGGTCGTTAACCAGCTGAGCAACGTTTTCGGTCGTAACCCCCATGCGATCATCGATGGTGGTAGTAATTACTGGGTAGCCAAGGGCCGCAAATCGGGCGTGGGTGTCGGGACGGTTGCTGTAGGCAGCGGCCAGCTGGCCCCCGGCGGAAAAGCCGATGATTCCCAGCTGTTGCGGGTCAAGGTCTAAGTCGGCGGCATGACCAAGGAGGTAGTCAAAGGCTTGGATAATGGCGACCTTGGCGTCCTGGTAGCTGCGGTGGTCAACCACCGGGTAGCGGACGACGAAGGTTTGAAATGCTTGACTTGCAAAGGTAATTGCGACTCGTTCGGAATCACGTTCGGCAATCTTGTGGTAGGATCCGCCGGGGATAATGACTAATCCTGGTAACAGGGTGGTGGAGTTGCTATGGTAAATATCTAAGTATGAATATGGTTGGGTTAGTTGAATTGTCTTTATGTCCATTGTTCTTCCTTTACATGATTTATTACCCCATATCATACAACTGACGAACGGTGATGAACGCAAAAAAATCCGCGCGGTAGGTCACCGGGCGGATTTTGACTGTTAATAATTATCCGAGAAATTAATTATGCTAGCATCATCACTGCTAGTGCGAGGTTAAGAGCACAGGCGAGCCAACCGTAAGGGATCCCCGTCTTCAGGAAGGTCTTGACGTCGAGGTGGACATGGTTAACGACCCACAAGTTCCAGGACTGGGTGATACAGCAGGAAACGGCCATAGAGACAGCTGGGACAATGATCAGTGCAAAGGCAAAGTACTGGTTAAAGAAACCGGTTCCCGCCAAGACAGCGGCAGTCGCAGAACCGGCACCCCATACCATCAACGGGCCACGGAAGAGGGCTAGCGGTGCGAGGATGGCAAAGGCGATGGCGATAATAACTGGATCGCGAGGGATGATTGCCGAGAACAGCTTACTAAACCGGGCAGTAACCTTAACGGCCGTTGCTGAGAACATCGCTAGGAACAGCAGCATGATGATCAAGCCGGTGATATCCTTAATCGAGGTGGTAATCGTCTGGTTGACGAAGTCCAGCGACTTCTTATAACCATTGATGTGTCCAGTGAGCAGTAATGCCAGAAAGATTGACAGCATTAGGCCCGGGATTGGTTGCCACTTAAAAGCAATGTTCATAATGACCGGCAGGATTGGCAGGATATAGGTAATCTTGCTGATATGGTGCTGGTGATTACTCTTGTCGATTACTGGCTGCTTAGTCTCATTGCGGTGAATGCTACGAGCGTTGAGTAAAATAATGAGGAGAACAACCAGCATTTGGGCGCCCATGGCGGCAAAGGCCCAGGTTAGATAACGAGGGCCATAAGCGACCTTCGGGAAGAATAACTGAATTTGCTTAATAATAACAATGTTGACGTACATTGGCGCCCCAATCGACATGACGAACAGGGTAACAGCGATGTTTTTCTTCACCCCCAGTGACTCCATGATTGGTAACAGGATAACCGCGATGGCAATAACTGCACCAACACCATATGAACTCGTGAAGATGAAGGCAGTGACCAGGCAAATTAAAATCAGCGCAATGATCGGGTTCTTGTAGGAAACCCGGACGGTTTGCTGACTAATGTCGCTGGCAATGCCGGTATCGACAAGCACGCGACCAAACCAAGAACCAAAGACAATGACCACAATGGTGGCCCCATATGCCTCGGCAGATTTAGAGAAAATATCATTGACGGCAGTGTTGATCGGAATTCCACCGATAATTGCCCAGAGAATACTCATGACCAGGAAGCCGATCATGATATTCCCGCCCTTCATGACGTAGACGACTAGGCCAATGAAGGTGATGAGTAAAAGAATACCAATAATTGCATTTAGCACAATGATCACCTCAACAATGAATATCATAATTGCAAACGGTAGCCTTAGGAAACCGGTTGCTCAAGAAACCGATTTCAGTATAAGGCCATTTTGTTTGGCTTGTCAATGACCTTTACCAGCACAAAAACGGCGCTAAGTAGGTATGGAAAAACTTTTAAGAAAGCGAATTCATTTCTTTCTTGCTTTTTTTAGGCGGACAGTCTATGATGAATTTAACGGATTATTGGAAACCGGTTAACATTGTTAGCCAGTGAGTAAGCCAATTGATAAAGGAGTCTTAAAGATGGGAAAGAAAGTTGCTGTACCAGCCTTTTTATCACAAGAAGGTAAGGATTACCTGACTTCACACGGGATGAAATTAGTGGAAATCCCTGACATGCGTGCGGAAACGATTGCTGCGCAGGCTGCCGATGTGGACGGAATCGTCGAAATGGTGGACCCGTTCCCAAATGAGATGGCAGATAAAATGCCAAACTTAAAGATTATTGCTCGACACGGTGTTGGTTACGACAACGTTGACCAGGATTATTTTGGCAAGCGCGGCATTTGGGTGACGATCACGCCACACGCTAATGCATCGACGGTTGCTGAAACGACCCTGGCAGCGATGCTGGATCTCTCAAAGAACTATACCACCGTTGTTAATAAGATGGCTGCTGGTGATTGGGCTTACGCCGGCGCGCATAAGGGTGTTGACTTAGCCGGCAAGACTCTGGGGATCATGGGCTACGGCCGTATTGGTCGGATGGTCGCCAAAAAAGCGTCCGCGCTCGATATGAAGGTCATTGCCTACGACCCATTTGCCAAGGGTGATGATTACGCGGAAATTGTCGACCGTGATGACCTGATTAAGAACAGTGACTTCATCACCCTTCACATGCTGGTAACGCCAGAAACCACTCACGGCTTTGGCGAGCGTGAGTTTAAAATGATGAAGAAGATTGCCTACCTGATTAACTTTGGGCGCGCCGCACTGGTTGATCAGGATGCTGAACGGGCTGCGTTGAACAATGGTGACATCGCGGGTGCAGCAGTTGATGTTTACGATGATGAACCCCTGCCGGATGACGATTCATGGCGGTCAACGAAGAACGTTTTGCTGACGCCACACATTGCTTCGAATACGAAGGAATGCATGGCGCGGATGGCAACTGATGCCGCCAGCGAATGCGTGCGGGTTCTGAATGGTGAGGACCCACAATGGCCAGTTAACAAACTAAACTAGTGATTCATGCAAAATAAAACCATCCGTCACTTGCAATTTGACGGGTGGTTTTTCATACTGTTAACTGTTGATAAAAACTACGACACGTATTCAATCGTTGTGACGCAAAGTTCCAATGCAAAGGAAACAGTGTCGAAACGATTTGAAAAGTTGTCAAAAGGATGTTGAAGGGAAGAGTCGCCGATGGCCAGGAAAAAAGTCACGATCAATGATATTGCGGAGATGGCGGAGGTATCGAAAACGACCGTCTCCCGCTACCTTAATGGACACTTTGACCGCATGTCCGCGGAAACTCGTCAGCGGATTGCCAAGGTAATTGATGACACCCACTACCAGGCTAGCTTTCAGGCTCGCGGACTAACAAGTCACCGCAGCCACCTGGTGGGGATGGTCGTTGCCGACATGGAAAATATCTTTTCCTCTATCCTCTTTTGCGGCGCTGACGAGGTTTTTGAACGGGATGGCTACCAGATCGTGCTGATGAATTCCAATAACTTAGCGAGCCGGGAAAAAGAACAAATTCAGCGGCTAATTCAGCTTCAGGTGGACGGAATTATCCTACAGCCAATCAGCCGTCATTCAGCTGATTACCAATATTTGGCTGATAGTGGCATCCCGGTCGTCTTGGTTGACCGCCCACTAGATGATGATCCCTACGGTTGGCCGGTAGTCAAATCGGATAATTACCGTTACTCAAAAATGCTGGGCGACTACCTCGTTCACCAGGGCTACCGCAAAATTATCGTGGTTAATGCAGATGTTGATGACAACAATGCTCGCCGCCAGCGGTACAGGGGGGTTATAGACGCAACGGCTGGGACCGACTGCCAGGTTGAACTGCCTTCTTTTGACCCCCAAGCTAGCAATAGTCAACTCTATGCTAATTTTAGCCAAGTCAATGGTTGGCTTGACCCACACACGGTTTTGTATATGCTAAAGGGCACTGATTTAATGCGGGTGATGAAGGTGCTGGCTGAATATAATGTCCGCATTCCCGCGGATATGGGGGTGACCGCATTTGATGACTGGGACTGGGCCACACTGACTCAACCGCAGATCACCACCATCCAGCAGGACCCACGAACGTTGGGAAAGCAGGCGGCACAACAAATGCTCAACCTGGTCACTAAACAGCCTGTCGACCAGCTAACGATGGTTGATTGCAGCTTTCAGATCAGGAATTCACTACGAACCAGGTAAGACAATGATAAAAGGGCGACCACAAACTGGTCGCCCTTTCTTTTGCTTTGAGTTGCTGAGCTTATTACGTTGTTTTAGCGTAGCAGGTAGCCACCGTCGACCGGCAGCATGACGCCGGTTACGTAATCGGAAGCCTGACTAGCTAAAAAGACCATTGGCCCCATTAAGTTTTCTGGCACACCCCAGTTTCCCGAAGGGATGTGCTCCTTAATTTCTGGCCCGCGGACAGGATCCTGCTGGAGACTCCGGGTCATGTCGGTCAAAATATAACCAGGTGCCAGCGCGTTGACCTGGATGTTGTCGGGGGCTAGTGCATCAGCGTAGGCCTTGGTCAATCCCAAGACGGCGTGCTTGCTAGCAGTGTACGGGAAAATGTACTTACCGGCACGGTAAGCCTGCATGGAACCGATGTTAATAATCTTGCCGTGGTGCTGCTTGACCATCTGCTTAGCGACTTCATGAGAAAGGTAGTAAAGGGCATTGAGGTTCAGGTTGATGACCTTTCGCCAATCTTCATCCTTAAAGTCCAATACCTTGTTACGCAACTGCATCCCAGCGTTGTTGACGAGGATGTCCAACTTACCAAACCGGGCGACCACCGCCTTGATGATTTCTGCGGCAGCTCCTTCTTCGGTGATGTCCTTTTTCAGAAAAGCCACTTCTTGGCCATGATCCTCGACGGCCTTTTTGACTTCATCCCAGCCGGCTTCTGTGCGGCTGACAACGAAGATATCAGCACCGTACATTGAAAGGGCGAAGGAGTAGTACTTGCCCAGACCCCGGGCGCCACCGGTGATGAGGGCGACCTTACCTTTAAGAGAAAAACTATTCGAATCAAACATTGTAGTTAAACCTCCTCAATTTAGGAAAACGCTTCACTAATAAAAGTACTACAATGAGATAGATAAGTCAATTAGTGTTGCCATAGCAATATGTTTACCGGTTTCCAATATTGGTTAACCAACTTTGTGCATTTGTTAATAAAAACGGGCGTAACAATCTACTTATTAGAAGTAAGTGAAAAAGTTAACAAAGTGGTCTAGCCACTGAAATTATAGTTGTCATCAGTAGTTGAGCGTTCGCAAAATAACTGGTTTAAAATTATTTTTACTTTGTTCAAAATTTCACTTTAAAAAAGGCTTTCACTCTGCTACTATAGGCGGTGTAGAGATAAAGTCTTAACTTGAAAAGGAGATTTTAACTAATGAAGGCTGCTGTTATTAATGACCCAGTTGACGGGTTTGTCACTGTTAAGGATGTTAAGCTTCGTGATTTGAAGCCGGGTGAAGCACTGGTTGACATGGAATACTGTGGGCTCTGCCACACTGACCTCCACGTTGCCGCTGGTGACTTCGGT
>DXGK01000130.1 GCA_019113965.1 Candidatus Limosilactobacillus merdipullorum
TAGATTTCTAATTATGAGTCGGGTGGGGTTCGAACCCACGACCGTTCGCTTAGAAGGCGAATGCTCTATCCAGCTGAGCTACCGACCCAGACGTCAATAAGTATAATAATGGAAGAGAATAAAAGTCAATAGCTAATCGATTAAAAGATCACTCCACCATTGACTGACCGACGACTTTCTGATAGTATATTAGCGTTGTATTTGTGAACCAACAACTACAACCGCACGATAAACGAGTGTAAAGCATTTTGCTACTCGTTCGGCGAGTCTGAGATACTAAGGAGGTGCACAAAATTATGTACGCAATTATCGTAACTGGTGGTAAGCAATACAAGGTAGAAGAAGGCAAGGCCATCTACGTTGAAAAGCTTGACGCAAAGCAAGGCGACAAGGTTACCTTTGACCAGGTTGTTTTCGTTGGCGGTGACGACACCAAGATTGGTAAGCCGCTGGTAGACGGCGCATCTGTTGAAGGCACGGTTGACAAGCAAGGCAAGGAAAAGAAGGTTGTTACCTTCAAGTACAAGCCAAAGAAGCACACCCACACCAAGAAGGGTCACCGTCAACCATACACTAAGGTAACGATCAACAAGATCAACGCTTAATCATGATTAAGGCACACTTTCGTGTGGATCAGGATGGTAAGTTTAATGTGATTGAACTTACTGGACATGCTGATTCCGGTGATTATGGACACGACATTGTGTGCGCCGCAGTTTCAGCGGTCACCGCAACGTGTGTCAATGCATTAACAAGCGTTGCCCATGCGAAACCAGTCGAGGATGCCGATAACGATCATGGTGGCTTTATCCGGGTGACCAAGATCGGGACGGATCATGATTCACAGGTCATCTGTCAAACCTTACTGGACGGGCTGTTGAGCATTCAACAGCAGTATGGGCAATACCTCGAAGTTAAAATGTTTAACTAGTTCATTTTGTGGAGGTGAACAACAATGATTATGGATTTACAATTCTTCTCTCACCACAAGGGGGGCGGTTCCACTGCCAACGGCCGTAAAACTGCAGGTCGTCGTCTGGGGACTAAGGCTGCTGATGGTTCAGTAGTTACTGCCGGCTCCATCATCTACCGTCAACGTGGTACTCACATTCACCCAGGTGAAAACGTTGGCCGCGGCGGTGATGACACGCTGTTTGCTAAGATTGATGGTGTTGTTAAGTTTGAACGTTTGGACCGTCACAACCGTCAGGTATCTGTTTACCCGGTTGAAGCTTAATTCACCTACCAAAAGCTGTAATGCCTATGGGACGCCCGTCCGATAAGCTTACGGCTTTTTCTTTTGTCTTTTTACCACTGATGGATAAGGAGAGGAAACAGTATGACCAATAGCCGAATCAGTCGTTTGCGTCGACAATTCAGTGACTACTACATTGACGCCTTATTGGTGACTAACGAACAGAATATTTTCTACCTCACTGGTTTTCCGTTAATGGAAGGTGATGGGGCTCTCTTGGTGACCGACAAGAATGCCATTCTGATTACCGATGACCGCTATGCCACTGCCCTGCAGGAGTTTGATAATGATGAAGTAGTGGGGGTTATTACCCGTGATTACTACGGCTCCGTCAACGAACTATGCGATGGCTTAGACGTGGATGTCCTTGGTTTTGAAAACACGGTCTCGTTTGAAACCTACGATATTTTGAACGACCTGATGACCGCTGATATCGTCCCGTGTGCCGACATGGTCGAAAAGATGCGGGCAATCAAAGATAACAACGAAATTGCTACTTTGCGGAAGGCAGCCGACCTCCATACTGCCGGGTACCAGCACCTGCTTCAGATTGTTCGACCGGGGATGAGTGAACGTCAAGTTGCATTAGAACTCGACTACTGGATGAAGCAGCACGGTGCCCAACACGCCTCATTTGAAACTATTGTCGCCAGTGGTGAAAATTCCGCGAAACCGCACGCGACCGCCTCTGACCGTCTGCTCCAAGCCGGTGACATGGTAACCGTTGACTTTGGCTACTTTGTCGATGGCTACACGGCGGATATGACGCGGACCTTTGCGATCGGTGATCCGGGAGCGAAGTTGCGATCAATTTACAACTTAGTTAACCAGGCGCGGCAAAAGGTGATTGCGGCTGCTAAACCGGGCATCCATGGTGACCAGCTGGATAGCTACGGGCGGTCACTGATTAACAATGCTGGCTACGAGAAGGAATTCCAACACGGGATGGGGCATGGCATCGGTTTAGGTATTCATGAATTGCCATCATCTTACGGTCCAAATCGGGGTGACGTAGTCCTTCACGCTAACCAGGTCATCACTGTCGAACCAGGAATTTATCTACCAGGTCTCGGCGGTGTCCGAATCGAAGACGATATTCTTGTTACTGCTAATGGCGCTGAACGACTGACTACTGCTGGAACGGACTTAGTCATAATTGACGCGGATTAATGCCTGTGACAATTGCATTTTTTCGCGAGATAGTGCAAAATTGTAGTTAGTATCAAAAACGGACGAATTGGAGGAATAATTGATGGCAAAAGATTCAAACATTGTTTTAAACAGCGATGACCAATCACACGGTACCATTCAAATCTCACCGCAGGTCCTTGAGATTATTGCCGGAATTGCCGCAAGTGAAGTTGATGGTGTAGCTAAGATGCACGGTTCACTAGCAAGTGGGGTCAGCGAACTGTTTGGCCGTCAGCTTGATCGTCGTGGTGTTAAGCTGTCCAACAATGATGACCAACTGGCCATTGACGTCGATGTTTACGTTCAATACGGCGTCTCAGTACCAACCATTGCTGCTGAAATTCAGAATAAGGTGAAGCAGCAAGTATCAGTGATGACGGGGCTGACACCAACGGAGGTCAATGTCCACATTCGGGGCATTGTTGCCGATGAGAAAGAACAATCCATTGACCAAAATGATATCTTTGGGCTGCACAGCCAGGAAGAAAAGAACGATGAGGAAGACTAATTTTGAAACTGACAAGACATAAAATTCGTGAAGTTGCTTTTCAAACATTGTTTGCCTTAGCAAGTGAACCGGACGCTGATCGGGAGACCATTTACCGGAGTCTTATTGAACTGAATGATGGTGAACAGGTACCCGAATACCTCGACTTTCTGGTGAACGGTACGGTTGAGCACCAGGATGAACTGGATAAAGAAATTAGCGATCATTTGGCGAGTGGCTGGACGCTTCAACGGCTGGCCAAGTCGGACTTGATTATCCTGCGGCTGGCGTTATTCGAGCTTCAGTATGAAAATGAATTGCCTCAAGCGGTTGCCATCGATGAGGCATTACAGCTGGCAAAGACCTTTTCCGATGATCGCTCACGGAAGTTTATCAACGGGGTACTTTCCAATTTTGCTAAATAAAGCAGAACCCTCACGTTAGTCGGCGTGGGGGTTTTATCGTGGCATTTTCACCTATGTTAAAATATGACAGGTTGTTTTAAATGAAAGGGGTCGGAGCCAGTGGCTGAACTAATCAATGGGCGTGCATATGCGAAGGAAATCAATCGGGATACCCAGCAAAGAGTGGAACGACTAAAGCAGCATGGGATTCAACCAAAAATGGCCGTTCTTTTGGTTGGCGATGATCCGGCCAGCAAAATTTATACACGAACAAAACAGAAAAAAGCCGCACAGCTGGGCATCGATTGCTTGTTAAAGGCTTATCCGGCTAGTGTTACTCAAGAGGAAATAATGGCCGAGATTCAGCAGTTGAACGAGGATCCACATGTGAATGCTATTATGGTTCAGGAACCACTGCCTGACCACCTCGAGAACATGGCGCTCGTCAGGCAGATTGCGCCAGAAAAGGATGTGGACGGCTTTCACCCGGTCAACGTTGGCAAGTTGTATAACAACTTTCCGGGGCATTACCCGGTGTCGTGTACGCCACGGGGGATAGTGATGGCGCTTGACCATTACAATGTTCCTTTGGCAGGAGCCAACGTCGTGATTATCGGGCGGAGTATCTTGGTTGGGCGACCATTACAGTCATTGTTGATTAACCGTGATGCGACCGTGACGATTTGCGGTCGGAAGACCAACAATATTAAAGATCGTTTAAAGACTGCTGACATTGTTGTGGTTGCCGCTGGTAAGCCTGGACTGGTTAACGGGGACAATCTCAAAGAGGGGGCAGTCGTCATTGATGTCGGCATTAACCGTCTACCAAGCGGCAAATTAGTTGGGGATGTGGATTTTGACAGCGCTCAGCAAGTTGCCAGTCTCATTACCCCGGTTCCTGGTGGGATTGGCCCACTGACGGTGGCAGTGATGGAAGCACAGACTGTTGACTTAACGGAGTGGCAAAATGAATGAAAAAAGCTATTTAACTGTCAGTGAATTGACCGCCTACATTGGCCGCAAGTTTTCCGCTGACCCCTACCTGCAACGGGTTTACGTGAAGGGACAACTGACCAACTTTCACCGGCGACCAACTCACCAGTACTTCAGTATTAAAGATGACCATGCGGTGCTTCACGTGGTGATGTTCGCTAGCAAGTTTCGTCGCGTTCGCTTTACGCCTGAAGATGGGATGGAAGTTCAACTGGCGGGACATGTCGACGTTTACCAAAAAAACGGGGTTTATCAGTTCTATGCCGATACAATGGAACCGGCGGGGATTGGCGACCTGTATATTCGCTTTAAGCAGATGGCAGAAAAGCTGTCCAAGGAAGGACTGTTCAGCAGGCCGAAGAAAAAATTACCGCTGCTGCCACGCAAGATTGCGGTGGTTACTAGCCGCAGCGGGGCGGTGATTCACGATATTATCAACACGGCAGGACGTCGTGATCCTTTAGTCCAGATTGTCCTCTTTCCCGCCGCAGTGCAGGGGGACAAAGCGGCCGACCAGTTAGCTGCACGGATTGAACAGATTAATGACTTAGGTGGTTTTGACGATATTATCATTGGTCGTGGTGGTGGTTCACTCGAGGACCTGTGGCCGTTTAACGAAGAGAAAGTCGGCCGGGCCATTGCCGCCAGCAAGGTGCCAGTGATCTCGTCTGTCGGCCATGAAACGGACACTACGATCGCTGACTTGGCTGCCGATGTCCGGGCGGCAACACCGACGGCTGCAGCCGAAATGGCAACGCCACAGCTGACTGACCTGATGAGTAGGGTGGCCGAAATGAATGCTCGCTTGACGAGTTCGTACAGCCACTTCTTAAAGGTTAAGCAGCAGCAACTGGACACACTGGCAAACAGTTACATCTTTAAGCAGCCTGAGCGCCTTTACGAGGGGTATCTCCAAAATGTGGAGAGTTTAGCAACGAACTTGCGGCAGTCATTCCGCCTCCAACTGGGCAACCAGCACCGGCAACTCCAGACGCTGGCCGGTCGCCTGATGCGGCAGAATCCGCAGGGACGAGTGCAAAACGCTAGTGACCACTTAGGCAACCTCCAGGCTCGTTTAACCCAGGCTGTCAAGAATAATGTGGCCCACCACCACCAGGCTTTTAACGGTTTGCAACGGGAACTTGCTAACCTGGACCCGACGAAGGTGATGAAGCGGGGCTATAGTTTTGTCAGCACCGATGGTCATATTATTAACGGGGTTGACCAGGTCAAGGCTGGCCAGCAAGTAACGTTGAATTTCTATAATGGACAGGCAACTGCGAAGATTGAAAAGACAGAGGAGAACAAGCATGGCAACACAGAAGAGTAAAAAGACACCAACATTTGAAGAACAGATGAACGACCTCCAGATGATCGTTAATAACCTAGAACAGGGCAACATTCCACTGGAACAGTCGATTAAACAGTTTAACGAAGGGATGAAGCTGGTTAAAAGTTTACAAAAGCAACTGTCTGGTGCCGAAAAGACCCTCGCTAAGGTGATCGATAGCCAGGGAGAAGAAAAAGATATCGACCAGGATGAACAAACATCCTACGGTAAGTTTAACGGTAGCCGGGACACGACTGACGCCGACATGTCCGACTTGTTTTAGCAGTGCTGATTAAAGGAGATATAGGCATGTTACACAGTGTTGCTCATTACCAAAAAATCATTAACGATTATTTGGCGCACCACTTGCATGATGACGTGGACGAGCCAACCCTTTTTTCGTCAATGAATTATTCACTTATGGCCGGTGGCAAGCGTCTGCGCCCAGCGTTAACGTTAGCCGTGGTTGAAATGACCGGTGGAACGATCACTGCAGACCGCCTGCGGGCCGCCTGTGCTTTGGAATTGCTCCACACTTATTCGTTGATTCATGACGATTTACCAGCCATGGACAATGATAATCTTCGCCGGGGGAAGGCTACCAATCACGTTAAGTACGGTGCTGGGATGGCCACCCTTGCAGGTGATGGTCTACTGACACTGGCCTTTCAATGGGTGAGTGACAACGGCTTACCAAGCATGACTAGATCCCTGCTTGTTGCTAAGCTGGCGCAAGCAGCCGGACCAAGCGGGATGGTCGCTGGTCAGGCACGGGATATTTTAGGAGAGCAACGAACGCTTGACCTGCAGCAATTGCAATACCTGCACCGTCAAAAGACAGGGGCGTTATTGAGATACGCCGTGGAAGCTGGCGGAATTTTAACTAACCAACCCCAACCGATGCTGGATCAGTTGGCCCAGTTTGGGTCTCAGTTTGGGTTGGCCTTCCAGATTTATGACGATATTTTGGACGTGACCGCGACGGCCAGTGAGTTGGGTAAGGCGACCCACAAGGATGCAGGCGAGAATAAGAATACTTATCCTGGTTTATTAGGGCTCAGCGGCGCTGAACAGCAGTTGACCCGGGCATTGAGTGCAGCCAAAAAGACTCAGCAACACTTAACCGAGATGAGTGATTATTCATTGGATGGGTTAAGTCAGTTTTTAGCGTACTTTCAGGTTAAGATCGACACGGAGGAATCACACTGATGGTAGAGAAACAACGGGTAGATGTGTTGTTGGTTAAGCAGGGCTTGTTTGACTCGCGTGAGCAGGCCAAACGAGCAGTGATGGCTGGCGAAATTCTTGGTAAGAACAACGAACGACTGGACAAGCCAGGTGAGAAAATTCCGGTCACAACTACCCTGCACATGAAGGGACACAAGATGCCATATGTCAGCCGCGGTGGTCTCAAACTTGCCAAGGCCCTGAAGAGCTTCGGGATTAGTGTTAAGGACAAGACCGTCTTGGACATCGGTTCATCGACTGGTGGCTTTACCGATGTCATGCTGCAAAATGGCGCTAAGCTCAGTTATGCGCTCGACGTCGGCACCAACCAGCTGGTTTGGCAACTGCGGGAAGATCCGCGGGTAGTGGTGATGGAACAAACTAACTTCCGTTACAGTAAGCCAGAAGACTTTACCCACGGGCAACCACAGTTTGCGTCGATTGACGTTTCCTTTATTTCGTTGCGGCTAATTTTACCGCCACTGGCAAAGATTCTGCCACTCGGTGGTGAGGTAGTGGCGTTGATCAAGCCACAATTTGAAGCGGGGCGCGAGCATGTAGGAAAGCACGGGATTGTCCGTGATCCCCAAGTTCACCGGGACGTTCTTCAGCAGGTAATGGGTTTTGCCTGTGAAGACCATTTTGACGTGCTGGGGCTCGATTTTTCACCAATTAAAGGTGGGCAGGGTAATATTGAGTTCCTGGTTCACCTAAAACTCACTGATCACCAGGGGACGATCAATGATGGTGTGGATGCTGACCGGGTTCTTCAGTCAGCCTATGATGAGCTCAACAATGGTAAGTAATGGGAGGGCCTGAAAGTGAATAAAAATGAACGGCAAAAAATTATTAAGGAACTGATTTCCACTAATGAAGTTGAAAACCAGGAAGGATTGGTTCAGCTCTTAGCCGCTAGGGATATTAACGTTACCCAGGCCACCATTTCTCGCGACATCAAAGAAATGCAGCTGATCAAGGAGCCTAATCCGGAAGGAGGCTACCATTACAGCCTACCCGTTAGGCAGCAACCCAATGTTAGGCAACGGCTAACGGCATCTTTGCGGAATGACTTAAAGGAATTGAAGATTAGTGACCGCTTTGTGGCCTTATTAATGGTTCCCGGTTGTGGACCATCCGTTTCTCAGTTGATCCAGCGGGCTCATTTTCCGCAGGTTTTCGTCACAATTGGCGATGATTCGACGGTGTTGATCGTCTGCAATTCAGCTGCCGATGCAGAGAAGCTGGCTGCTCACTTACAACCACAATCAAATAACCATTAGGAGGGAGGCACAAGCATGCTGCAAGAACTCACGATTGATAATTTGGCGATCATTGATCACCAGTCGTTGACTTTCGATGATCAAATGACGGTGCTCACTGGTGAAACCGGGGCCGGGAAGTCAATCATTATCGATGCGGTCGGCCTCTTAGCCGGCGGTCGTGGTTCACAGGAATTTATCCGCCGCGGCTGCGAGAAGCTCAGTCTTCAAGGACAATTTACTGTTCCTGATGATGAACAATACGTGGCGATGCTTGATCGCCTGGGCATTGACCACCGGGATGGTGTACTGATCATTAGCCGGCAGATTAACCGTAACGGTCGCAATACGATCCGGGTCAATGGGCAACTAATTAACACCTCAACGTTAAAGGAACTGGGTCGCGGGTTGGTGGACATCCAAGGACAAAACGAGCACCAGCTGCTCTTGCAACCCGACACCCATTTGGGAATGCTTGACCAGTTTGCCGGGGAGCAAATTGCTGACGAATTGTCGCGCTACCATGACTTATATACCCACTACACGAAGCTAAAAAAAGTCATTAGCGACCGTCAAAAAAATGAACAGCAGTGGGCCCAACGGTTGGACATGCTGCGTTACCAGGTTAAGGAAATTGGGGATGCTAACCTGGTTCCCGACGAGGATGAACAACTGACGAGCGAGCGCGAACGGCTGGCGCACTTCCAGCAGATCAACACTGCTTTGCAGACCGTTGCCGGGATTTTGAACGACAACGATGGCGCGGCCGTCTTAGATCAGTTGGGAACGGCAATGGATTCGTTGCGAGAAATTGGCAAATTTGACCCCGAGTTTGAAAAGATGGACCGGTCGCTCAACGACGCCTACTATACCTTGCAGGACTTAGCAGATAATGCTAACTCACAACTAGAAAACTTGGAGTTTGATGATTCCAGATTAGCCCAAATCGACACCAGACTGACATTGATTGGTACGTTAGAGCACAAATATGGCGATACAGTGGCGGATGTGCTGAAGTACTACGATCAGATCAAGAGTGAACTGGAACAGATGGAACAAAGCGCTGAATCGGCAGATGATCAAGGCGCAGAATTGGATGACCTGAAGAATCAGTTGGTCTCTCTAGCAAATGACTTGAGTGAAAAGCGCCACCGTGCTGCGCAAAAATTAGAGAATGAAGTCCATCAGCAACTGTCAGCGCTATATATGGACAAGGCCAACTTTCAGGTTCATTTTTCACCGGTAGTCAGTGAAGACGGCTTTGGCCCGCAGGGCAGTGAGGAAGTTGAATTTTATATTCAAACCAACCCTGGAGAAACGATGGGACCGCTGGTAAAGATTGCATCGGGCGGTGAACTGTCGCGGGTCATGCTTGCTCTCAAGACCATATTTGCTTCAACCGCTGGTATCACCAGTATTATCTTCGACGAAGTAGATACGGGGGTCAGTGGCCGGGTTGCACAGGCAATCGCCGATAAAATCAAGCTAATTGCCCAGCATTCCCAAGTGCTGTGTATTACGCACCTGCCACAAGTGGCAGCCGTCGCCCAACATCACTGGCACATCGAAAAGGGAGTCCATGGTTCGCGGACGATAACGAGCGTCACTAAGCTGAATAACCAGCAACGGGTTGATGAGCTATCCAGAATGCTGGCCGGCGAACGAATTACCAAGCTGACCCGTGAGCATGCCTCTGAACTCTTGAAAATGGGGCAAAAATAAAAGAACGTGACTATGCGAAAGTCACGCTAGTAAAAACCATCCAGCAATCTGGATGGTTTTATTTGTCGGGATAACCTTTGACAATCAAAAGATCCGATAAAAGGAAATTCTGGCTTTATTAGTCATCTGTGTAATTG
>DXGK01000131.1 GCA_019113965.1 Candidatus Limosilactobacillus merdipullorum
AGTTCCCCACCTTCGTGGATTGAACCTGGGGTTTCTGGTGCAGCATGTGAAGCAGTCCCACCTGGGAATGAGAAGTGCTTGAACAGCTTTGCCATACCTGCCTCATCCTGAGTGAATTCAGGGTAGATGTCAGTGTATGAACCATCCAGGTATGAGTTGTTAACCATAACCTGGCCACCGTGACCGGAACCTTCGATGTAGAACATGTCCAGTCCGTACTTCTTAATAACACGGTTCAAGTGTGCGTAAATGAAGTTTTGTGGAACAATCGTCCCCCAGTGACCAATCGGCTTTGGCTTAACGTCTGAAGCCTTCAGTTCACGACGGAGCAGTGGGTTGTGCATCAGGAACAGGGTACCTACTGAAAGGTAGTTAGCTGCACGCCAGTATGCATCAACGCTTTCCAAGTATTTCTTGGAGTCGTAGTCTACTGACATAAATTCAACACTCCTTAAATAAAATCTATCCATAACAGACACAACGTAAATCACTCAATTTACGCAATTATCGTATCACACTTTGCGATAAAGTCAACCTTTATAAAAATTGATACGGTCCAATTATAAATCCCATCATAATAGGGGTTGCCGCGCCCTTTCAGCTCAGCAACCCCGAAAAAATTCCGCCTTATTCGTTGTTTAAATTAACAAATGTATTGTACTTCATGTATTGGTAGTGAACCCGCATATTGGACACTTCAAACGGTGTCCCATCGTCGAGGAAGAAGATCCCTTCCATGACGCCCACCGGTTCGGTTGCCGAGAGGTTCAGCTGCTGCTGGTCGTCGACGGTCGACGGCGAGACCGAGATGGTCATGAACGACCGGGTGACCGCCTTCCCCTTTTCCTGTTGCAGGTAGTTGAAGATCGAGCCCTTCACAATCGCCGGCGAGAGGGTCGGGGTGATCTTGATGGGAATATAGCCGGTTTCAATCATGAATGGCTGGTCATCCACCAGGCGGAGCCGCCGAATCTGGTAAACAAAGTCATCCTCATTCAAAAAGAGGTCCTGCTGGATGTCCGGGCTCGCCGGGATCACCTGGTAGTCCAGCAGTTTGATTCCCTGCTTCTTCCCTGCTAAGCGGAAACTATCGGTGATCCCCAGGTTGCTGCCTTCGTAGTTAAACATTGCACGGTTCTTCAGGTAGAGCGGGTTGATAAAGGTTCCCGAGCCCCGCTTCTTAAAGATAATCCCCTGTTGGGCCAGGATGCCGAGTGCCCGCTTGATCGAACTCCGGGAGACCCCGTAGTCCTTGCTAAGGGATCGCTCGTCAGGCAGCTTCATCCCCGAGTAGGCACCCGCCAAAATTTTTTCCTTAATATCGCGCATTACCTTATGGTAAACCAAATCTGCCATTCAAAATACTCCTTACTGTTATCAATGGTCTGCCGCGTTATAATATAGTCAATAGTAGTATACCAAACTTTTTAAAATTGGTTACCTATATTGGCAAAATTGGACCGATCCAGATTATTTTTCAAAGGAGTTTTTACTGACTAATGAGTAAGAAGAAAAAACGCTTGAAAAAGACCCAGGTGGAACAAATCCTGGACCAGCACAAGGTTCCTTATAAGTCGGCGGTGTTTGCCACCCACCAGGACGGCGACGTCCAAAGCCTGACCCTCGATCGGGAAACCGAAGACGAACACCGGATTTACAAGACACTGGTCCTCAGCGGTAAGGAAACCGGCCCGCTGGTGGGGGTTGTCCCCGTTGATTCACACCTCGACGAAAAGGCATTAGCTCGTGTTTCCGGCAACAAAAAGGTTGAAATGGTTCCGCTTAAGAAACTTCTCAAGACTACCGGCTACGTTCACGGTGCCAACACGCCTGTCGGCATTTACGAGAAGTATCACTACCCGATCTTCATCGATAACGATGCCAAGAAGTCCGACACCATCTTCGTGTCAGCCGGGAAGATCGGTCGGTCCGTCGAGATCAATGCCGAAGACCTGGCAAACCTGGTCCACGCCCAATTTGCCGACTTGCAGCAACGCTAGTTTTTCTGATATATGAAAGGTTGGTTAATAATGGATAAGAAGAATCTCTCAGCATGTACAACCGTCTTGGTTGGTAAAGGTGCCACGATTGATGGTTCCACCATGGCTGCCCGTAACGACGACACCTTCAGCCCGCTGAACCCGATGAAGCTGGTTGTCTACCCGGCATACCACGACCAGGACAGCACCGTGAAGTCCTACCTGAACCACTTCGTTGGTAAGCGTCCACGCGATGGCTACCGTTACCAAGGGACACCCAACATTGACCTGAAGAACGAAGGGGTCTTCGACGAAAGCGGCTTTAACGAAAAGAACGTCGGCATGAGTGCCACCGAAAGTGTCTACGCCAACGAACGGGCTCTGGCTTACGACCCGCTGAACACCGAATCAGGGATCAACGAAGACGTCATCGTTGCCATGACCCTGCCGTTCATCAACAGTGCCCGCGAAGGGGTTTCCTACCTGGGAAAGTTGGTTGCTAGGTACGGTTCTGCTGAAGGAAACGGGGTGATCTTCTCCGACAAGAACGACATTTGGTACATGGAAATCGTTACTGGGCACCACTGGGTGGCCCAACGGATTCCGGACGACTCCTACGCTGTCACCGGTAACCGGGTTGCCATCCAGGAAGTCAACTTTGATGACCCTGACAACTTCATGTGGTCGGACGGCATCCAGGACTTCGTGGAAAAGCACCACCTCAACCCTGACCTGGATGGGTGGAACTTCCGGCGGATCTTCGGGACGGCCAACGTCTTTGACCAGCATTACAACACCAGCCGGCAGTGGTACGGCCACAAGGTCCTGAGCCCAGAAGTCAAGCTCGACCCGCTGGACTTTGACCTGCCATTTATCCTAAAGGCTGACCACAAGATCACCCTGGAAGAAGTTGAACAAGTGCTCAGCAGCCACTACCAGGGTACCGTCTACGACCCGCTAGGCCACGAAGGAACCGACGAGCAAAAGCACTTCTTCCGGCCAATTTCACTGAACCGGACACAGAACTCACACGTCCTGCAAGTCAAGCCGGACCTGCCAAAAGCTGCATCAACGATCCTCTGGCTCTGCTTCGGGATCCCATCCTTTACTCCATACGTCCCGTTCTTCGGTAACGCCGCCGACATGGATAAGTCTTACGCCGAAACACCAATGAAGATGGACGTCAACTTCAAGAGTGCCTACTGGATGTACCGTGGTCTCTCCATGCTGGTTGAATCGCACCTCAGCCAGTTTACCAAGGCCGACGATGACTACCTGAAGGACGCCCGCCAGTACTTCTACACTTGGATTGACAAGACGGCGCCAAAAGTTGACGGTATGTCTAACAATGATGCCAGCGACATCCTCAGCAAGGCCCAACACGAACTGGTTGCCGAAATGGCAAAGCGGACCAAGAAGCTGATGGCCGACCTGATGATGCACGGGTTGGAATTATCCAAGCTGACCTTCGTGATGGACAAGAACCTGTAATTACAGAATAGTAAAGCAAGACCACAAACTTTGCGGTCTTGCTTTTTTTCGTTGCAATTGCTTTGTTTTGGCATGATGGAACGTGGTGGCTTGGGTTTTATTGCAATTACTGGTGTCTTGGCATGCTGGAACGTGTACTGTCATCAAAACCTGCTCGGTTCTTGGCGGTCTGGAACGTGGTGGCCATCGCTTGAAGCCCCTTGCGACGCAATGGTCTTCAAGCCGAGGCTTTACCTAAGCGTTGAAACGCTAAGGTAAATTTCACCACTGAGACCGCCAACCTTCACAGGTTTTGTCCTCATTAGCTGATAAGATACTTGTAATTTGAATACTACGACGATCGAAATTGCTGGATTTTAATATCACTGACCGTCAAACGATCAGCTATGCCATTATGTTAATCGTCAACTTCTCACAATCAAACAATCACAAATAAAAAGATCGCGGCATCTCCCGCGATCTTTTCTATTTCACGGCCAGCACAGTTAACACACCGGCCGTAATGAGTTCAATTAAAACAGCAAGGAT
The DNA here is from genome assembly GCA_019113965.1 of Candidatus Limosilactobacillus merdipullorum. Classification (GTDB taxonomy): domain Bacteria; phylum Bacillota; class Bacilli; order Lactobacillales; family Lactobacillaceae; genus Limosilactobacillus; species Limosilactobacillus merdipullorum. The sequence continues at coordinate 3,999 of DXGK01000131.1, forward strand.
GGCACCGGACAGCAACAGGCGGTGTCCATGTTCGGCCCGCACCCCGTGAACTTCCCTGAGGTCAATCACTGTGGCAAGCTGCGATGCCGCAGCAATAATCATCAGGTCAACCACCATCACGAAGTAGAGCAACCCAGCCCAACGGCCGGTCAACAGGCACCAACACCAGCTAAGCAAGATGGTCGCCAAACCGAGCCAGGCAGCCAGCGACGCGCCAGTAGCCAGCTGATAGGCTGGGTGCCGAACGGTCCCGTTGCCCGTTAACAGGATTTTCAGGTTAACAGCGTTGCCAGCTAGCAGGATGACGACTATCAACACGGCGACTGCATCAAACGTCTTTGCCGTATTGCTAGCGCAGGTCAAGAGAGCAGCTGCCAGCCAAGTTAGCGTCGGCCAGGTCAATTTCGGATGGTCATCCCCGTCGGTTGTCGCTGTCAACAGGTAGTTGCCTGCCAACGCCTGTCCAGTCAACAGGCAGGCCGCAATGAATGGCAACCAGGTTAACTTCTGTGGCACGATCAACTGGTCCGGCTTTGTCCAACAGACTACCAACCCAACCACCAGTACCCCGGCAAAACAGTAAAGGGCTGTTCGGTAGTGGGCCCGGTTGACAATTTCTTCATCCTGGTGAAACCCAACCAAGAGGTTCCAGACGTTCAACGCAAAACAGGCCGCCCCGAAGAGCAGCCACATCATTTCACTATCAAAGGTAAACTTGGCTGGTACCATCCCCGCCAACCGCACGCCGTTCAGCCAGTTCCAACGCAAAGCCAGGATAATCAGCGGCAAATTAGCGACAATTACTAGCGGCCGATGCCACCACTGTTTCACCACGAATTACCCCCTACTTTACCGGGTTGACGGTCTGCGGCTGGTCTTTTGACTTCATAATCTTCAGCATGGCACTCGCCGCCAACCAGTTACCAAGGGCATTGACCACCGTCCGCATCAACCGGCCATCGTTATCAGCAAACCGGTCATTTTGCGGCAAATCATGACCAGCAAACTTGGCGTTTACCAGGTCCACAAAGTAATCATATGCCTCTTTCGGGTAGGAGTTCATCGTCAGCTGACCGATTCCGTCCTGGATGGCCGACAGCGGGAAGAGGTTCTTCAACAGTGAAATCACCATAATCATGGCAATCTGGTGCCGCCCGTAACGCTTTTTGACCGGGGCAATCACCATCCCGTGTTTGACGTAGTTATTGACCATCGACCGAGTCACCTGCGGCAGACCGAGTCCATTGAGCGGTTCGTTTACCACTTTGACCACCTGGTCGACGTAAAGTTCGATGTCAGGTAATTCATCCCAGTGAGCCAGTTGTACCTTAGCGAGCTGGTCTTCATATTTTTTAAACTGTTCCACTCTAATTCACCTCATTGCTTAAACCCACGGACTGGTTAATCAACTGGTCCGTCGTCATTGCGGTTGTAAGTGTTGTCACCATCTGATCCTGACTGACTGTCAGGCTGGCAAGCGGCTGGTTTTCGGCAGTCAGCACTGCTGCCCCTTCCTGAGCAGTAATCTGCGGCACCCTAATAACAGTATACGGTATCTCCAGTTCGTCGACCATTTTAACGGCGTACTGGTGAGCAAAAACCAAATCCGTATAATCATCCCCGTATAACTGCTTTAGGCCCGCCTGGTCAACGTCATCACAGATCCCAGCGGCCGCCAGCATGACAATCTTGGTTGGTGCCTTGCCGGCATCCACTAGTTGAACCAGGCCCATCACCAGTTCATCAACAGGCGCCTGCAAGGGGGCCAGCCAGCATAAAACGGCGTGATCCGGCAATTCATGGGCGAATTGCGGGTAGACAGCCACTGGTGCCGGTGCCATTCGAGCTTTCAGAGCCGCCGTCAACTGGTCTTGGTGCTGGTTAACAATGGCAAATGGTCCCTCCACAATAACCCTCCTTAGTAAGCAAGCAATTCGTCTTCGATCGTGGCGTCCTTAATGCGGACATCGGTAATGGTATTTTGTTCCAACAGGGGTAATAATGCCTGGATGTTACCAGAGAAAAGCAGCCGCGTTTCGTGGGTTGCTTCTTCCAATAAGCGGGCACCAATCCGTTCGGCAGTGGCAACCGGGAATCCGGTCCCGGTAATGGTAACGACACAGTCGGTACTGTCGTGGGTGACCACTTGGCGGGTAGAGGTCAAATGTCCCCGATCAAAGTAGTACATCACGTCGGCCCAGTTGAGCATCGTCGTCACATCCGCACTAGCCATGACGATCAAGGCGTTGGTTTTTTGACCGTAATCCTTTAATAATGACCAGAGCTTCTGGGTGTTTTCGGCCGAGAGTTGGTCGAAATCCTGCCCCAGCATAATGATCGGCTTGCGCATGATCGTTGGGACCAGGGCCTGCATCAAGAGTTCCTGTTCTGCCGAAAGGTCCTTGAATTTCAAATGGCTATCAATTGTAAATTCTCGCAACAGCTGCTCAGTCTGATCCCACGTTAAGGTATTGCTCTGTTTTTGGATCAGCCGTTTCAACCACTTATCCACCCGTTTACGTGGTCGGAAGCGAATTTCTCCTGCCAGACTGACCATTTCATCAGCCTGCTTCTTCAGTTCATCAACCGGCCGGCCGTCAATGGATAGTTGACCGTCAACTTCCTTCAGCTGACCGCGCAGCGCCATTGCCAGTGCCGGGACTAATTCAGTGTCGTCACTGACGATCGCTACAATCTTCGGCGACTGCCACTCAAAACTAACGTTAAAAAAATCACTGCCATTCGGCGCCGTCATATTTAGCTCGTTGGCCATAATCTCGGTCACTGTTAACTCCCCCAAAACGATTGTTCTCATTTTTATGATAATACAGTTTTTCTCCCCTGACGATCTAATATTTACATCTGTGCATGTTATAATTGCCGTTGATCGCGTAAGCGCAATTTTTTGATGAAATGAGGAACGTTTTAATTGGATAACGATCAAATACTAATCAACTTCGGTATTATTATCGTTACATTTATTTTCGCCGCCTTCTTCGTGGCCGCCGAGTTTGCCCTGGTGCAGGTCCGGGTGACGGCCCTGCAGGAAATGCAAAACAAGCGCAAGAAGCCGTCGAAAAAGATCGAACAGGCCATCAACATGGTCACCAACCTGACCGAATACCTGTCCACCACCCAGGTGGGGACCAGTGTCTGCGGGATCATCCTTGGTTGGGTGGGGGAAGAAACCATCGAGTACCTGCTGGCCGACCTGTTAAAGATGCCACAATTGCCGTTGAGCGGGAGTGCCGTCCATGCCATCAGCGCCGTCGTCGGCGTCCTGGTACTGACCTACTTTGAAGTCGTTTTGACCGAAATCGTCCCGAAGAACATCGCCATCGACCTGCCGATGAAGATGATGATGATGGTGGTCACGCCGTTGCACTACTTCCACGTTGTCTTCTACCCCTTCGTGTGGTTACTCAACACCTCGGCCAACGGGATTGTTCGCCTGCTGGGTTTGAAGCCGGCCGCCGAAACAGACGAAGTACTGTCGCAAAGCGAAATTATTAGCCTGTCACGGAACGCCGTTCGAGGTGGGCAAATGGACCGCAACGACCTGGTCTACATGGAGCGGACGTTCGACTTTACTGACAAGGAAGCCCACGACGTGATGGTGGACCGGACCAGGCTGACGGTCATCGACGTCAATGCCAGCCTGCAGGACGCCATTGATATGTATGTGAAGACCCACTACAGCCGCCTGCCGGTAGTCGCCGACCATGATAAGGACAAGATTCTCGGCTACGTTTTCAATTACGATTTAATCAAGCAAAACCGGACGAATCCGCACGTTCCGCTAACCAAGATCATTCGTCACCTGCCGACCACGCCGGAAAATACCCTCATCACCGACGTCCTCCAGCAAATGATTCGCACCCGGACGCCGATGGTGGTCGTTGTCGACGAGTACGGGGGAACCTCCGGGATCGTCACCGACAAGGATATCTACGAAGAACTGTTCGGGACGGTGCGGGACGAAATCGATAACGTCTCCGATGACATCATCAAGAAGAATGATGATGGTACCTTTAACGTGGCCGGGAAGACCACCACTTACGACTTTGAGCGATACTTCGGGGTTGATTTTGAAGAATTCGAAAAAACTGAAGCCGTTACCCTTTCCGGCTACCTGCTGGAAGCTCACCCGAAGATTCACGAAGGTAGCCAGGTTCAGTTGCATAACTTCCTAATTACGGTCACCAAGTACGAAAACTCCTTCATTTTATGGATGAACGTGAAGGAAATGCCAGAAGAGACCAAGCCAGCTGATCAGTCGGACAGTGAACAGGATGCACAATAAAGCCTCTTTTAACTAACATTTTCCTAGTGAAGTATGCTATTATTAATAGCACACTTAAATCACGAACAAAAGAAGAGAGCCAACAATGTCAAAGATATATGTCTTGTTTATTTCAATCGAAGGCAATACCCGTTCGTTCCTTACCCGGATGCAGGCCTTTGCCAAACAGCAGCACAGTATTAATCCGAAGAATCCAGTCATTGAATTAAAGGAAATTACTGACCAAACGGTTCCTGAAAAGGAAGAACAACCTTTCTTCGCCTTTGTCCCAACCTACCTCGATGGTGGTGACGGGATCAATTCCGGATTCAAGGAACTCATGACTAACCCCCTGGGTGAATACATTGCTAACAACAATAATGCAGAAAAGTGCATGGGAGTTGTCGGTAGTGGGAACAAGAACTTTAACCAACAGTATTGTCTAACCGCGCAGATGTACGCCCGCAACTTTAATGCGCCATTCCTGGCGGACTACGAACTGCGTGGCACTTCCGAAGATATCGAAAGAATTTACGGCATCCTCAGCAAGGAAGTTAATAAGGACGAACAATAACAAAAAGGAGACGAGCTAAATACCCGTCTCCTTTATTATTTTCTTGGTTAATCTTCCACTTGGTCTACCGATTGCACGATTCCGGCACAGATTATCCAGGTGACCCCGTAGCGGTCGACCACATAACCCATCTGCCCTCCCAATTGATGGGGACCAAATGGCAAAGTCACCCGCTGCTGGTCAGAAGCAGCAACGCGGTTGAAAAAGCTCTCGGCGGCCACCGTATCCTGCCCAAAGTCGAGGACTAGCGCAATTTGCGATGATGACTGCGGTTCACCCATCGAAGCGTCCGCACAGAGAATTACCTGCCCGGCAATACTAAACTCCGCATGAGCAGTGGTCTGATCGAGGTCATCAACTTGGATCCCTAAGTGTTCCGCCTGTTCTTCCGTCATCGGCTTGCGCAGAAGAACCTGGGCGCCAAACTGGTCCTGATAGTAATCAAGCGCCTCCTTGGCGTTTTTGAAAATCAGGAATGGGAAAAATCGTGTACTCATAACTTCCTCCGTTCTTAACGGGGATAATTATAGGGATAAATTAGCAATCCGTCAAACGAATGCTAAGTTCTGTCTTATTGACGGACAATCTGGGACTTCCATTATCGCCAGTTTCCTTTATAATGAAATGATTGTCTAACATCACTTATACGGAGGTTTCCACCCCATGAAAAATACTGCTAAACACAGTGGTTTACTGGTTATTGGAATTTTTTTGCTCGGTGCTTGTATGCGGACACCGATTACGTCGATCCCTTC
>DXGK01000132.1 GCA_019113965.1 Candidatus Limosilactobacillus merdipullorum
CGTGATGCTGGTTGTTGCACTGATTGGACTATTAGCTGCAGTGGGCAACGTCTTTTTTGCATCCACCCAGGGAATGAAGGTCGGTGAGCGTTTGCGCAACGCGATCTACCAGCGAGTGCTTCATTTTTCCACTAACGAAATGTCTCGTTTTGGTAGCTCATCATTAATTACTAGAAGTACTAACGACATCGTTCAGATTCAGAATGTCATGCTGCAAACCATGCGGATGATGTTACAGTCACCATTGATGCTGGTGGGTGCTTGTGTGATGGCATATAGTCGTGAACCACGGTTAACCCGGGTGCTGGCACTTAGTCTGCCGGTATTGGTGGTTGCGGTGGTAGTGGTCATGTATTTTGCTATGCCATATTTTCGCGTGATGCAACAGAAGGTTGACAACATCAACCGGGTCTTCCGGGAAGGACTCACGGGGGTGCGGGTCATTCGTGCCTTTAACCAGGACCAGCGGGAACAGGACCGTTTTCATCGGGTCAATGAAGACTACACCCAGGTTGGTTTTCATGCCTTCACCCTGATGTCATTTATGTTTCCTATTATGACTTTGGTGTTGAGCATGACCAACGTTGGCATTATTTGGTATGGGGGTCGCTTGATTGCGGGTCGTGAAATGCAAATTGGGAACCTGATTACCTTTATGACTTATGCCAACCAGATTTTAATGAGCTTCATGATGCTCAGCTTTATTTACTTCTTTATTCCACGGGCAGAGGTGTCGGCTCGCCGGATCAACGCGGTCTTAGAACAGCCAATCAGCGTTAACGACCTTCCACAAGACCAATTGCAGCCTTTAAAGAAGGACCAACCAGCTTCCCTTGAATTTAAGAATGTCGATTTTCAGTACGATGGTGCACAGCATTTGGCCTTACAAAACCTGAATTTTAAGGTGACCGCTGGTCAAATATTGGCCATTATTGGTGGAACTGGTTCCGGGAAGTCCACACTGGTGAACTTAATTCCTCGCTTATTTGATGTGGCCAGTGGTGAAGTCCTAGTCAACGGTCAAAACGTTGCTAGGATGAGTCAGCACGACCTCCACAGTTTGGTTTCGATTACCCAGCAAAAGGCAGTTTTGTTTAGTGGGACGGTTCGTTCTAACCTGGCCTTTGGCAACCCTAATGCGACGGACGAACAGATGTGGCAGGCACTCAAAATTGCTAAGGCTGATAACTTTGTCAAGGAACAGGGTGGTCTTGACATGGTAGTTGAACAAAATGGGGATAACTTCTCCGGTGGACAACGGCAACGGTTGGCGATTGCCCGGACAATTATTAAGCAAGCCGCTGTTTACATCTTTGATGACTCATTTTCTGCTTTGGACTTCAAGACGGATGCTGAACTGCGGATGGCGCTGAAGGATGACCAACAAGTTGCACAAGCGGTTACGGTGATCGTGGCACAACGGATTTCAACAGTCGCGGATGCTAACCTCATCCTGGTCCTTGATGACGGCCAAGTGGTTGGGCAAGGCACCTACGAGGAGCTGGCTGCCCACAACAGGGTCTACCAAGAAATTATCAAGTCGCAATTGCAGGAAGGAGATGACGGTCATGGACAGACCAACGAATAAAAAAGCACAACATTTCTGGCCGTCAGTTAAACGACTGCTCATGTACCTGCGCCCCTGGTTGGGTGGGGTCGTGCTATCAGTTATTTTAGCGATTGCGTCGGTCCTCTTATCCATCATTGCTCCGAGAGTGTTGGGTGATGCCACCACCACGATTTACAACGGGATTATGAAGGGGTACCGGTTGGTGAGGGCTGGCCATTCCGTCCATCAATTTCCGATCGATTTTGCCCGGATCGGGCGGATTGCCATTATCGTCGTGCTGCTCTACAGTTTTTCCGGCCTGTTAAGTATGTTGGAACAGGTGATTATGACCTGGATTTCACAGCGAGTGGTCTTTAACCTTCGCCAGGATCTGAAGGCAAAGATGGCCCGGGTGCCGGTTAGCTTTTACGATACCCACCATAACGGGGACCTGATGAGTCGGATGGTCAACGACATGGATAACATTGCTGGGACACTACAATCAAGCTTAATTGAACTGTTGACTTCCGCAGTGACCTTTGTCGGCGTGTTGGCGTTGATGCTAACTATTAGCTGGCAGTTAACCCTGGTAGCCTTCGTTACCATTCCGCTGAGCTTGGTCATTGTAGCCTTTGTGGCCCCAACCGCCCAGCGACTGTTTACGCGACAGCAAGCCGAACTGGGACGGATCAATTCACAAGTGGAAGAGACCTACGCAGGTCACACAATTGTGCGGACCTTTAACCATGAAGAAGATGAGCAGAGGCGGATGTTTCAAATCAACCACCGCTACTACCAGGCAGCGTGGAAGGCGCAGTTTTTCTCCATCTTAATTTGGCCCTTGATGAACTTCGTCCGCAGTCTAGGCTACCTCATGTTGGCAGTCGCCGGTGCGATCAGGATGATTCACGGCCAGATGACCATCGGGAACATTCAAGCGTTTCTGCAGTACGTGAATCAGTTCTCGCAACCGATTACCCAGATTGCCAATCTTAGTAGTACCATCCAACAAACTGTTGCTTCTGCGGAACGGATTTTTGAAGTGCTGGATGAACCGGAAATGGCGAACCGATTGACGACTTTCCCTGCGAAAAAGGATGAGCCGTTGCCGAAAATTGAATTTAGTCACGTTCAATTCTCTTACGGAGAAGATCCGTTGATTGAGGACTTTAACCTGAAAGCGCCCGCTAACCACATGGTGGCCATTGTTGGCCCAACGGGGGCTGGGAAGTCCACGGTGATCAACTTGCTGGAACGGTTCTACGAAGTTGATGGTGGACATATTTACCTTGACGGTCAAGACACCCGCAATATGACCCGCAATGATTTGCGATCGCATATTGCAATGGTTCTGCAAGATACCTGGCTGTTCAGTGGCACGATTTTTGATAACATAAAGTACGGACGTAATGATGCCACTGATGACGAAGTTTACCAGGCCGCTAAGATGGCTTATGCCTACGACTTTATTCAGGAATTGCCGGATGGTTTCCAGACCAAGCTGAATGAAGCGGCGTCCAACATTTCCCAGGGGCAACGCCAATTGTTAACGATTGCGCGGGCCTTCTTGGCCAATCCGGATATTCTCATCCTTGATGAAGCGACTAGTTCCGTTGATACCCGGACCGAGTCACTGATCCAACAGGCGATGGACAAGCTGCAGCACCACCGGACCAGTTTTGTGGTTGCTCACCGCTTATCGACCATCCGCAATGCCGAACGGATTATTGTAATGAACCACGGCCGCATTGTTGAAACGGGGAATCACAATAGTTTGATGGCTAAGAATGGTTTTTACGCCAACTTGTACAACAGTCAATTTATCGGAAATAATCTCTAAAGGAAAAGCGCCCCTCGTGGGCGCTTTGTTTTATAATGTTGCCAGATAAGGAGGAGAACGATGCAAAAGTACGGACGGACAATTCAACTGCTAAATGACTTGGTGGACGACCGCATAGTTCCGGGGATGAGCTGGGTGATTTTTGATCGTGACACGCAACTGCAGGCGGTTCGAGGATTGGCTCAATGGCGGCCGGAACCTGAAGTACTGACTGACCAAATGCAATTTGACCTCGCCTCCCTCACTAAGGTGGTTGGAACCGTGCCGCTAATGTTACAGCTGTGGCAAGAAGGCTATTTTAAGATGGACCAACCGGTGACCGCTTTTTTGCCGGAATTGGGAAGTTCGAAGTCAACCATCCGTAACCTGTTTACCCACAGTTCCGATATTGGTGGCTGGATTCCTCACCGCGACGAATTGAACGCCCAGCAATTGACAGCGGCATTATTGAAGACCCAAGAAGTTGGGCCAAGCGTGGGAAAGAAGATTCATTATGCTGATGTTAATTTTATTTACCTAGGTTGGATTGCCGAGCGTATTCTCCACCAGCCGGTTCACCGCTTAATCGAACAACGGGTGTTAGCGCCCCTGAGGATGAGTGCTTCTACCTTTCAGCCGGAGGTGAATCGGGCGGTGCCAACATCGATTACCAAATCACGCGGTTTGATCCGGGGAACCGTTCATGACCCCAAAGGTTATGTTTTAGGTGCCCACTGCGGTTCCGCTGGCCTCTTTTCCACGGCGGCAGACCTCACGCATTTTGGTCGCTTACTCATTGAAGATAACCTTGGGGGCTTGTTGACTAGTCAGACCGTCGACCAGCTGTTTACTGACCAAACACCGTTAAGTGGCGAACACTTGCGGTCCTTCGGCTGGAAACTACACCATAGCCGGACTAATGACCATCACCTGGTTATCTGTCATACCGGTTACACCGGGACCTTGATGATCTTAGACCGCGTAGAAGACCAGGGACTGATTTTATTAACTAACCGGGTGCATCCACGGCCCGACAACCAAGAGTTTATTAAGCGTCGTGGCCAGTTGATGGCCGCCTATCTGGCGGAAAAAAACCACCCCGCGCTAGGCTGAGGTGGTCAGAGTTAACTAATCATCAATTGTTAACTTAAGTCCATCAGGCTGCTGGTGAACCAGTTTCTGCTTAGCAACTGCTTCGCTATGGTTGTCTACAGCGAGGTCATAATAACGACACTTGAAATCGACAACGTCAAGAATTTTCTGTAGGTCATGCAGCTGGCTAGTCAGGGAAGATTTGAGTTGGTGGAACATTGCTTGGCGTTTGGATAATGTACTGTCACCCTGACTACACCAGGAGATGAAGGTTTTAATGTCCTTAATCGACATTCCGCTTTTTTGAGACAGCCGATCATATTAATTGTTTCCAAGTTGTCCTTAGTAAATAAACGGTTACCGTTGGTTTCGGAGCAAGTATGGTTCATCGTGCTCGGGCTGCTAAGCGGTTTGTTAACTCGACTACTCCCACCTTCTTTATTCATGGCTGGGGAAGCAGTTACCACGCCGAGCAGCACATGGCTAATGTTGCTAAACGCGATGGTGCTACGGATACGATTATCTGGGCCAATGTTGCCAAAGACGGCCAGGTTACCTTTCATGGCAACATTAAAAAGGGAGCCCGCAACCCGATCATTGAAGTGAACTTGGCTGACAATAAGCAAATGTCATACAAAAAAGACGGGGAATATGTCTTTGACGTTGTCAGCGCTGCCAAGAAGAAGTGGGGCTTTGCCAAGATGAACCTTGTCGGCCACTCGATGGGAAACCTGGGAATTGTTTACATGCTGCGCGACCACCCAAACAGCTCGCAGTTGCCAACTTTGTAGAAGCAAGTGGACATCGCCGGTCACTTTAATGGTGGGATTGGCTTTGGCTACCCGAAAGGCTCAACGATTGACCAGGATGGTAAGCCAAGCGTTGAAGAGGAACATTTTACGGAACTAAAGGATCTGCGTAACACCTATCCTACCACGGCGCGGGTGCTTAACATGTATGGTGACCTTCAGGATGGGACTCACTCCGACAGTGAAATCCCAGTTAACTCGGCTAAGTCACTGAAGTACTTGGTGGCTGGTCGGGCAAAATCTTATCAAGAGAAGGAATTCTATGGTAAGCGGGCCCAGCATAGTAAGTTGCACAGTAACCACCAAGTTGACAAAGCCTTGATCAATTTCCTGTGGGCTAAGTAGTTAACCAACTAAGGGATACGGAAATAATCAACCGTCACGGCATTTTAGCGGTGACGGTTGATTTTATTTATCAGTTGTCGAAGGTGTTTCAACAAAGGTCAAACAGGTGGGAGTTGATAGTTCTTGATGGTAGTGGAAGTGTAATTCATGAAACTGTTTGACCGTTTCAATGGAATCAGCTTGTTGTTCGGCCAGAAAACGCACCATCCGTCCCCGTGCCATTTTCGCCCGGGTTGTCATTTGTCGAAAACGACGTTCTTTGATCCGGCCGAAGCGGCAGGTAACGACTTGGAGGCCCTCCTGGGGGTAAGCAGTGATTGCCTTGGCATATTCATTGGAGGCAAGATTCAAAACGAGCGAATTTTCCTGCTTGAGCTGCTGGGCCAGACGGGCACCCCAGAACTGGTAGAGATTTCTGGCTGCACCAACTTGTATACGGTCGCCCATGCCTAAGCGGTAGTGCACTATGCCATCATCAGGACGAAGCAAACCGTAAAAGCCGGAGAGGATTCGCAAATGACGGTTGAGGTAGCTTAGCTGATCATCGGTGAAGACCCCGGCACCCATGTATTGATATTGCAAGCCGGTAAATGCTAGGAGGGCTGGGGTGAGCTGCTTTTCCAGGTCCATGTCAAATAACCAATGGTAATTGGGACGTGCAATCTTTTCACTGCAATTCCACCATAAATGGCGTGCTTCCGAATATGAGAGCTGCCTCATGGCCTGAAGAATTTGACTGGTTTGGGGCAAAAACTGGGGCAGTTGGTGGACTGGTAGGGAATCAGTGTCAGTAGTCATTTT
>DXGK01000133.1 GCA_019113965.1 Candidatus Limosilactobacillus merdipullorum
CTTCATCTGGGCATTCTCACCGGCTTCCAAGCGAGTATCATTCGTGGTGGTTGATTGGGACTCTAACGGGATTTTAATCCCCTGCTTCTTCAATACTTTGTTAGTCACTTTGATGAATGGCAATACTCGACCAATCCCGAGGTAAGCAACCGCCTGGTAAACAATTTCTTTAATCTCGACTGGCTTAACACCAAAATTGATGGCCGCCGGCACCATGGCTTTATAAGCATCTTTGCCCTGACAACCAATCAACGTTGCTAGAGTCGTGATGAACCGGGTCCGGTCATCCAAATCACCTTCGTTCACTACTTCATCGAAGGCGAAATGCTAAATAACTCAGCGAATTCAGGATCCGTCTTCTCCAATTTCGAATGGGCGTCCGGGAACATTTTATCAAGATATTTTTGGGCATTCTCACTAAGTGCCATTTTAATTTATCCTTTGTTAGTCGTCTGATTGTAATGATACCAGTAAAGGTAGCGTCTGCAAATAATAAGACGAACATTTAGTTGACGGAAGACAAAAGAAAAGAGGGGCTCTCCCCCCTTTAGAATTGTTCAGTAACGTTAGGCAGTCTGGTGGTGCTCACAGCCAATGCAGTTGCAAGCTACCTCCTGTGGTGCCGTAGCCTCCTTAGCTGTCAAAATCGTTTGGAGGTTGGCAATGTCGCTTTTGCTGAGTGTCACGTGCTTAACCACTTCGGCCAGGGTTGCCCCTTGCTGGTGGGCACAGAGGGAATCAAATAACTGGTCAGCCATTTTTTCCATGGTCTCGCGTTCCTTGACCAGCGGGGTGTACTGAAAAGCCCGACCATGACGCGTTGTTGCGACAAAGCCTTTCTTGACTAGCCGCCGTAATAGAGTTTTGACAGTGGCTGACTGCCAGCCCGTACTATCTGCCAACAGGTGGGTTAATTCGGTACTAGTGACGCTCCCACGGGTCCACACCACCCTCATTACCTGCCATTCAGCCGGGCTGATTTGTAATTCATTATCTGGCATAACTTTCCCTCCTTATACGCATTTCAGTTTACAACTGTCAACTAACATTTGCAACTTTGGACAACAAAAACTCTGCTGCTCAATAGCAACAGAGTTTGTCTCTTAACGGATATGGAGCTTTTCACGAATGATACCAACGCGCGCACCAAGCAACCTGTCAGCTAAATGGCTCTTAAGTGAAAGATACGTATAAATCGCTACTCCAATGAACGCCCCAACGACCATCGTCACGACCGCTGAAAAACGGCCATAAGGACTAAAGAAGAGGTTCGTCACCATCACAAAGGCGGTGGTGACTGCATACATGATCAGCGAAAAAAGCAGGATCTGGTTGGTGTCCTTGGCCATTTCATGGAATGGCAAGCGGAACTCGTCATTAAAAGAATGCAGGATTAGGTAGTTGATCACCGACATTGATAATCCTGTTGCCAGCAGTGGCCCGATTCCCTTGAACAGCCAGATCATCGGGAACTGGAGGATTGCCTTGATAATTAGACCAACTATCAGGTACTTCATCATCTTCATGTTTTCAGAAATTCCCTGCATCATTGCCGCGGCCACCGTGTAGAGCCCCAGGGTAATTGAAATAAAGGAAGCAAACTTCAACATGGTCACCCCTGCAGGATCATAGCGGTAGAAGACCGTGTAGATTGGCTGGGCGAGTGATGACAGTCCTAGTGATGCTGGCACCATCACAAAGTAGAACAGCATCAAGATGTTAGAAATCTGGTCACGCATCCCAGGAACATCGTCCTTCACCCGCGCCTCGGCTAGTAGTGGGATGGCGGTAACCGCCATTGCCGCAGCTAGTGAAATAATGATCATGTACAGCTTATTGGCATTGAAACTAAACAGTGCGTACAGGACATCCACTTGGTAGTGCGTGAAATGCCCGACCGCATGCATCATTGGCTCAAAGGTGTACTGGTCCACCAGCTGGAAAATGGTAATCCCCGATTCAATAATAATGAACGGAATCGCTTGGTAAACAATGTTGAAAATCAGTCGAAAAGCAGAAACATCACTTTCGAGTGGGACTGATTCGGCTTCCATCTGCTGCATGTCACCCATGTGGCGCAGGTAGGACCAACCCAGGATAGCAACACTACCAATGGCCCCAATGAAGGCGGCAAAGGTTGACTGGGTCACCGCGTGAACCCAGTTGCCGGAACCAACCTTCATGATCAGGTAAGTGGCCGACAACATGTAGATCACCCGGAACAGTTGCTCGACAAACTGTGACATCGCTGACGGTGCCATCCAGTTGTAGCCCTGCAAATAACCCCGGGTGATACTCATCCACGGAATCAGCAGGATGGCCCAGGAGAGTGAGCGAATTACTGGAATCACGTTTTTGTCGCCCCGAGCAAATAGTGGAGCACCAAGCATCATAATGGCCGCGCAGATAACCCCCGATACCAGGGCCACGGCGATCCCAGCGCGGTAAAGTTTCCGACTCATCTGCACCTGGTTGAGCCCGTTGTAGTGGGCCACCATTTTGGAAATTGCCGACGGAATCCCCGCCGTGGCAATCGTAATAAACATGTTGTAGATGTTGTAACCCTGTGCATAAGTTGCGTTGGCTTGGTTACTATAAACCCCAAACCACGCCACCCAGGGGATCACATAAATTGCCCCTAAGATCCGTGAGGTAATACTGCCGGCCGTCATCCAGGCGGAACCGGTAATCATTTTTTGTTTGGCATCTTGCTGGGTACTTTGCCCAGTGCCTTGTTGATTCGCCATCTTTGAAAAAACTCCTGTATTTTAAAGTCGACTTGTCTATTTTACATTGGTCACTAGCGTGCTGCAACGACCTAATACCGATCTAAGTCAACGGTAATTAACCGGACATCCCCGGCCGGGTGTGCAGCCCGGACCTCTTCCATCGGGGTGGCATCTGGCACCTTCTCAAAGTGGGTTACCAGGTCATTAACAACCAGGGCAACGGCTAGACGTGAATCTTCAATTGCCTGCTCCAAACTATCCCGCTTGGTAACGGCATCCGGCAGGTCAGGAAAGTCAACTCGAACCTGCTTGCCTTGCTTGGTCACAAAAGCCGGAAATGATACTTTCTTCATTAATTAACCCTCCCTTGATTTAATGATTATAACTCACCTGCCAGACTGCTGCGGGGCAATTTAATAATCGTTAATATTGTTTAAAAAAAGCGGCTGCCCTGCGCAGCCGCTCATCTTAAAGGATCGCTCACCAATTACTTGGCAACAATGTTAATAATCTTGTTTGGCACGACGATGACCCGCTTAATGTCCTTGCCATCGACGAACTTCTTAACGTGTTCGTTGTCTAACGCCATCTTTTGTAGAGCATCACGGTCGCTATCCTTTTCCACCTGGAGCTTTGCCCGCAACTTCCCGTTGACCTGCACCATCATTTCAATCGTGCTGGACTGCAGGGCAGCTGGATCATACTTTGGCCATGGCTGGTAAGTAATGGTGTCGCTTTCGTGGAAGTGACTCCATAATTCTTCGGCCAGGTGCGGCATGATCGGTGCCAGCATCTTAACGAACCCTTCCATGTATTCAACTGGCAGGTCATCTACCTTGTATGCTTCGTTAACGAAGACCATCAGCTGCGAAATGGCGGTGTTAAAATGCAACCGTTCGTAGTCGTCGGTGACCTTCTTGACGGTTTGGTTATAAATAGTGGTCAGCTTACCGTCATTGTAGTTGGAAACCCGGTCGCGCAGGTGGTTGTTGTCGTCCATCAGCAGGCGCCATACCCGGTGGACCCACTTGTTGGCCCCGTGAAGGCCCTTTGGATCCCACGGTACAGATTCGGTCAGCGGCCCCATGAACATTTCGTAAAGCCGAAGCGTGTCGGCACCGTACTGGTCGACAATTTCGTCAGGGTTAACCACGTTACCCTTGGACTTGCTCATCTTTTCGTGGTTTTCGCCCAGGATCATCCCCTGGTTAACCAGCTTCATGAACGGTTCCAGAGTTGGAACCAGACCAAGATCGTAGAGCACCTTGTGCCAGAAACGGGCGTACAGCAGGTGCAAAACGGCGTGTTCGGACCCACCAACATAAAGGTCAACTGGTGACCAGTAGTCTAGTGCTTCCTTTGAAGCAAATTCCTTGTCGTTGTGTGGGTCACAGTAACGCAGCCAGTACCAGGAAGAACCCGCCCACTGCGGCATGGTGTTGGTTTCCCGCAGACCGTGGCGGCCGTTTTTATCGTAAACGTTGACCCAGTCCTTAACGTTAGCCAACGGGCTTTCACCGGTCCCGGAAGGCTTGATGTCGTCGGTCTCCGGTAACATCACCGGCAACTGGTCTTCAGGGACCAATGAGGTGGTACCGTCATCCCAGTGAATGACCGGAATTGGTTCACCCCAGTAACGCTGCCGACTGAAAATCCAGTCACGCAGCTTGTAGTTCACCTTCGCCTTACCGTCATGGTGTGCTTCCAGCCAGTCAATCATCTTCTTGATGGCCGCCTTGTTGTCCAGGCCGTTAACCAGTGGCGAGTTCACATGAGGGCCATTGCCGGTGTATGGTGCTTCTTGGACGTCATCGCCGCCAGAAATAACTTCCTTAATCGGCAGGTTGAACTTCTTCGCAAATTCCCAGTCACGTTCATCGTGAGCCGGGACGGCCATAATGGCCCCCGTCCCGTATGAAGGCAGGACGTAGTCACCGATCCAGATTGGCAGCTTGTCACCATTGACCGGGTTAATAGCATAAGTCCCGGTGAAGATCCCTGTCTTCTCCTTGCTATCGTCAGTCCGTTCACGTTCGGAGCGGCGGGCAGCCTGTTCTTGGTAAGCCTTCACCGTTGCCTGTTGGTCTGGCGTAGTAATGGCATCGACCAGGTCGTGTTCTGGTGACAAGACAATGTAGCTGGCCCCATAAAGGGTGTCCGGGCGGGTAGAGTAAACGGTGATAACTTGGTCATCATGGTCAGCCACCTTAAACTGGATTTCAGCCCCCTCAGAACGACCGATCCAGTTGCGTTGCATTTCCTTGATGTTTTCTGGCCAATCAACAAGGTCAAGGTCCTTGATCAAACGGTCAGCGTAGGCGGTGATCTTTAAGACCCACTGCTTCATCGGCTTGCGGTAAACCGGGTAGCCACCACGCTTGGTCTTGCCATCAACCACTTCTTCATTGGCCACTACCGTGCCACCCATAAAGTCTGGTGCCCAGTTGACTTCGATCTCGTCTTCATAAGCCAGCCCCTTCTTGTATAGCTGTTCAAAGATCCACTGAGTCCACTTGTAGTACTTCGGGTCGGTGGTGTTAACCTCCCGCGACCAGTCATACGAAAAACCGAGCGACTGGATTTGGTCACGGAAGTGGTTGATGTTCTTGTTAGTAAAGCCCTTTGGATTGTGGCCCGTCTTTAAGGCGTATTGTTCGGCCGGCAAGCCAAAGGCATCAAACCCCATTGGGTGCAGGACATTGTATCCCTGCATCCGCTTCATCCGGGCCACAGCGTCAGTTGCCGTGTACCCCTCGGGGTGACCGACGTGCAACCCCTGCCCAGACGGATAAGGGAACATGTCCAAAACATAATACTTTTTTTGATCCTTATTCATTGTGGCCTTAAATGTCTGGTTCTTCTTCCAGTAACGTTGCCACTTTTTTTCAATTGCGGAATGATCGTATCCCATTAGCTGTCGCTCCCCTTTATTTGTATTTGCCATTTTTCTAATTGCATTAAAAAAGCCCGTAGACACTCAATCGTGTCTACGGGACGAGGCATCCGCGGTACCACCCGTATTCTGCGTACTTGC
Organism: Candidatus Limosilactobacillus merdipullorum; assembly: GCA_019113965.1. Lineage (GTDB taxonomy): Bacteria > Bacillota > Bacilli > Lactobacillales > Lactobacillaceae > Limosilactobacillus > Limosilactobacillus merdipullorum. Next base: position 5,764 of record DXGK01000133.1, read on the forward strand.
GCAGCTCTCAAGTCCTTAACGCGGAAAACGTCGCCACCTACTGTTTTCGGCTTTGAGCATTGACGAGGTCAGTTCATCAACATCCCGTCCCACATTCCCAGCACCATGCGGTCTCTAAAGGCGTTCAATTGACTACTATTCCTCCTGCAATTAGATATT
>DXGK01000134.1 GCA_019113965.1 Candidatus Limosilactobacillus merdipullorum
ATCACTGTAAACATAATAAGCACCCTTACCTTTAATGACTGATTTCACCTACTAGTGTATTACATTTTGTTTGGACCATCATATAATGATTTATCGCTTAAAGTGAACTACTAACTTGGTCAGTCAGGCGGTCCTTTAGCTATTGATCGCATTTCTTGTAGTAGTGAAATGATCACTGCACCAGCTAACATTATGAGGGAAGGCAATAAAGATACTGTTAACCAAGGAACATTCTTCACCAGACGATTGCCTTAAATTTCACAGATAAATAAACGGCTTAACCAGGGATCCCTAGTTAGGCCGTTTCTGTTTATTTAACTGATCTAATAGTTCTATCGGCTTGCCTATTTCAGCAAGCCACTCACCTTATCCGCCAGCGCCGGGTAGATCGGCATAACGTTGCGCACCCAGTCGGCCCGGTTGATGCCGAGGCCGATGATTGGAACGAGGTTGTTGATGTCATCGGCGGCGGTGGCGCCAATTTCGCTGGCACCAACCAGGTGGTCATGGTTATCGTAAACCACGGTTAGACGTGCTTCCTGTTCATTTAACCCGGCATAGAGGCTGCCACCGCTCAAATTACGTTCTTCGACGTGGAATCCTTCCTGCTTAACTGCTTCGTCCGGACTGACGCCGACCTGGGCAATTTCCGGGAAGGCAAAGGCGGCGGTACCGATGGTCGGGTAGTGGATTGGCGCGGAATGACCATCTTCAAAGAGCTGGAACAAGTAATCGGCATCGAGTTCGGCTACTGGTGTCAACTTAGGGAGCGGTTGGCTGGTGATGTCTCCGATAGCGTAGACCCCGGGAGCACTAGTCTGCAGGTGGTCGTCAACGGCGATTCCCTTATTGGAGAACTTGATTCCTGCCGCTGGAAGGTTCAGCCATTCGACGTTTGGCACCCGCCCACTGGCGTCGACCACGTAATCGGTGACCAGTTCATTGTACTGGTCGGTCGCCACCCGGTAGGCGGCATTCTCGGCGGTGATTGCGGTGGCGTTGGTATGGAAGTGGAAGGTGATCCCCTGCTTCTCCAATGCCGTGACCATCTCTTTGGCATACTTGCTGTAGAAGCCGCGCAGGATACGGTCGGAGCGAATTAACATGTCGACCCTTGTCCCGGCGACGGCCAGGAAGGAGGCTAGTTCAATGGCAACGTAACCGCCACCGATAAAGACCGCGCGGTCGGGCCGGCGAGCGAGGGACAAAACGTCGGTGCTATCGTGAGCATATTCTTCGCCGGGGATGTCCAGCCGGTGGGGACGGTGCCCAGTGGCGATAATGATCTTGTCGCCAGAGTACTGTTGGCCATTGACCTCAATGGTGTGCGCATCGACAAACTGGCCGTAACCGACGGCGACATCGCACATCTTTTCGTAGATGGCCTTGGTTTCCGCCGGCCAGGAATCAAATCGGGCCTTTTTGGTGGACATCAACTGGTCCCAGTCGAGTTTCGCCGGGCGACTGATCCCGTGACCGGTCAGTTGACGGCTCGCCGCGGCAGTGTGCACGGCACCAGAAAGAAAAATCTTTGGTTCACAACCAACGTTGGGGCAGGTTCCGCCGAACAGGCCGCCTTCCACGGCCAGGAGCGATTTGCCGGTCTTTGATAGCAGCTGGGCTAACTTGTATCCCGCCGGACCGGTTCCCAGAATAATGTAGTCATAGTGTTTCATAGCGAAGGCCTCCGTTTCACGATATTGGGTAACACCATCATAAGCTTTCACTGACTAAAAAGATATTTTAATGAACAGGAAAACCACAGCGGAAGGCCATGGAGGGTCATCACGCTGTGGTTGATTTCGATAATTACAGGTTGTCACCCAGTTCGTACTGGTACTTGGAACTCAGCAGGGTTTGCCGAATCAGCGAGCTGAGCAGCAGGTGAGTGCGGTGGCTGATTTCATTGCCAGTGGCAATGCTTTCCTTGGTCAGGTAGGCGGTTAGTTCGTCGCCAGCCAGATCCTTAGCCTTGGCGTCGATTTCGTCAATCCGGCCCAGACCATAGATCTGGCAGCCATCACGGAAGGTGTTGACTTCATTGATGAACTGGTGGTAACGCGGTTCAACAACCACTTCCAGCAGCTTGTGCATCCAGTAAGCGGAGTCGGCAGTTACTTCCTGGCTGGCAGTCTTGTAGTTAGCTGGCGTGTCGGTGATGTTAGTGTAGAACGGCACGTATGGACTGTAAGCATAGAAGCCGAAGTTGACCCACTGGATAGCAGAGTATTCAGCCGGGACGTCATTCCGCAGCTGGAGGATGCAGGATGACTGGTTCCGGTCGAGGGCAATTGAACGGAATTTCTTTTGTTGCTTAGCGTCGCCAGAAGCAAAGGTGTTGAACGGGTCGTATTCGGTCCCGTTGTAGTGGGAAGATAGGAACTTTTCCACGTCTTCGATGGCGATCTTCTTTTCTGGTTGACGAAGCCATGGCATGTCCTGGCTGGTTGGGTCTTGTTCGATACTTGGGTTGAACAGCTTTTGACCATACCAGGTCCGCGGCGTGTTGTAGTAGGCATCTGCTTCACTCTGGGTTCCAAAAATGTTCCGGTAGTTGAATGTCTCCGGCGTTGGGTTCAGGTGGTGCTTTTCCACGAAGTCCTGCAGTTGGGGATCAAACATAAAGTTGTCAGGGTCATTGAAGTCAATTTCTTCAATGCACATGATGTTCGGACAGATGGCGTAGGAATTGTCCGGAATCCGTTGGGCCGCCCAGTGGTGGCCAGCGGCCGTTTCCAGGTACCAAATCTCGTCGTGGTCGGCGAAAGCAATCCCGTTGCATTCACCGGTCCCGTACTTTTCGATTAGCTTCCCCAGGCGGGCAACCCCTTCGCGGGCACTCTTGATGAAAGGCAGGACAACCGTCAGCATGGCGTCTTCGTTCAGCCCGTTCTGGACCAGCGGATCGTGCCCCAGGCAGCGGGCGTTGGTTCCTTCAGTCTCGGTGGCGGTCATGGCCACGTTATATTCGTTGATCCCTTGTTCACCCCAAATGCCTTCGCTCTGGTCACCATTGGGGGTGGCGGTGTAGCGGCAACCGTCACCTTTCAGGTCCATTTCAAAGCCGTTGTACTTAGAAACAAAGTGTTCGTCGTAGTGCTTGGCAGGAACGACGGTGAAGGTCTTCGGGTTGACCCCGTTATACCCATCTTCGTCTCTGGCAATAATCGTCGAACCATCCATGGTGGCACCCTTGCCGACTAGGATGGCCGTACATGATGATAATTTCTTCTTGGCCATTAATCATCGCTTCTTTCCTTGTATTGATCCAATCTTATACCAATTATAGAACGGGGGCAACGTCCGGTGTGACGTGCTCCCGTGAAAGTTAGCTTATTTCCAAAAATGGCGGTTGGTAATCAGTATCAGGGTAATCAAGCTGAGGACCAGCATGATCAGAAGGGTGATTTGCCAAGAGTAGGCCAAATTGGCGAGCGGAAGTTTGACGTTTTCTCCATAGAAACCGGAAACGATCGTCGGGATGGTGAGGACCACCGAAATGATCGTCAACAGTTTCATCGTTTGGTTTAGGTTACTATCCAGCACCTTGCTGTAGGCGTTAGAGACCCGCTCTGACACATCTGACGTCATCTGGGCCATTTCCAGTCCCTGCTGGGCTTCAATGATCACGTCGTCGAGGTCGTTTTTCTGCTTTTGGGAAAGGTTTTTGAGCCGGCGCTTCATTTCCTGCAGTAGTGAAACATTCCCCTTGAGCGAGGTCAGGATGTAGACGAGGCCAGTTTCGATTTCCATGAACTCGGTAATGGCCTTACGCTCGGTGTGGCTTTCCAGGTTTTCCTGAATTTGCTGGCGCTGCTGGTCGGCTTTGCGGATGGGGCCAAAGTAGGCGGTCGATAACTGATAGAGAACCGGCAGCACCAGGTCGATGCGGTCGTTGATCGGGCCGCGCTCTTTCAGGGCTGCCAATTGGTCGACCATCATCCCGTTGACGAAGTTCGTCTGGGCGTTAGTAAAGGTAATAATATTATTGGCCGTCAACATGAACCCCACCGGAGCAGTTTGGGCCGCCGACACCGTGTGGGTGGGCACGTAAACGTCAAAGATCAGGAGGATAATTCCGGCCGTTTGGTCGACTTCCACCCGCGCTTTTTCGTAGGGGTCGATCGCATAACCCAGTAGTTCATCGGTCACTTCATACTTGTTGACCAGGGCTTCGCGTTCATCGGGCAGCGGTTCAAAAACACTGATCCACTTGCTGCGGTTGTTGATCTTTTCGGCACTGAGCATGGCGGCCCTTCCTTTCCTGATTGCTTACTAACTATTGAACTATTTATTTTCGGAAAAGTAAAGTAGCTTCAACGTGGCAAGAATGGCCTGATAAGGTATAATTACTGCCAGAAAAGGAGGGTGATGATGAAAGCTTGGGAGATCGAAAACCGGCTGGCGGCCGACCAGGCGGAAATACCATTGCGCCGGCTCCTGAGTCAACAATGGCTCCTGCCGCGGCGGTTTATACACTACCTGCGGGTTCGGCAAAATGTCCTCGTCAACGGTGACTATCGGCCCATGAACACGGTCGTTCACCCTGGCGAGGTGGTCGTTTTGCGCTTTGCGGGGGACGAATTTCGAACTGCCGATTCATCGTATGTCCCGACACCTGCTGCCCACTTGCAGGTACTTTTCGAAAACCGTGACCTGCTGGTGGTCAACAAGCCGGCGGGGCAGAAGTGTCACCCCAATTACCAGGGAGAAACCGGGACGACGATGAATGACGCGGCCGGTTACTTAGTCGGGACTGGTAATCAGGCCTACATGGTCCACCGGATTGACCAGCAGACCAGCGGCGCCCTGATTATCGCCAAGAACCCGGTCGTGGTCCCGATCCTTGACCGCTTAATCAGCGGCGGGCTGATTCACCGTTCCTACCTGGCGGTAGCCAGTGGCCATCTGACACCGCTAACCGGCAGTTGGCGCTGGCCCATTGGTCGGGACCCCTTAGACAGGCGCAAACGGCAGGTCGGTGGTGACCATCCGCAGGCGGCGTGGACTGACTACCAAGTCTTGACTGCTAATGACCGGGCCTCACTGGTGAAGTTAAGCCTGCACACCGGGCGAACTCACCAGCTACGGGTCCACCTGGCCCACGCGGGGCACCCGATTATTGGCGACCCGCTTTATAACCAACGGGTCAGCCAGCCGCCGTTGCTGCTTCACGGGGCCTGGTTGAAGTTGGTCTTCCCTTTTACCGGGGAAGTGAAAATTATTGCGGCACCAACCGCTAACTATTTTCGGCAAAATTTGTTAAAATATCACTTAGAAAAAGTTTAGGAAAACCAAAAAGAAGGAAGGGCACTGATTGTCACTTTTAGCGAAGCTTTACGGACCATTTTTTAGCCTGGAAAATTGGCAAAACGTTATTACGTCAGGACAGGATTGGCTGATTATTTTCTCCCTGGTCATGATTGAATGTTTACTGTCGGTGGACAACGCGATCGTGTTGGCCGCCCAGACCAGGGTTCTTCCGACACTCAAAGAGCAGGAAGAGTCACTGTTTTACGGACTCTGGGGGGCGTATATCTTTCGTTTCCTGATTATCGGGATCGGGACCTACCTGATTCACTTCTGGGAAATCAAGGTGATCGGGGCCGCCTATTTAATGTACCTGGTTTACCGCTTCTTCCGCTTCAAGTTCTTTGGCAAGCAGCCAATGCATCGGGCCCATCAGCGAAAAACCAAGCTGAAGGGGCGCCATTTATTCTGGTTTGTGGTTGTCCAGATTGAGTTTATGGACATTATCTTCTCCGTCGATTCAGTCTTAGCTTCACTGGCCATTTCGGATAACCCCGTCATCGTCCTCATCGGGGGGATGATCGGGATCTTATGTATGCGGGGAATTGCCGAAGTGATTATGCAGCTAATGCGCAAGGTGCCAGAGCTGGAGCCAATGGCTTACGTGTTGATTGCAGTCATTGCGATCAAGCTGTTCTTGACGATCCCGGCAATTGACATTGAAATTCCGACAAATTGGTTTGGCTTGTTCATCCTGGCAGTCTTTGCTATCACGATTATCATTCACCTCATCCGGCGAAACAAACCCGGCAAGGAAAAGGAGGAAGCGGCAAGTGGCGACGATCGCAAACAAGGATAACTTTAAGGAAAAAATCACTGGTCCACTGACCATCGTCGACTTTTGGGCCCCGTGGTGCGGGCCCTGCAAGACGATGAACCCGGTGATGGAACAACTGGAGAAAAAGTACGGTGACCGGATTAAGTTCGTCAAGTACAACATCGACAACCAAACGGAAATTCCCCAGCAGTACAAGGTTTACAGTATCCCTTCACTGGTGGTCTTCCGCGACGGGGTTGGCAAAGAAAAGGTTACGGGGGTTTACCCCTTTGATAAGTTGGACCACTACCTGCAACGGCAGTTGGCCAAGTAAGAAGATTGCGTGCTGCAGTGGCGGCACGCTTTTTTCGTCCAACAGTGCTTGCAATCGATTTCAAAACATGGTAATTTAAAGTAAAGTCAGTACGTAAAACGATTTACGATTTTAATATCCGCACGGGACTTGGAGGAGGAATTTTTAATGAGTAACAAGATTGCGATTCTCGGCAGTATTAACGTTGACACCACTTACCATGTTGAACGCTTCCCGCAACCGGGCGAAACGATCTCTGCGATCAGCAAGAGTTCTGCACCTGGTGGCAAGGGTGCTAACCAGGCGGTTGCCGCGGCGCGTTCCGGTGCCAAAACTTACTTCATCGGTAAGGTCGGTGACGATAACGAAGGCAAGTTTATGCTCGAGGCCCTTCAGGAAGAACACGTGGATACCAAGTGCATTGTGGTCGATAAGGTTCACGGCACAGGGACTGCCCTGGTGACCCTGGACGTCAACGGGCAAAACGACATCATGGTTTACGGTGGAGCCAACCAGGCCCTGTTGAAGGACGACCTCAACGGTACTGATGATGTTCTTGACTCTGCTGACTTCCTGATCAGCCAGTTCGAAACACCACAAGACGTTACCGCGGCGGCTTTTAAGGAAGCCAAGAACCACGGTGTGATTACGTTCTTAAACCCGGCGCCGGCCCACAAGATTGACCCGGAAGTGCTGAAGTACACCGACATCATTGCCCCTAACGAAACCGAAAGTGCGATCCTGACGGGGATCAAGCTTAACGGCGAAGATTCCATGTTGAAGACGGCGGAATACTTTGCCGACAAGGGAGTCGACAACCTGTTGATTACCCTGGGATCACGGGGGGTCTTCTACTCCACGCCAAATGGCCATGGTTTGGTACCCGCCTTCAAGGTGAAGGCCGTTGATACCACTGCCGCTGGTGATACCTTCGTGGGGGCAATGACTTCACAGCTGCACACCAACCTCGATAACATCGAAGAAGCCCTGGTTTACGGACAACGGGCATCCAGTTTGACCGTTCAAAAGATGGGGGCCATGCCTTCAATCCCGTTTGGGGACCAGGTTGAGGAAGCATTGAACGAAAACTAATATTTAGGCTAAAAAAGATGACCAGTTCTTGTCGGTCTGGAACGTGGTGGACACGATTTGAAGCTATTTGCGGCGCAAACGTCTTCAAACTCGGTCTTTACCTAGGTGTTAAAACGCCAAGGTAAATTTCACCACTGAGACCGACGACTGGTCATCTTTTTCATTTACAAATACTTCTAAATATTGGTAAAGAGAGTTTTACTAACTGCAAAATTTTGACAACGGTGGGGTGTCTTTTCAGTTGTGTAAGAGTCTGAAATATACAAAAACGGCTTGGCTGCCCGGAGGAGGACAGTCAAGCCGCTTGTTGTTTTATTGAAAGGCATTTTTGCAGTGAGTTACTAGAATTTTTTGGTGAGTAATGAATTACTTGCGAAGGGCCTTCAGGCTGGAACCAAAGATACTTTCAATGGCAACCGGGTCACGGTGGTCAAAGAATTGGCTTTCATGCTTGTCCAGGCTGTTCATCGTCTTCATGTCATCGTCACTCAGCTGGAAGTCAAAGACATCAAAGTTTTCTGCCATCCGGGCCTTGTGAACGGACTTCGGGATGACAACGATGCCCCGTTGCAGCAACCAACGAAGGATGACCTGGCCGTTTGCCTTGCCGTACTTCTTCCCGATTGCGGCAATGGTTTCGTTGGTGAAGATGTCGTGCTTGCCTTCAGCAAATGGCGCCCATGCTTCCGTTTGGACGTTTTGTTGTTCATTAAACTTCACTTCAGCCGTTTCCTGGTACCACGGTGAAACTTCGATTTGGTTCAGGGCTGGCTTAACATTACTCATCAGTTCCAGGTTCATCAGTTGATCCGGTGCGAAGTTGGAAACACCGATTGACTTGATCTTCCCTTCCTGTTGGGCTTCTTCCAGGGCCCGCCATGCACCGGCAACGTCACCGTATGGTTGGTGCAGGAGGTAGAGATCCATGTAATTCAGGCCTAACTTGTTCAGTGAGTCGTCAATTCCTTGCTTGGCCTTTTCGTAGGTGAAGTGGTCAACCCACAGCTTGGAAGTAACGAAGATGTCATCACGGTCAACATCACTGTTCTTGATGGCGGCACCAACGGCTTCCTCGTTACCGTAAGCGGCGGCAGTGTCGATCAGGCGGTAGCCAGTGTCCAAAGCGTCCGAAACGGCTTGTTCGGCTTGGCTCAGATCAGGAACCTGAAATACACCAAAACCAAGTTGAGGCATCTTGTTACCATCGTTTAAAGTTACGTAATCCATAATCATGTCTCCTTTGTGATTAATCTGAATTGCTATGTCATTTCTTAACGATTCCTAGTATAGGGTGGGTACAAGAAAAAGAAAATTGCCGAATAGGTATGTTACTATGCAGTTCCTGTATGGTGGACTTTGTTGAGCTTTGAAACGCTAAGGTAATGCTGTCATTGAGGCCATCAACCTGTGCAAGTTTTGGAGATTAAGGTTAGTCAGTGATGATGAACCAGCCACGTCCTCATTGTTGATTGAAAATGTATCAACGTGGCGCTTTGGGCTCAGCCGTGAAATTGTCGTTAGCGATTTATCGCTTACCAGATAGGCTAGCTTCGCGTCGCGACAAGACCTGACTTTGAAACAATCTTTGATTGGTTCAAAGCAGTGTCCACGACGTTCCAGCCCAAAATTAGCGCAAGTTGATACCTCGATGGGAAACAACGATTGCTTTCATTGTCGCAAACCTCCTTTATTTGTCTAACAGGTGGTGGCTGACTAGGTAGTGGTGAGCAACCTTGCCAGCACTCTTCTTTTGGACGGTCACTTCGTAGTTCATCTGCTGCATGTCTTCGGTACTAATCTTACCGGAGAGATTATTGAGTGCCTTGACGACCTCGGGGTTCTTCTTAGCGAAGGATTCCTTCATCAGCGGGGCCCCTTGGTACGGTGGGAAGAAGTGCTTATCGTCCTTGAGCATGACCAGGTGGTACTGCGGAATCTGCGGGTCGGTGGTGTAGCCGTCGACCACGTTGACCCGGCCGTTGGCGATGGCCTTGTAGCGGATGGTCGGTTCCATCGTCTTAACGCTCTTAAAGTTATAACCGTAAGGGCCCTTGAGACCAGGGTAACCGTCGTGCAACTGGTAGAAGTCAGGGTCAAAACCGGCCGTAATTTGGTCGTTATAGTTGGCGAGCTGGCTCATCTTAGTAAGCTGGTGTTCGCGGGCAAACTGCGGGCTGGCCACGAGGGCGTAACCGTTTTGGTACTTCATCGGCTTGAGATAACGCATTTGGTAGCGGCGAGCGAGTTGATTTTTAGCTAGCTGGTAAGTCTTTTGCGGGTCATTGCTGGTCTTATTTTTAATCTTGAGAATCTGCTGGGTGACGGTCCCGGTAAATTCTGGGTAGATGTCGATCTGGTTGCCCTGTAAGGCCTTGAAGAGGAAGTTGGTTCCCCCAAAGTTTGGTTTCAGCGTCACCTTAGCGCGTGGATCTTCTTCCTTGATCAGGTCCTTGTACATGTGGATCAGGATATCCGGTTCACTGCCCATCTTGCCGGCGATGACAATTTTCGGGGCGGCTGGCCTGACAGCTTGGACGGTCTTGTAACCGCCAAAGCCAAACAGCAGGACGGCAATAATACCGAGGCTGATCTTTAGCCGTTTGCCGTTCTTGCTAATAAACTTCAGCAGCCAACTGAAGAAGAAGGCCAGGACGGCGGACAAGACGGCCCCGATGACCACGTAGGTGTTGTTGTTGGACTGGATCCCAGTCAAAATGAAGGTTCCCAGGCCCCCGCCACCGATTAAGGCAGCCAGAGTGGCTGTCCCGATGATCATTACTAAGGAAATCCGGATCCCAGATAAGATCATCGGCATGGCTAATGGCAATTCGAGCCGTTGCAATTTTTTCCACTTGGTCAGACCAAAGGCAGTGGCGGCCTCTTCGAGATGGGCCGGAATGTCAGTTAAGCCGGCGTAAGTGTTTTGAAAAATCGGCATGATTGCGTAGAGAACCAGGGCGATAACCGCCGGAACGGTCCCGATACCGACTAATGGGATGAGGAGACCTAGAATGGCCAGACTAGGGATGGTTTGGATAATCCCGGCTACCTGCAGGCAGGCCTCGGCAATTTTTTTATGGTTACGCAATAGAATGGCCAGTGGGATGGCGATGACCATCGCGATCAGCAGGGAAATTAAGGAAATTTCAACGTGCTGCTGGGTGGCTTTCAGAATGGCCCCCTGTTGGCTATGTAAGGTTGAGATAACGGAATTAAGCACGGTCTTTTTCCCTCCTAATCAAGTAGTTCCAAACGTTTTTCCGGTTGACCAGGTAGTGTTCATCTTCTACGTTGACGACGAATGCCTTATCTTCGTGGTCGCGGCAGAATGTCAGCAGGTCTTCAAATGTCTGGCAGTCAACGGTAGTTCGCGTACTGTCAGCCTGGTCAACCCGCTTGCCAAGACCGTTTTTCAGCACGTCCTTCAGTTCAAAGTGGAAGCCGTGGCCATGGAAAAATGTCCGGACGAAGTCATTGGCTGGGCGGTTGATGATGTCTTGCGGAGTTCCTACCTGCTGGAGGACACCGTCTTTGAGGACGGCAACCTTGGTGCCCAGTCGCAGGGCTTCGTTCATGTCGTGGGTGACGAACATAATGGTGGTTTGGGCTTGCTGCTGCAGCTTCAAAACCAGGTCTTGCAACTGGTGACGAACGACCGGGTCGAGTGCCGAAAACGGTTCGTCCATTAAGATGACGGACGGTTTAGCGGCCAGCGCCCGGATAATCCCAATCCGTTGCTGCTCACCACCGGACAATTCGTTGGGCATCCGGGTAGCGTAAATCTGGGGATCGAGATCGACAGTTGCTAGCAATTCCTGGGCCCGGGTCCGGCGAGCTTCCTTGCTGACGCCTTGTTGTTCCAGCTGGATAGCAATGTTGTCTTCAATGTTCAGGTTGGGGAACAGACTGCTGTCCTGGAGAACGTAGCCGGTCTTCAGCCGTAGTTGCTGTAAATCGTAGTCCTTAATTTTCTTTCCTTGGTAATAGACGTTGCCGTCGGTCGGGACGGTTAGCCGGTTAAACATTTTCAAGAGGGTGGTCTTCCCACTCCCGCTGGGGCCGACCAGGACGAAGAGGTCGCCCTGGTTGACGGTAAAGGAGACATCCTTAATCACGGGGATGTCGGTATAAGTTTTAGCAACGTGATCGTATTTAATCATTGCTGCCTCCTAGATGTAATTAATTAAGTTACGATGAGTGTATTACAATCGCCTTGTCATGTCAAATAAAATCCTTGATTTGTAAGTTGAAAAGTTACAGTAAATATTGTATATTAAAATCAGCAATTAAATGAAGGAGGCAGTCACGTGAAAATTTCGACACGTTTCAGTGATGCAATTCACATCCTGGCTTACCTTAATATCTACCATGATACGAAACTTTCTAGTGAGAACATTGCTGCCAGCGTGATGACTTCGCCAGTCGTGGTGCGGCGGATTATGGCGGCGCTCCAGAAGGCGGGGATTATCACCACTACTCAGGGTTCGCCGAACCCGCGCCTAGCGAAGAAGCCATCAGAGATTTCATTGCTGGATGTTTACTACGCCGTCGAAGGGGATAAGCAACTGTTTACGGTTGATCCCAAAACCAACCCGCAGTGCATTGTCGGTGGGCACATTCAACAGGTCCTCGGCAATTACTACGATGAGGTGCAGAATGCGGCAATGGGGCGGCTCGCCCGGATTACCTTAGATGATGTGATTAGCGATATTCTCGTTGCCAACGAAAAGGAGGAACACCAAGAATGAAGTACTTTGTTACCGGTGCCAGTGGTCACTTAGGCCAACGGGTAGTTAAGCAACTGCAGCAAGTGGTTGAAAATGGCGATACGATCTTCGCTGGGGTCCACAACATGGCCAAGGACAAGCTATTTGATGGTCAGTCTGTCCAGGTGTCACACTTGGATTACTTTGATGAGGGGACGATTGATCAGAGTTTTCAAAACACCGACGTTTTGATTTACATTCCAAGTATTACCTATAACTTAGTTCGGCGGGTCCAGGAATTTGAAAACGTGCTGGCGGTTGCCAAGCGAAACCAGGTTGGCAGTTTTATCTTCGTCAGTTTCTTTGCCGACCAGGTGAACAACCCGTTCCAGATGTCACCGTTCTATGCTTATGTTCCGCGGCGCCTCGCGGGCAGTGGGCTGAAGTATGCCTACGTGCGCAACAGTCTGTATGCTGACCCGCTACCGCCGTATCTGCCGGAATTAATTGAACGTGGTCACTTAATTTATCCAGTTGGCGACCAGCCGCTGACCTTTATCAGTCGCGACGATAGTGCCAAGGCGATCGCCGCACTGGCCACCCAACCAACGATGCGTGATCACGGGCAGAGTTACTTATTGTCGATGACGCGCAACTACAACATGGTTGAGTTGGGCAAGCTGATGACCGAGATTACCGGTCACCACATTGGCTACCAACCGGTAACCGTCGAAGAATTCGGGAAAATTTATCCGAATGAAGGAGGCGCTGAATTGGCATCAATGTACGCTGCCGGTGGGCGCGGCCTGCTCGCCGAAGTCAGTGATGACTACCATCGTCTCACCGGTGAAGACCCGACGGGGATGACCGAATACTTAAAAGACCACTACCAAGCAAAATAAGATTCTGACTAAAAAGCACGCCGCATGACGGAGTGCTTTTGTTTTAGACCAATCCGCGGATTTGAATGGGCAAAATGATATAATGGAAACCGTAAGAAGGTGTTAGGAATGGATGAAAAACGAACAGTGAAATTGAGTAACGGTATCGAGATGCCCAAGGTCGGCCTGGGTGTCTGGAAGTCGACGAATGACGAGGCCCGGCAAATGGTTCAAGACGCCCTAACTAACGGCTACCGGCTGATCGACACGGCTAAGCAGTACGGTAACGAGGCCGGTGTCGGCGAGGGGCTGACCAAGGGCTTAGCAGCCAACGGTCTGCAGCGGTCGGATGTTTTCCTGACCACCAAGATCTTTAACGGTGACCAGGGTGACTATGACCGGGTACGGAACGCCTTCAATGAACAGCTTAAGCGGCTACAGACGGACTACGTTGACTTACTGCTGCTGCACTGGCCAGTCTTTAACAAGTACAACGAGAGTTGGCGCGCCCTGCAGGACATCTACAAGGATGGCCAGGCCAAGGCCATTGGGGTTTGCAACTTTAACGTTGAACACATGACCAATTTGATGGACCATGCCGACATCGTTCCAATGGTCAACCAGTTGGAATTCAACCCGCGGATTCACCAGCCGGAAACGGTCGCCTTTTGCCAAGGACACCACATTCAGCTGGAAGCCTGGTCACCACTGGGCAACGGGAAGCTGTTGAATAACTCCGTCATTAAGAAGATTGCTGACAAGCATGACAAGACGGTGGCCCAGGTTGAACTGCGTTGGGAACTGCAGCAGGGGCTGGTCGTTATTCCGAAGACAACCCACGTTGGCCGGATGAAGGAGAACATGGATGTCTTTGACTTCCAGCTGGATGCCGACGAAATGGAAACCATTGCGGAGCTGGACGAAGAAAAGCACGCGATCTGGTACGACAAATTCAAGTGGTCCGGCAATCCAGATGGGATTGGCGATTACATTGCCACCCCGGGAAACTACTAAGCAACGACAAAAAAAGCTTCGCGCCATCACAACGCGAAGCTTTTCTGCTACTTATTGAAGACTAATAACTAGTCGGCCCACACCTTTTTGGCAACGTTGAAGGCTGACCAAGCATTTGGCCAACCAACGTAAAAGGCCAGTTGGGTAATCATTTCGGCAATTTCTTCCTTGGTGATCCCGTTCTTCTTGGCAGTCTGCATATGATATGGCAGCTGTTCAAAGGCACCCTTGGTGATCAGGGCGGTAACGGTCAGGAAGCTCCGGTCACGTGGGCTGAGTTCCTTTTCCCGTGACCAAACTTGGCCAAAGAGAACGTCATCGTTTAATTCCGCGAATTTTGGCGCAAAGTCGCCAAGTTGATCGCGGCCGGCAGTTTTTTTTTTAGCCATGCTTAATTCCTCCTTGAATTGGTAATTTCATTCAGATTAGTCAGGCAGACGGTCGTATTCTTCGTCAGTCACCTTTTCGCACCATTCACTAGTACCCTTAGTGATGGCAATGTGGCTGAACTAAGAATCCTTGGTAGCACCATGCCAGTGCTTAACCCCTTCGTGGATGGCAACAACGTCACCGGGGTGCATCTTCTGGGCTGGCTTGCCCTCTTCTTGGTACCAGCCTTCACCAGCAGTTACCAGGAGAATTTGGAAGCCATCGTGGTGGATGTGCCAGTCGTTGCGGCAACCTGGTTCAAAGTTAACGTTAGCCACACTAACGTCGATGTTGTCATCCGGGCTAACCAGACCGTTAAGGTAGTTCGTCCCGATAAAGTACTTGGCAAAGGCCACGTTCTTGTCACCAAAACCAAACATGTCGTTCTTGACTGCTTCTTCATTCTTTGCCATTGTTGTTTCCTCCTCTGTTTGTTTCACTGCTATTATTATCGCCAGGAGAAGTCGCAATGTAAAATGCTTATTTTTTAGCCCTTTTAATTCAAAAAATGAATAGTGATAACTGGTGGTTTACTCACAGAATGCAGGAGCGCCCTCTCACGAGGTTGATCCTAGATTTTTTGTAGGGGGATTTTATGGGTCGGAGCGGGGTAATCCCGGTCAATCAAAGCGAGATCCTGGTCATCCAGTTGGATGTCCAGGGCGCTGATATTATCTAGCACGTGGCGGGCATTGCCGGCTTTTGGCAGTGGGATCACTTGCCCGGTCCGCATAATCCAGGCCAAGATGACCGCCTGGGGAGAAACATGGTGTTTGTGAGCGATGGTAGTGAGTGATGATTTGGGGGTGATTTGGTGCCAGCCAACGGCGTGAAACGGTGAGTAGGAAAGAAAACCAACGTCGTGTTGCTTTTGCCAGAGCAGCAGGTCATATTCCACGCCCCGGGCGGTGACGTTGTAGAGGTCCTGGTTGGCAAAACACTGGTCACCACCAGAAACTTTAATTAGGTCTTCCATGTCAGCCTGGTCAAAGCTAGAGACACCCCAGTGACGAATCAAGCCCTCTTTTTGCAGACTGACCAGTTCAGCAACGGTGCGGGCTAAGTCCGCGTTGGCCCGCCAATGCAGCAGGTATAAGTCAACGTAGTCCAGTTGGAGCTTGGTTAAGCTTTGTTGGAGGGCAGAGCGGAGGCGTTGCGGCGTAGAGTTAGTAGGTAAAAATTTAGTGGTTAAGAAGATTTGATCCCGGTCGAGTCCTTTGATGGCCTTACCAACGACTTCCTCAGACCCGGAATACATTTCAGCGGTATCAATAATGTTGATGCCGTGGTCGATCCCCGTGCGGAGGGCGGCAATTTCTTGCGCCTCGTTGAAACTAAGACCGAGTTCGGCGGTGCCTAAACCGATGCTGGAGAGTTTTTCACCCTTAATGGTGGTATATTTCATTACCGGTCACTTCCTTAATCAAACTGAGCTGTGAATTAAATGTAATTATAACAATTTATCGCCGGTGGGATGTGGTAAAGTAGTTGGAGCGGAAGGAGATTACGATGAACGAACGCTATAAAAGTGTCTTTGACATTATCGGCCCGATCATGATTGGGCCGTCCAGTTCCCATACTGCGGGGACCGTTCAAATCGGGCGGATGGCCCGGGCATTATTTGGCGGGACGCCGGCTGAACTGACGGTCCACTATTACGAGTCCTTTGCTCATACCCATGCGGGACACGGGACCGACTACGCCATTGTGGCCGGGGTCATGGGGATGGCTACCGACGACCGGCGGGTGCCGATGGCCACCCGGATGGCCAGGACCAGCGGAATGAAGATCGACTTTATTGAAGAAAACGTTCCGAGTCCCGTTGGTCACCCGAACACGGCGCGGCTCTTGCTGTCGAATCGCGACCATAGTTTAAATGTTGAGGTAACTGGCTGTTCCATTGGTGGGGGTACTATCGAAATTCGCCACCTGCGTTTTAACGATGTCGAATTTGACTTGCCTGGTCAATTACCGGTCATTATCTTCCGGGATACCCACAAGAATAGCCACCTCCATACGAGGCTGATGCAGTTGATCGACAAGGTGGCGCCGTTTATCAGCCAACAAACGGAACGGGGCGAACGGGCGACCGTATATGCCTTTACCCTAAAGAATAAACTGACTGCCAAGGCGCGCAAACTGCTCCAGCGATTGGTCCCCGACTTGATCTTTATGCAACCGGTGGATTAACAAATGTACCAGTCAATCAAGGAATTAATTGATACGGCGACAGAGACTAATAAGCCAGTTTCGGAGCTGATGATTGAGCAAGAGATTGAGACCTCCGGAATGAGCCGGGAGGTTATCTGGGCGAAGATGGAACGCAACTTAAAGGTGATGGAAGAAGCCGTCAAGCGCGGTAAGAGTGGTGAAGTGGTCCACTCGCCAACCGGCCTGACTGGCGGCGAAGCAGTGAAAATTAAGCACTATGCGGAAACCCACCAGCCCTTAAGTGGTAAGGCAATGATGGGCGCCGTCGGCGATGCAATTGCGACCAACGAAGTCAACGCCGCCATCGGCATTATTTGTGCAACCCCGACGGCCGGTTCGTCGGGGACCATGCCGGGGGTGCTGATGATGCTCGACCACCGCTTACACCTGACTCACGAGCAGAAGGTGCGCTTCCTGTTTGCTGGCGGGGCGTACGGGTTGATTATTGCCAACAAGGCGTGCATTGCTGGTACCAGTGGTGGCTGTCAGGCGGAAGTTGGTAGTGCCTCGGGGATGGCTGCTGCAGCTGCCGTGGAGACCGCTGGTGGCACTCCTGAACAGTGTGGCCATGCCCTAGCGATTGCCTTGGCAAACCTGATGGGCCGGTCTGTGACCTGGTCGCTGGGTTGGTGGAAGTGCCATGTGTCAAGCGGAACGCTATCGGTGCTGGAAACGCCCTGATCGCTGCTGACATGGCCCTCGCCGGTTGTACCAGCAAGATCCCCGTCGACGAAGTAGTTGCCGCTATGAACCGGGTTGGTCGTTCCATGCCTGCTTCACTACGCGAAACAGGTCTTGGCGGAATCGCCGGTACGCCGACCCGCCAACGCTTGCGTCGAATCCTATTTCACGAAGATAAGTAACTAATAAAGCGCAGCTGCCATGATGGCACTGCGCTTTTTGACTTGGTATGACGTGGTGGACACAGTTTTTCTCTACAGCATCGGCTTGCATTGTTGTGGGACTGGAACGCCGCGACGCGAAGCTAGCCTATTCGGTAAGCGCCAAGCGGTAAGTAATGATAGTACTTTTGCCATAATTTAACACTATACGGGGTCAGGATGCAATCCATCTGTTAGGTGAGAATTTTGTCTTGATTAATATCAAACTGGTCGACAAAAGGAACCAGCTGCAAGGTGAACTGCTTGGACTGCCCGGACAGCTTTAGCCAGCGTTTCACCAAGTCTTCGCTGGGGCGCAACAGGGAAGTGCCGATCCGGATGATCTGTGATTCTTGGCGGTCGAGCTGCTTTACCTGCTGCAATACCTGTTGGGCTTTTAGGGCCATTTGCTGGGCCTGCGTGTAGAAGTATTTGCCGGCGACAGTTGGCGAGACGCCCCGGTGGTTTCGGATGAGCAGCTTTACGCCGAGGTCGTTTTCAAGCGTCGAGATTTGTTTCATCACCGCGACCGTTGAGCGAAACTGTTTCTTGGCCGTTTGGGTGAAACTGCCATTTTCAACTACTTCGAGATATGTAATGATCCGTTGATCAAGCATTTTGTCACCTCCACTATTAACTATAGGTTAACAGCCCGTTAAGCAAAAAGTCAATTCCCGCCAAAGGGGAAGGGCAGCATAATATAGTTGATCAATGCAAGGGAGGTTAATTAATGCAGTTCGTTTCCATTTTGCCATTAGCGATGGGGATCTTCATCGCTAGTCAGACGGCTATTAATTCACGGTTAACATCACATAACCATTTGCCCCTGGTAACCTCGACCATTTCCTTCGCAACTGGTTCCCTCTTCTTGGGAATCTTGACCCTGTGTTCAGGGCAAGGCCGTGGGATCCGATTAGGAGTGATATTGGATACACCCTGGTGGAGCTGGCTGGGTGGGTTAACCGCGGCCTTTGCATTAACCTGCAATATCCTATTATTTAAGCACCTGGGAAGCGTTGAAACGACCCTCTACCCGGTCATCGGCCAAATCATCATGAGCCTGGTTATTGACCAGTTCGGCTGGTTCGGCTCGCTGCAGCAAAGGATGACCTGGCATAAAGGGCTCGGCTTGGTGTTCCTGATCGCGGGTCTACTGATTTTTATCAACCTAGTCAACTTTCACCGGACCGTCCAAGAAGCCGATGCAAAGCTGTCACCCCAATTGGGTTGGCAGCTGTTAGGAATCTTCGCGGGAGTTGCTTTGGCAATTCAGAACGCGGTGAATGCGCGGCTGGGGCAAGCCTTTCATTCGCCCCTGCATGCTGCGTTTGTTTCCTTTGCGGTCAGCTTTATCCTGCTTTTATTCTTCAACTTGATTCGCGGGACGGGGATAATCTGTGCAATTCGCCAGACCCTGGCCCGACAATCGGGGTGTGAATGGTGGATTTGGCTGGGCGGTCTGTTGGGCAGTTCCTATGTTGGCTTGAGTTCGGTCCTGGTGCTGATCCTCGGGACTGGCCAGGTGGTGATCCTGGCTCTTTTCGGGCAGCTGGTCTTCAGTGCCCTGATTCAGCAGTTCGGTTGGTTTAATTCACGTGTTATTAAGATGAGCCGTTCGCAGGGAATCGGCACGGTAATTATGTTTGTGGGGATTTTATTGATTAAGTTTTGAGGATGAAAGAAAGGATATTCATGAAAATCTTTGTTGTTGGTGGTTCTGGCCGGGTAGCGACGGCCTTGATCCGGG
This sequence comes from Candidatus Limosilactobacillus merdipullorum, assembly GCA_019113965.1. Lineage (GTDB taxonomy): Bacteria > Bacillota > Bacilli > Lactobacillales > Lactobacillaceae > Limosilactobacillus > Limosilactobacillus merdipullorum. The sequence continues at coordinate 19,342 of DXGK01000134.1, forward strand.
ATTTGGTAGCAGCTGGGCATACGGTGACGGCCGGTTCACGGCATCCGGAGAGAATTATTAAGCTGAAAAATGTAACGCCGGTCAAGCTGGACCTCCATGATGAGCCAGCCGAGCTCAGAAAGGTGATTGGTCATCCCGATGTCATCTACTTTACCGCCGGGTCCAACGGGAGTGACTTGTTGCGAACGGATGCGATGGGGGCAGTGAAGACGATGAAGGTTGCCGAAGCAAACGGCATTCGTCGCTACATCATGCTCAGTGCAATGTTCCCGCTTGAACCAGAGAAGTGGCGCGAAAATGGTCTGATGATCTATGCCGATTATAAAATTGCCAAATTCTTCGCTGACAACTACCTGGTTAACCAAACTGACCTCGACTACACAATCTTAAGTCCAACCGACCTGACGACGGAAGCCGGAATGGGACGGATAACGATTGATTCCGGCAAGGTGGCAACGAACCCGATTCCGGATGTGGCATTGACGCTCGCCAAAATTCTGGATCACCCGAATACAATTCGTAAGGTCATGATGATGCGGACCGGCGACACCCCGATTGATCAGGCACTTGCCAGTGTTAACTAAGTAGGGACACCTAATAAAACATTAATTCTTGAGAAACTCCGATTGTTAACGAGCAATTGCGACTAGGGCCTGCATGCTCAGTAGTGAAATTATCCTTAGCGACAGCCGTTGACGGCTGAGCTTAGGATAAGGTGCAGCTTTGAGACCGACTAATCGGGCTCAAAGTGTGCCCACTACGTTCCAGCATGCAATGGCCTGAAGCAATTGCGGGTACACCTTGTATATGTTGAATGTTATGTAAAAAGGGCCTGCCATTTGGGTGGCCGTTTTTAATCCTCAAAAAGGGCTTGGCAAGTCTGCCAAGCCCTTTTTTCTTGCTAGTTTTCAGCAACTAGTTTGTATTCATCATTGTCAGCATCGTAAGCAAATTCGCAACGCCGTTGGTCAGTTTCAACGTAGATCTTGTCGTAAGTTGGCTTGAAGCCGTGCTTAGTCAACTCAACGTGAACCTGGCCGTCTTCAGTCACTTCGACGTAGTAGTCGTTGTATTCACCTTGCTGGTAGTTAAAGTCTTGCCCGTTGTCCTGGTAGTGGGTGTAAGAACCGCATTCACCAAAGAGCCGGAAGGTCATGACCTTTTCAGGTTCATCGCTGACGTGCATGACTTTGTTGCCCCATGGCAGGACCGTGTTCTTCTTCACGAACAGTGGCAGCTTGTTGATTGGGGCGTCGACCATAATGTACTGCTGGCCAGCGTACTCGGCGTTGTTCCAGAAGTCGACCCAGTCACCAGCAGGCAGGTAAACCAACCGCTTCGTTGCTCCCTGGTTAACAATTGGTGCCACCAGGATGTTGGTGCCTACCATGTACTCGTCGTTGAGGTTGCGGGTTTCCTTGTCGTCAGGGTAGTTAAGAACCAGTGGCCGCATCACCGGCAGACCAGATTCGGTTTCGTGACGGAACTGGTCGTAGAGGTACGGAATGAAGCGGTAACGCAGGTTCAGGTACTTGCGGTAGATGTCGAGCGTTTGCTTGTCAAAGGCCCATGGTTCCTGGTAACGAGAACCCAGGATGGAATGGTTCCGGAACAGCGGAACAAAGAGCGAAGCTTCGATCCACCGGGTCAGCAGTTCAGGGTTAGTGTCTTCTTGGAACCCACCGATGTCAGTCCCAGCGAAGGCAAAACCACTCATTCCCAGACCGTTAAGTTGGGGGATGGCCAACTGTAAGTGTGACCAAACGGCGGTGTTGTCACCGGTCCAAACGGTCGAGTACTTTTGGGTTCCGGCGTAAGCAGCCCGGGTAATGATGTACGGCCGCTTGCCAGTCGCGTTCTTCATTCCTTCGTAGGTTGCCTGAGCCTGCAAGTGCCCGAAGACGTTGTGCATCTTAGCGTGGGTGCTGAGGTTAGTCCCATCGTGGAAGACCAGGTCATCAGGTAATTGGCCCTTGGCCCGGAAGTTAGCTGGTTCGTCCATGTCGTTCCAGACCCCGCAAGCGCCCATGTCGGCGAAGAACTTGACGTGCTTTGCCCACCACTTGCGGACGTCGGCGTTCCCAAAGTCAGGGAAGACGGAGTCACCTGGCCAAACGGAACCGATGTAGACACTGCCGTCCGGGTTAGTGACGAAGTAACCCTTTTCCATTCCTTCCTTGTAGATGTCGTACTTGTCGTCAACCTTGACGCCGGCATCAAGGATTGGCATCAGCCGGATACCACGCTTGCGCATCTTAGCAACGAAGGCCTTCGGGTCATCATACTTGGTAGTGTCCCAGGTGAAGTCCCGGTAGCCGTACATGTAGTCAATGTCGAGGTGGATGACGTCAATTGGCAGGTTGTGTCCAGCAAAGCCATCGGCGATGCTTTCCACCCGCTTGTCACTGGTACTGTAGCCCCAGCGTGATTGTTGGTAACCGAGCATCCACTTTTGTGGCAGTGGTGTTACCCCGGTCAGGTAGGTGTAGTTAGCAACGACATCCTTCAGGGTGTGGCCACCCATGATGTAGTAGTCAACGTTGCCACCAACGGCGGAGTAGAAGTAGTAGTTTTCACTTTCCTTCCCGAGGTCGAAATGACTCTTGTAGGTGTCATCGAAGAATAGACCATAAGGGTGGCCATTCTTCAGTCCATACATCACCGGAATTGACTTGTAGAGGTGAGTTTCGGTTTCGTTGTGAAGAACCGGAACGTCGGCGTTCCAGTTATCATATTCATAACCACGTTTGTTCAGAAAGCCGGTCTTACCACCGAGACCATAGAAGACTTCATCGTGGCTGAGGGACTTAATAATTTCAAAGTTGACATTGTCCGGGTTGGCCTTGGCATGAACGGCGTGACCTTCGGACATCACGGTCTTCCGGTGTTCATCATCCATGTCAGTTGGCAGTGGCTGACGCTTGCCACGGTAATCGAGAACCAGTGGGTTACCATCACCATCGTAAATGTCGATCTTAGCATCGTCATAAGCCTTGACGATCAGTGAGCCAGTATTAATTTCGACGTGGTCGCCCATGTTTTCAACGGAATAATTAGTGGTCCGTTTTTTATCGCCTTCGACGGCGTACGAGTTGGTTGGGCAACCATGATCCTGAAAGACTTCGATAATTTCGCTGGTCAGGATATTGAGGACCAGGTCCTTGCCTTCAGCAAAGTTT
>DXGK01000135.1 GCA_019113965.1 Candidatus Limosilactobacillus merdipullorum
ATCCTGGCCAGGTAGAAGGGAATATCGTCTTTACCTACCTGGACATCTTTGATCCCGCCAAGGATAAGGTGGCAGAACTGAAGGACCATTACCGGCGGGGCGGCCTGGGCGACGTCAAGATTAAGAAGTACCTGTTTGAGGTACTGAACAACGAACTGGCGCCAATCCGGCAACGCCGTGAAGAGTACGCTAAGGATATGCCGGCTGTTTACCGCATGCTGAAGGAAGGCAGTGACAAGGCTAACGTCGTCGCTAACCAGACACTGAAGGAAGTCAAGGCAGCGATGGGCCTTAACTACTTTGATAACCTGAAATAATTATCTACCATTAAAATAACTCGCTGCCGAGATCATGGGCAGCGAGTTTTTATTTGCTTTTTGAAGAGATGTTCCGGGATTATTGGACGAGCCCTTGATTGTTTGGCTGCTTTCAGGAGGGCCAAGTGGACAGCGAGTTATCTCTGGGTCCGGGCTTCCCGGGTTGATTCAGCCAGGTGAACCAAGTTAGTGACAAACTGGTGAGTGGCGGCATTGTAATTGTACTTGCGCCCCAACTTAACGAAGTAACCGTTGATGTAATCGACTTCCACGGGGCGGTTATGACTCATGTCCTGGTACATCGATGGGTAGTGATGCGGGTTGCCGACCTTTGAGACGTAGTTAACACTTTCTAACTCTTCTTGCCGACTGGAAACCAGTTGTACGCCGGCCCGTTCGCAGACGTCGTAGGCTTCATTGATTAGCTGCCGACTGAGGTCGTCAGCACCCTTGAAGTTGGCGTATTCACCCATGGTGATTTCAAACATCGTGCAAAGGGTATTGACGACGGAGTTGAAGACTACCTTGGTCATTAAGGTCCCCATAAAGTTAGTCTTTAATGACGGGTTAAAGTTAGCCTTCTTCAGTTCGGCCATCAGCTGGTGGGTCTTTTCATCCGGTTGTTCGGTGTAGTTGGCCCAGTTCGTTGTCCCCGCACCACGGGCACCAACGAATTCGACTTCACCAGGACCAGTCAGGATAGTGGCAACTAGGGCAGTCCCAGCCACGAGCTTCTCTTTCGGGAAAAAGTTGAGCAGTTGTTCAACATGGCCCATCCCGTTCATGGCAGTTAGGCAGTACTGGTCCTTGAAGAAATGCTGGCAACGTTTCAGCATGTCCGGCAGCTGCATCTGTTTTAATTCGAAGAACACGAAGTCGGCATCAGTAGCCGTGTATTCTTCGGGAGTGTACACGTTGACCGGGACGAGGTGTTTGTTCTTATGTTCCCGGGTGACGTAGACGCCGCCTTGTTCCTTCATCTTTTGATAGTGTGATTCCCATCCTTCAACAAAATCAACGTCATTACCTGCTTCTTGGAGCAAGACCCCGAAACGGAGACCCATTGCACCAGCACCTACAACTGTAAACTTCATTGTCATCCACTCCTTTTAATCCAAGTTGCCGGCCAAGCCGCTGAATAAAAAATCCCCCAGCTAGAAAATCTAGCTGAGGGACGCTTTGCGTGGTACCACCCTGTCTTTACTGGCAGCTCACACCGCCAGCCTTTAATGTTCAATAACTAGCATGGCTAGCATTAAACACGGCAGCGATAATGGGCTGCACCCACCGCGGATTACTAACTTTCGTCCGGGTACTCAAAGTGATTTTCGCTGCGGGACTTTGATCCTTTTTCACCAACCAAGGACTCTCTGACAAAGGACCAGCAGTTACTTTTCTTTTTCAACGTATTTGGCTTGTGTTTCTAATTGCATTTTAATTTAAACGTTAAGCTGGCAAAAGTCAAGCACTATTTTTTAAAAACTTTTGCCTACTAATAAAGGCGAATAATTCACGCTGGCAGTAAGCAAAACGGTGTTTTACATTTGCCAGACGGTAGTGTATGATAAGTCCAATTCGACATTACAAAATAATTAGAAAAGCAAAGGAGTGACCAGTTATGGTTAAATTTTCATCACGAGTACCAGCTGACGGAACGGATGCGGTCGGTTCCATTCTGAAGGCCGCCGCCGATCCAAAGATCATTTCCTTTGCGGGGGGTCTGCCAGCTCCAGAATTGTTCCCGGTGAAGGAAATGGAAGCAGCGACAGACCAGGCCTTTGAAAAACATGGCCGTGAATTGATGCAATATGGTGGTGCCAAGGGTTTGCCAGAACTACGTCAGTGGGCCTGTCAGCACGTGGCTGAGAAGGAAAATATCCGCTGTGAAGCCGACAACGTCTTGATCACGACGGGGTCTGAACAAGCCCTGGACCTGGTTGGGAAGGCTTTGGTTGACCCCGGCGACGTTGTTCTGGTTGAACAACCAACCTACCTTTGTGCGGTTGACGTGTTTAAGTCTTATGGGGCCAAGTTAGTATCAGTGGCAATGGACGATGATGGACTGCGAACCGATGCCCTCGAAGACGTCCTAAAAAAGTATCCGGAAGCTAAACTGCTCTATACTGTCCCTAACTTCCAAAACCCGACTGGCCGGACAATTCCAGAAGAGCGGCGGCAAAGGATCGCTGAACTGGCTGCCCAGTACGACCTGATGGTCCTGGAAGATAACCCGTACGGTGAAATTCGCTTTGCCGGCGAACACGTGCCAGCCATCAAGTCCTTTGACCAAGACGGCCACGTTTGCTACATGGGAACCTTCTCCAAGACGCTGGCCCCGGGGTTCCGCTTGGGTTGGGTAATGGCCACTAAAGAGATGATCGATAAGCTGACGGTTCTGAAACAGTCTGCCGATCTTCATACCGACAACCTGGCCCAGTACGCGACTGTAGAGTACCTGCAAGCCAATGACTTGGCTGCTCACGTTAAAGAGATCAGCGCCCTCTACGGGAAACGGAAGCAGCTGATGATTGATGGGATCAATAAGTACTTCCCGGACAAAGTAAAGTCCACTGACCCTGACGGGGGAATGTTCCTGTGGGTTGAAGTTCCCGGAGTAGACGACACGATTGCCGTCTTCAAAGAATGCCTGAAAAACAATGTGGCCTTTGTCCCTGGTGACCCGTTCTATGCAGGTCAACCACAACCAGGAACCTTCCGGCTGAATTATTCCAACATGGCGGAGGACCAAATTGAAGTAGGGCTAAAACGTTTGGGAACCGTCCTGGCAAAGTATGTTCACTAGTCCCAAGCCTTTTTGATTTACGTCTGTAATCCTTTTTGATAGAATAATGCCACGAATTGACACGCAAAAATATTGAGCTGAATGACGACACAAATACTATCAACGAGGTGAAAAGATGGCGAAGAAGTCAAAGATTGCCAAGCTAGCCCATCAGCAAGCGATGGTTAAACGCTATGCTGAAAAACGGCGTCAGCTGAAAGCAGCGGGGGACTACATTGCCCTCAGTAAGCTGCCACGAAATTCCAGTCCAGTCCGGCTGCACAACCGGGACCGCTATGATGGCCGACCGCACGCCTACATGCGCAAGTTTGGCATGTCACGGCTGAACTTCCGGCGGCTGGCCCATGCAGGTGAGCTTCCGGGTGTTCGGAAGGCCAGTTGGTAACGAAAAAACCAGTGCTCATTAGGTTGAGCACTGGTTTTTTATTGTTGATGAGTTTACTTGGTTACCCGGGCTAAGAAGTAGTGCTTCTTCCCGCGACGAACGACAACGAAGCGGCCATCGAAGTGGGCTGCGGGATCAATTTCAGCGTCGGTGTCGGTGACCTTTTCACCGTTAATCCGAATGGCTCCGTTGCTGATGTCCTGGCGGGCTTGACGCCGTGATGGTTCAAAGCCGGTCGTATCAACCAGCCATTCAACTAACGGCTGCTTTTCAGCTGGTACATCGGCACCAGGCATGTTCTTCATGCTGGTAGCAATTTCATCGGCAGTCAAGTCACCAACTTCGCCGGAGAAGAGAGCCTTGGTGATGCGTTGGGCGTCAGCCAGTCCCTTTTCACCATGAACGAACTTAGTAACTTCTTCAGCTAGCCGCCGTTGTGCTTCACGTTTCCACGGTTCAGTCTTGACCTTTTCGGCCAGTTCATCAATTTCTTCGTGGCTGAGGAAGGTGAAGTACTTCAGGTATTTGACTACGTCGCGGTCATCCTGGTTGATCCAGAATTGGTAGAACTCGTACGGGGATGTCTTTTCAGGATCCAGCCAAACTGCGCCACCGGCCGTCTTCCCAAACTTAGTCCCGTCGGCCTTGAGCATCAACGGGATGGTCAGGGCGTGAACTTCTGCATTTGGACCAGCGACCTTGTGGATCAGATCGATTCCGGATGTAATGTTCCCCCACTGGTCGGCACCACCAACCTGCAGCTGTACGCCTTCATCCTGGTAGAGGTGTAAGAAGTCGATTGACTGAAGAATCTGGTAGGTGAATTCAGTAAATGAAATCCCGACTTCCAGCCGGCTAGCAACGATTTCCTTGTTCAGCATGGTGTTGACGTTGAACAGTTTCCCGTAGTCACGCAGGAAGTCCAGCAGGCTGAGCTTGCCCAGCCAGTCACGGTTGTTAACGATGGTGAAGTTGTCTGTGCCGAAGAGCTTGATCATCTGCTTGGTCAAGCATTCTTCATTATGTTTAACCTGGTCCATCGTCTGCAGCTTCCGTTCTGATTTCTTACCAGACGGGTCACCGATGGCCCCGGTCCCACCACCGATAATGATGAAGGGATGGTGCCCTGCCATCTGGAACCGCTTGAGCACCATGAAGGGAATCAGGTGGCCAATGTGCAGGCTATCACCGGTCGGGTCAACACCGCAGTAGAGACCGATTGACTTGCTGTCAACCAGCTTTTGCAGTGCAGCTTCGTCAGTGGTTTGGTTAATCGCACCACGCCATTTTAAATCTTCAATAATGTCCATGAAATTGCCTCCGTTCGTAGTTGGCAGGTGGCCACAAAAAAATCCCGGGGCCGATCACTCAGCCCTGGGACGATAATTCGTGGTGCCACCCAGTTTCGTACGTTTTCCGTACCTCGATAAACCCGTAACCTAACTGAAAAGTGTAATTCACAACAACGCTATGCACCGGTTCACAACACTGCCGGCTCTCTGAGGCGGGGAACGTTTCGCTACTGGATCTTCTCGCTACGGAATATTAACTTGCTTAAATTAGACAACAAAACGCGCGACTTGTCAATCGGGGATGGGAGAATAATGAATAAATATCCTGTTTTCTCATTTTTTCCTCATTTTGGATTGACATCTGGCTATTTGCCCGTATA
>DXGK01000136.1 GCA_019113965.1 Candidatus Limosilactobacillus merdipullorum
GGTATTAGCTAATTATCAAGAAGGGGTGCGCGTTAATGAACATACTGATGATTGAGGATAACAAATCGGTCTGCGAAATGATGTCAATGTTCTTTAAAAAGGAAAAGTGGCACGTTGACTTTGCCTACGACGGCCAGGAAGCCATGGACACGTTTAGCAAAAATCCAACCGGTTGGGACATTATCACCCTCGACCTCAACTTACCCAAGGTAGATGGGATGCAGGTGGCGGCAAAGATCCGTGAACAATCGCCAACCGTGCCACTGATTATCCTGACCGCTCGTGATAGCGAAAGTGACCAGGTCTTGGGACTAGAAATCGGGGCGGACGAATACGTCACCAAGCCGTTTTCACCGTTGACCCTGGTTGCCCGGATGAAGGCACTGCACCGGCGGGCCCAGATGGGATCAGCTAAAACTAATGCTGAAAGTGAGACGCCACAGTTCGATATTCAGACAGCCCACTTTAAAATGAATACCAAAACGCGGGAAGTTTACCTCGATGGTAAGCCAATCAACGACCTCACGCCGAAGGAATTCGACCTTCTCAAGACCCTGGCTTCCAAGCCCAAGCAGGTCTTTACCCGGGCACAGCTGCTGCAGTTGGTCTGGGATTACGAGTACCTGGGGGATGAGCGGACGGTTGATGCCCATATCAAGAAGCTGCGGCAAAAAATCGAGCAGGCTGGTCCGCAGGTCATCCAGACCGTCTGGGGTGTTGGCTATAAGTTTGACAATTCCGGGGTTCAGTCCAAATGAAGCTGATCTACCGGCAAATGCTGAGTTTTTTCCTGGTGATTTGCACGCTGATGGTTATTTTGACCACCGCCTACATTCAGGTGACTAACACGACGCTTTACCACCAGGCCTGGGACCAGTTGACCACTGACTCGGATACATTGATGATGGATGCGATCCAGTACGACTTTAGCAACAGTGAACTTAATGGCCTCAAAATGCAAACGCTGACCGATAACGCCCAGTTGCTGTCGCGGCAAAACGTTCACTTTGCTATCTACACCCCTGATAAGAAGGTCACCTTCTCGTCAAATGGGTTCCGGCCCACGTTGACCAAGAAGGATTGGCAGATGGTTAAAGACGGGACCACCATCCACAAGCGGCTGGATTCGGCACCGTTTCGTTACAACAATAGTGCACGCGAGATGACGGAAGTTATCCGGCCGTACATCTACCATCACCGACTAGTCGCAGTAGTGGCGACCGGGACCTACGTTTCGACGATCGTCCAAAACCGCCGGCGGATCCTGTTGAACATGTTTGAATGTATCGCCCTCGCGGCTGCCGTGACGCTGCTGATTTCCTACTTTCTGTCACGTCAGATGACCAAGCGAATCGAAAAGATGCAAAAGGCCGCCAACCAGATTGCCCGCGGCAACTACGACATTCACTTGGAGACGCCCAGCAAGGATGAGCTTGATGACCTGGGGCGCGATTTTAATAAGATGGCTGATTCTCTGCAGGCCTCGCAGAACGAAATTGCCCGTCAGGAGGAACGCCAGCAGAAGTTCATGGCCGATGCGGCCCACGAAATGCGCACGCCGCTGACTACCATCAACGGCCTCCTAGAAGGGCTGGCCTACGACGCCATTCCGGAGGAAGACGAGAAACATAGTATCCAGCTAATGCAGGCCGATACGCAGCGCTTAATTCGCTTGGTTAACAATACCCTGGATTCCGAAAAGTTGCGGACCAACCAGCTGACACTGAGTCGGAAGGTCTTTAATGGGGCGGACGAACTGCACAACCTGGCAGACCAGTTAAGGGAAAAGGCAACAAAGAGCGGTGACGTGATCAAGATGGATTCGCCAAAAGTGGTGCGGGTTTACGCCGACTACGACCGCTTCGTGCAAATCCTCTTTAACATCACCCAGAACGCCATCCAGTTTACCGATCACGGGACAATTACCTTGGCGGCGAGCCGAGAGCCTCACGGTGCACTCTTTAGCGTTCAGGATACCGGGATCGGGATGACGAAAGACCAGGTGGCTAACATTTGGGACCGATTCTACAAGGTTGATCGTTCTCGGATGAATACCCAGTACGGTGAGTCTGGGATTGGCTTATCAATTGTCAAGCAACTGGTTGACTTACACGGTGGGAAGGTCACCGTCGACAGTAAGCATGGCGTGGGGTCAAAATTCACGGTTTACTTCCCCGACCGGGACTACGCGCCACAAAATAAGACAACTGATCAAGAAGATTAAAATAAATTTAAAGAAGCCGTTGGGACGTCGCCTGGTGCGATTCCTCAACGGTTTTTCTTCGCTAAAAACCAGGCGATTAGTTGCATTATTCTTTAGAATTGTTATAATTTAGATGTAATCAAGAATGGTTCTAAGAAAGGACAGGATACTATGAATTACATTAATCACGAAATTGATGATTTTACGCTGCCGGCATACCAAGACGGTGAAATTAATCAGGTCAGCAAGAAGGACCTGCTGGGTCACTGGAGCATCATCTTCTTCTACCCAGAAGACTTTACTTTCGTTTGTCCAACTGAACTAGAAGCACTTCAAGATAATTACGACCAGTTTAAGAATGAAGGAGCAGAAATCTACTCCTGTTCCGAAGACACTGAATACGTTCACCAGGCTTGGGCTAAGGCTTCCGAAAAGATCGGCAAGATTAAGTACCCAATGCTTGCCGACCGGGCCGGCAAGTTGGCTCGCCAATTTGATGTTTTGGATGAACCATCGGGTGACGCCTTCCGGGCCGTCTTTATTATTGACCCTGATGGCAAGGTTCAATCCTACACGATCAACAACATGAGCATCGGTCGTAGCGCTGACGAAATTCTGCGGACCCTGCAAGCCGCTAAGTTTGTCCGTGAACACGGTGACCAGGTCTGCCCAGCTAACTGGAAGCCGGGTGAAGAAACCATTAAGCCAAGCCTGAACCTTGTTGGTAAGCTATAATCGGCGGTGATCGTGATGAGTGAGAAACACATTTACGACCTCATCGTTATTGGTGCCGGTCCAGCGGGCTTAACCGCCGGACTGTATGCTGGCCGTGCAACCATGGAGACCCTGATCCTGGAAGGTGGCAACGTTGGTGGCCAGGTGACCACCACGTCAATCGTTGCCAACTACCCGGCGGTCGCCGATGTTGACGGAACCGAGTTGATGAACCAGTGGCAGGACCAAGTCGTTTCCATGGGTGTCAAGATTGAACATGACCAGGCGACTGGCTTCAACCTGGATGGCGACGTTAAAACAGTTACCGGTAAGTCGGGTCGTCAGTACTTTGGCCGGGCAATTATTGTTGCCACGGGGGCCTCGCCACGCAAGGTCGGCTTTAAAGGTGAAGACCAGTTCCGTGGCCGCGGGGTGGCCTACTGTTCCACCTGTGACGGCGAACTGTTCACCGGCCTTCAGGTCTTTGTCGTTGGCGGGGGATACGCTGCAGCGGAAGAAGCGGACTACTTGACCCGCTTCGCTAAGCACGTGACGGTCCTTGTTCGGGCCGACAAGTTTCACTGCCCGCCGCTGGTTGCCGCTAAGGCATTGAACAACCCGAAGGTCTCCGTTGAATACAACACCGAGATCAAGCAGGTCGCCGGGGATGATTACATTCAAACCGCCACGTTGGTCAACAACAAGACGGGCGAGGAAACCGTCTATCACGTTGACGATAGCGACCAGACCTTTGGCGTCTTCGTTTACGTGGGTACCAAGCCGGCGACCCAGGAATTCCAGGGCCTCCTTGACATGGATGACCGCGGCTACATCAAGACTGATGTCGATGGGGCGACCAATGTTCCGGGTGTTTATGCCGCCGGTGATGTGATCGTCAAAGACTTGCGGCAGATCGTTACCGCCGCTGCCGACGGTGCCACTGCGGCCACCGCGGCCGAGAAGTACGTCACCGCACAAAAGCAGCGCCTGGGAATCCTAATCCACCGGGAAGTTAAGCAGTCGGCTCAACCGGTGGGGCAGACGTCCAGTGTCAGCCAAGAGACTCAGCCGGCCCAACCACATACCGGCAAGTGGTTGACGGCTGATATTGTTGCCCAGCTTAAAGCGGTCTTCGGGCGGTTGACGAAGAACGTCACGTTGGACCTGTCACTCAACCACACCCAGCACAGCCAGGAGTTGGCCAGCTTCGTCGATGAAGTGGCCCAGTACAGTGACAAACTGACGGTCGACAAGCACGAGATTACCGATGACCGGCAGCTGTTGCCACAGCTGAAGCTGATGGTGGGTGACCAAGATACTGGCCTCCAATATGCCGGCATCCCGAGTGGCCACGAGATGAGTTCGCTGGTACTGGGAATCTACAATGTCGGCGGTCCTGGCCAGGATGTACCGGCGGCATTGAAGGAACGGATTGTTAACCTGCCAAAGGTTGATATCCAGATCGGCGTCTCGCTGACTTGCCACTTCTGCCCGGACGTGGTGGCTGCCTGCCAGCGGATGGCTTCACTGAACCCACAAGTGACCGCGACGATGATTGACTTGGGCGAGTTCCCTGAATTACGGAAGGAACGCAAGATCATGAGCGTGCCGGCAACCATCATGAACGACGGCCCGGTGATCTTCGGCAGCCAGACGATGGAACAACTCGTTGATGCGGCCGAAAAAGCCACTCAAGGCCAATAATTAGTCATAGCGGATGGCGCGAAAGTGCTGTCCGTTTTTTTACGGAATAATAAAGAAATTGATATAGACCAGTAATTTGTTGCATATCGATAACGTTTACATTATGATTGAGAGGAATGTTTATTTAAGTCAATTAACGGAAAGGATCCGGTAAAAATGGGTAAGGTTTCATTTGATAGCAGTGCACTAAAAAAGTTTGTGCACAGCAATGAACTTGGTGAAATGCAGGCAATGGTCACTGCCGCTGACAGCGAACTGCGCAACGGTACTGGCGCTGGCGCAGACTTCCGCGACTGGCTGCACTTGCCAACTGAATACGACAAGGAAGAATTTGTGCGGATTAAGAAGGCCGCCAAGAAGATTCAGTCTGATTCCGACGTCCTGGTAGTCATCGGGATCGGTGGCTCCTACCTGGGGGCCAAGATGGCGGTTGACTTCCTGCACAACACTTTCTACGAGGCTCAGTCTGCTAAGGACCGCAAGTACCCGCTGGTGGTCTTTGCCGGTAACTCGCTGAGTTCAACCTACGTTCACGACCTGATTCAGCTGATCGGCGACAAGGACTTCTCGATCAACATCGTTTCCAAGTCCGGGACGACGACTGAACCATCCATTGCTTTCCGAATCTTCAAGCAGCTGCTGATTAAGAAGTACGGTGAAGCGGAAGCTAACAAGCGGATTTACGCTACTACCGACAAGGCCCGTGGTGCCCTGAAGACAGAGGCTGATGCCCATGGTTACGAAAGCTTTGTTATCCCTGACGGGGTTGGTGGTCGTTACTCCGTTCTCTGTCCAGTCGGCCTGCTGCCAATTGCCGCTTCTGGGGCGGACATTGATAAGCTGATGGAAGGTGCCGCTGATGCCGAACGCGAATTGACCGCAGCAGACCTGACCAAGAACCCGGCATACCAGTATGCTGCCTACCGGAACATTTTGTACCGGAAGGGTTACACCACCGAATTGCTGGAAAACTATGAGCCAAACATGCGGATGTTGGCCGAATGGTGGAAGCAATTAGCCGGTGAATCTGAAGGGAAGGACCAGAAGGGCATTTACCCATCCAGTGCTAACTTCACCACTGACCTGCATTCCTTAGGCCAGTACATCCAGGAGGGCCGTCGCAACCTGATGGAAACCGTCGTCAAGCTGGATAAGCCAAACTTCGACGTGGACATTCCGACTGCCGAAGATAACCTGGACGGCCTCAAGTACCTGGAAGGCAAGACGATGGACTTTGCCAATACTAAGGCTTACCAGGCCGTGGTTGCTGCCCACAATGACGGTGGGGTGCCAGTTATGACGGTGCACATCCCGGACGAAACGGAACACACCCTTGGTTACCTGATTTACTTCTTTGAAGTGGCCATCGCCGTTTCTGGCTACCTGAACGGCATTAACCCGTTCAACCAACCAGGTGTTGAAGCCTACAAGGTAAACATGTTTGGCCTGCTGGGAAAGCCGGGTTATGAAGAAATTGGTGACAAGCTGCGCAAGTCAATGGCTGATAACCAGTCAAAGTAACGAACGTGAATGGGGCGTGGCGTTCCAGCCACGCCTTTTTTTTGTCAAATGGAGGATTTAATCATGCATGGTTTTATTGGCGAGCTCGTGGGGACCTTTGTCCTGATCGTCATCGGCTGCGGGGTCGGTGCCGGGCTTAACCTGAAAAAGACTTTCAGTAGTGGCCAGAAGGACTGGTTTTACGTTTCCTTTGCCTGGGGCGTTGCCGTGACGATGGGGGTCTACGTTGCCGGTTCACTGGGGTCGGCGGGGCACCTCAATCCGGCGGTGACCATTGCCTTTGCCACGGCCGGGACCTTTCCACAAAGTCAGGTGGGCCCGTACTTGGCGGGACAGTTTCTCGGCGCCTTCCTTGGTGCGGCAGTGGTGATTATCCAGTTTTGGCCGCACTTTAAGGCCACCAAGCACCCCGAAGACAACAACGTCAGCATTTTTGCGACGATGCCGGGCATCCGTTACGGTTTCTTCAACTTTCTCAGTGAAGTGATTGCGACCTTCGTCTTTGTCTTGGTACTGGTCAACCTGGGCAACTTTACGACCGGTCTGAAGCCAGTGGTAGTCGGCCTGGTGATCTTCGCAATCGGTGCCGGTTTAGGCACGACGACCGGTTTTGCCCTCAACCCGGCACGGGATTGGGGACCGCGGTTGGCTTACACGATCTTGCCGGTGCCTAATAAATCGGGTGCCGGCTGGTGGTACAGTTGGGTACCGATGTTTGGGCCGCTTTGCGGTGGTTTATTGGCAGTGGGAATTCAAGCGATGGTGAAATAAATGGCAAATCAACTAAAAGCAGAACAATTAAAGAAACAACGTGATAAAATAACCAGGCAGATTGCCATTTGGCTGGTCCTGACAATTGTCATGGGAGGGTTAACTTTCATGAATTTACTCCCGTTCATTAAATGGGTGGCAATTTTCTGTGCGATCTACACAATGGTGATGATCGGGACCTGGTTAGGCTTGACCCGGACAATCAAAAAGAACCTCAAGTAGAGGATGGAAGGAATGGTGAGTGTGACGCAAACTCAACGTCGGCAGCGCCGGTTTTGGACTTTGATCGGAATTATTTCCTGTACTTTTTGGGGCATTTCCGGTCTCTGTGCCAAGGGGCTCTTTAACATTAGTCCCGAGGTGACCCCCATGTGGGTTTCGCAGGTGCGGATGATAACTGCCGGGATGATCCTCATCTTAGTAGCGGCGGTGACGCATAAGGATCCCCTGCGGGTGTGGCGAACTAAGCAGGATGCCATTACCATTACCGCTTACGGAGTGTTTGGCCTCTTACCAGTTCAGTACTGTTATTTCCGGGTAGTCCAGGAAGGGAACGCGTCAATCGCCACCATCCTGCAGTTCATCGGCCCATTCTTTATTATCGCGTACGTGGCAATTTTTAGACACCAGCGGCCACGACGGATTGAAATGATTGCCGCAGTAGTGGCCTTTCTGGGTGTCTTCACCCTGGCCACTCATGGCCACTTCAATCATTTAGCATTAACACCCGGGATTCTGTTCTGGGGACTGTGTTCGGCCGTCGGCGTGGCTACCAATACCCTGATTCCTCAGCGGATGGTCCGGGGCGGTTTCTCATCACTGGTCATTACCGGCTGGGGTTTACTGATCTCGGGCTTAGCGCTCTTAATCGTTCACTCGGGTCAGCCACAACTGCCTCATGACAGCATGATCTGGTGGTTGATGGCCGGGGTGATCGTTATTGGTACCCTGATTCCTTTTCAGCTCTTTACCAACGCGTTGCGCTATATTCCGCCTTCGACCGCTGGCTTCTTGGATGCCTTTGAACCACTATCGGCAACGATCGGGTCGGTGCTGATATTCAACCTCCACCTCACCGTGGCTGACTGGATTGGTTCAGTGATGATTATCGTGGCCGTCTTAGCCCTTAGTTACCAGCCCAAGGCTAAGCGGGTGTCAACAGAATAACAGACAAACCTCACTGCTATTAGCGAACATTTGTTCGATTTGCTGATATAATAGCAGTGAGGTGTTTTTTTATGGAACAGCACGATCAAACTGTGTCGACGACAGCCGCCCTGATCGTCCAGCGAATTTTTGCTCACTTCCACCATCACATCAATGTGCGCTACCGGATTTTGATCGTCAATGATCCCTTCAATGCCTGTTATAACTGGTTTTTGGAATGGCAACGGTCGGGACACCGGACCCGTTCAGTCCCCCTTCACAGCATGGGTAATAACCAACAATTCCTGGTGGAGGTGATCCGGCAAGTGAGACGGCAGGTGGGAATGAGTATCGTTTATCGGGGCTTTAATAAGAAAATTAGCACCTAAATTGTTGAGATTTTGATAACATGTTCCCATCGAGAATTGACTAATGTTATTGACTCTGCTAGATTAGGAAGAGTTGATTTAATTAAAATTGAGCTTACTAGCTAATAAAAACTACAGAGGGTTTAAAAGATGGCTAAACATGAAACGCGGGAAGAGTACCGCGAACGGCTCCAACGAGATATTGACGAAAGTGTCGCCAGAAAAGAACACCGCCGTGAGCGGCATTCTGGCGGTGGCGGCAATAACAAGCTGCACCCGCACAGGACGGGTAAGTGGCTGAAACGTTTTATCTTAGCGTTAGTGATCTTGCTGGTTTGTGCCGGTGGTTATGAATACCACAAAATCCACAGTACCGCTAAGGGGGTTTTCTCCGAGCGGAGCGGGAAAATTGATCCCAAGTTAAAGGCCGGCAAGCCGGTTTCGGTCCTGCTGATGGGGACTGACGTTGGGGCATTGAACCGGGGGAATAAGGGTGGGAATACCGATACCCTGGAACTGATGACGGTTAACCCCAAGAAGCGGACGATCACGATGACCAGTATCCCGCGGGACACGCTGGTGCGGGTCAATACCGATGATGGCCCGGACTACGTCAAGATTAACGCCGCCTATTCGATTGGCGGTCCCAAACAAACAGTCAAGCAGGTATCTGAATTGCTGAATGTACCGATTGACTACTACGCCGTTCTAAACATGGGCGTTTTAAAGAAGGTCGTCAATGCCGTTGGTGGGGTCGATGTTAATAACCCATTTGCCTTCGACTATGAAGGCCACCACTTCCCGAAAGGGCAACAGCACCTGAACGGGAATGAGGCTCTTAAGTTCTCACGGATGCGTTACGATGACCCGAACAACGACTATGGTCGGCAAAAGCGTCAGCAACAAGTGATGATCAGTGTCATTCACAAGCTGAAGACATCTGGTTCTGTGGGGGCGGTCAATAAGATCCTGGACGCCGTGAAGGACGGGGTTAAGACCGACGTGCCAATTGATAATGTGGCTACCCTCTACGCTAACTATCACCTGGCGATGAACCACGTTAAGACCTACCATTTCCAGGGAAAGGACGCCACAATTGATGGGGCATCGTTCCAGATTGCCTCTCCTAAGGAAATCAACCGGATTTCCAAGTTAGTCCGTCATGCACTAGGTCTGAAGTTCAAGAAAGTTCACAACTACGAAACCTGGATGTGGAACTTACAGACCACTTACAATGGTGTTACGAACGTTGACTTTGAGTTGCCAAACGAGGCGGAATACAACGTGCCAGGCAGCGGACGGTCAGGTAAGAGCAGTCGCCGTTCCAGGAGTTCATCATCAACCCTCTCTGATAGTACGTCCAGTTATTTTGGCGGCGGTGATAGTACTGGTTCAACGGACTCGACTTACGAAGCGCCGAGACGTTCAACTCGTAGTGAATCCAGCTCTTCAGCTGGGACCACGACAGAATCGCCGTCTACCAGTACCACGACCGGCACTGCCGATGATGGGACTGGCGCCGAATAATCGAAACAAAACGGTTGTGCAACGCACAGCCGTTTTTCTGTTGACAATGATGGCGTCAATCAAGTAGGATGTTACTGATAGTTAAAAATAAAGCGCAGGATTAAGCGGCGTGAATCAACAGAGAAACGGTTAGTTGCTGAGAAGCCGGAACGTTGCAAGTCACACCTGCAAATTGACCGAGTGTGCAAGCACCCAGTCCGGATTGCTTCCGTTATCAGCTGGGTCAAAGACCTACTGAGGCGGCTGTCGTGAGGCAGTCGTGAACAGGGGTGGAACCGAGATTAATGATCTCCCTCTCGTCGTTTGCCGGGGGAGTTTTTCTTTTGAAAGGGGTATTGAATCGATGTCAAAGACAAACAAATTCCAACGGCCAAAAGGAACGGCCGACATTCTCCCTGGTGAGATTGAAATCTGGCAAAAGATCGAAGCAACTGCACGAGAGGTCTTCCGCTTGTATGGTTACGAAGGGATTCGGACACCAATGTTTGAAAACCTGGAATTATTTGACCGCAGTGCCGGAGAAACATCCGACATTGTTGAAAAACAGATGTACGACTTTGACGACAAGGGTGGTCGCCACATTGCCCTGCGTCCTGAAGGGACCGCTGGGGTTGCCAGGGCTTACGTGGAAAACAAGCTCTATGGGCCAGAATACCCAAAGCCGTACAAGGTTTACTACATGGGGCCAATGTTCCGTTACGAACGGCCGCAATCGGGACGTCAACGTCAGTTTACTCAGATCGGTTGCGAAGCCTTGAACAACGAGTCACCACAGGTGGACGTGGAAACGATCGCCATGGCGATGGAATTCTTCAAGCGTCTGGGCGTGGCCGACAAGCTGAAGGTAACCATCAACTGCCTGGGTGACAAGGAAACCCGGGATGCTTACCGTGAAAAACTGATCGACTACCTCAAGCCGTTCTATGACCAACTGTCCGATGATTCCAAGCGTCGGCTGTACCGTAACCCGCTTCGGGTCCTGGACAGCAAGGATGAGGCCGACAAAAAGATCGTCGCCAACGCGCCGTCGATCCTTGACTGCCTGAGCGACTACTCCCAGAAGTACTTTACCGCCGTTAAGCAGCAACTTGACGACCTGGGGATCAAGTACGAAATCGACCCCGACATGGTTCGGGGGCTGGATTACTACAACCAGACCATCTTCGAAATTATGTCCGATTCCAAGGTGTTCGGTGGCAACTGGGTCACCGTCTGTGGTGGCGGCCGTTACAACGGGTTGATTGCCCAGGTCGGCGGACCCGACAACGGCGGGATCGGCTTCGGCATCGGTGTTGAACGTTTGCTGTTATTACTGAACGAAGAAAATCCAAACTTTGCACCAAAACCGGGCTTGGACCTTTACTTTACCGCTCCAGACGAAGACGGCAGCAACTACGCCTTCAAGTTGATGATCAAGTTGCGCGACAAAAACGTGGCGGCTGATAAGGACTACGAAGGGCGGAAATTGGGGACCCAGATTAAGGAAGCGGCCCGGCGGAATGCCAAGTACTTCACCGTCATTGGTGACCGGGAAATCGATTCCGGTCAACTGACGCTGAAGAACACCCAGAGTGGCGATAAAGTGGCGGTCAGCGTTGATGACCTCCTGACTGACCCGCAAAAGTACCTTGCTTAGCGTTTAACAAGTATGGTTGTTTGTCCTTAATGACTTGTCAGGGATGGAGGAACTGACATAGCAAGGAATACTACCAGTGTTTTTAGCCAGCTGACGGTAAGATTTGACGTTTTCAGTGACTAATCATTAATGTCGTATTTACAACAAAATTGAAC
>DXGK01000137.1 GCA_019113965.1 Candidatus Limosilactobacillus merdipullorum
AGTTATCTTTCGGCGTGGTTTTACGAATAAAAATCTTTTCGAATTTATTTTTGAGCTTCTTTTTTAGCCAGCAATTGCTTTAGTTCATCCTCAGAAAACTCATACTTCTTCTTGCAAAAGCGGCACACTGCTTCGGCATGGTGGTCCTCATTAATCAGCGTTTCGAGCTGGTCCTTTGGTAGTCCCTCAATGGCTCGGGCAAACCGTTCCTTACTGCAATCACAACGGTAGGAAACCGGCATCGTTTCCAGGAACTTCAACTGCCCATCACCGAAGATCTTCGTCAGAATCTGTTCCGGTGTATTACCATCACGCAGTAACTGTGAGACCAGTGGCAAATCCTTCAGTGAGTCAATCACTTTCTGAACATTCTCATCGCTTGCTCCTGGCAGCACCTGAATCAGGAAACCACCAGCAGCCGTTACATCATCCTTCTCGTTAACAAAGACTGATAACCCCACTGAGGACGGAATTTGTTCAGACTGGGCGAGGTAGTAGGTAAAGTCGTCACCTAGTTCCCCAGAAACAAGGTTCACTTCCCCTGAATAGGGTTCCTTGTCGTCAGGGCTCAATTTAGTTACTGTCAACGCCCCCTGCTTGCCAACGGCACCACTGACGTCTAACTTGCCCTTTGAATTCTCTGGCAGGCTAACATGCGGATTCTGCAGGTAACCCTTCACGACCCCGTCAGCACGACCATCACAAACAATCGCACCGACTGGCCCGTTCCCCTGGATCTTGACCGTCATTGCCTGGGTCTTATCCAAACCGGAAGTTGCCAGTAGCAAAGTCCCGATCAACGACCGACCAAAAGCAGCAGTAGCGGTGTTCCAAGTATCGTGAACCTGGTGTGCGTGCTGGACAAGTTGGGTGGAATTAACCGCATACGCCCGAAACTGTCCATCCTGACTAATTGCTTTGACTAAATAATCTGTTGATCCCATCAGTATCCTCCTCTTAAGAAAAGAAGCAGCCGGCAAAGACGCCAACTGCTTCACTTTGTTTAATTACAGCTTATCGGAATCATCATGGCCGTCATCGGAATCGTTGTGGTCTTCCTCTTGGTCATGTTGGTCTTCCATTGCCTGGTCGTGGCGTTCGTTTTCACGACGTTCCAGCTCACGCTTGGATTCTTCAAACGTTGCTGCCCGTTGTTCATCGGATTCCTTAGCGACATCCTTAGCAGGCATCTTCCCCGTTCTGTACAGTGACAGAATTTGCTTTTCATCCAGCGTTTCGTACTTCAGCAATGCCTCGGCGATCAGCTTGTGCTGTTCACGGTGTTCTTCGATAATCCGCCGTGCAGTTTCGTGACCTTCGTTCAACAGGCGCTTGACTTCTTCGTCAACAATCGCCTGAGTATGTTCTGAGTACGGTTGCTGACCGTACGACTGGCCTGGTGTCATCCCACCACTAGTTACTAGCTCAACGGGACCGATCTTATCGCTCATCCCGTACTGGGTAACCATGGCGCGGGCAATTTGCGTTGCCTGTTCAAAGTCGTTAGAAGCACCTGATGACTGCGAGTTGAAGATAATCTCTTCAGCAGCACGACCACCCATCAAACCGGCAATCTGCTCCTTGGCATTCTTCTTGCTCATCAGCATCTGGTCTTCACGCGGCAGCATGATGGCATAACCACCAGCCCGGCCACGAGGAACAATCGTCACCTTGTGGACGACCCGGGCATCGTTTAAGACTAACCCCACGATGGTGTGACCCGCTTCGTGGTAGGCAACGGTCTTCCGCTCTTGCGGACTAACCACCCGATCGTGCTTAGCAGGTCCGGCAATAACCCGGTCTTCGGCTTCATCCAGGTCAGCAGCGTCAATCTGGTCCTTATTACGACGTGCCGCCAGCAAGGCAGCTTCGTTCAGCAGGTTTTCCAAATCGGCACCCACAAACCCAGGAGTCTGCTTGGCGATTTCCTTCAGGTCGACATCTGGAGCCAGCGGCTTGTTCTTAGCATGAACACGCAGGATGGCTTCACGACCCTTGACGTCTGGACGGCCAACCAGAATCTTTCGGTCAAACCGACCTGGCCGCAGCAATGCCGGATCAAGGACGTCGGAACGGTTAGTTGCGGCCATCACAATGACCCCTTCATCGCCCTGGAAACCGTCCATTTCAACCAGCAACTGGTTCAGGGTCTGTTCACGTTCGTCATGACCGCCACCGACGCCGGAACCACGACGACGACCGACGGCATCGATTTCATCGATAAAGATGATCGCTGGCGCAGCCTTCTTGGCTTGGTCAAACAGGTCCCGAACACGACTAGCACCGACCCCGACAAACATTTCGACGAAGTCTGAACCAGAAATCGAGAAGAATGGAACGCCGGCTTCACCGGCAACGGCCTTGGCTAGCAAGGTCTTGCCAGTACCCGGAGGCCCCTCCAGCAGGACACCGGATGGGATTCGTGCACCCAGCCTGGAGAATTTCTGCGGATTCTTCAAGAATTCAACAACTTCCACCAGTTCCTGCTTTTCTTCCTCTTCCCCGGCAACGTCAGAGAAGCGAACCTTATTTTTCTTACTATTGGAAGGCTTAATGTGGGTCTTACCGAAGTTCATCACTCCGCGGCCGCCACCGCCTTGGCCAGCCTGCCCCATCATCATGTAGAAGAAGAAAATCATGATGACTAACGGCAGAACCGTCAGCAAGAGGTTCATCCAGACACTGTTGGATTCCTCTGCCCGGGTCGAGATCCGGACATTTTCCCGGTCAGCATAACGTTGTAGCTGGCCAACCGTCACATCACTTTGCAGCACAGAACTCTGGAAGTTGGAAGCTTGACCAGATTGCGTGCCAAGAATGCTCAGCCCGTTGTTCGAGCTGTTATCAGTCTTTTGCGGATGACGGTAGGTCCCGGTGATCTTGTAAACACCACCGTTAGGCTGAACCTGGAAATTCTTGATCTTGTTACTCTTTAATTCCGAAATGAACTCGGTTTGTGAAACGGTCTTTGTCTGACCGCCGTTGCCATTATTCCCTCCAAAGAAGAAGTAGGCAATCCCCATCAGACACAAGAAGATTACGGAGTAAAAGAGTATGTTATGCCCAAAACCATTATTTCGGCGATTGTTCATACGCAACTCCTATCCGACAGCAAAATGCCGTCTGATTACTATTAACGATGGTCATAATATCATACTTGACTATCTTTGACCAATAATTCATCTACAACTAAGAATTGTACACTTCTGGCTTCAAAACGCCAACATATGGCAGGTTACGGTAGAAACCT
>DXGK01000013.1 GCA_019113965.1 Candidatus Limosilactobacillus merdipullorum
AGATTAATTCTAAAATCTTGCGGATAATTATCAGCCTATATAAACTAAAATTAAGATTAGCTTTGGGGTGATTGATTATGTTACCATTCTTTATCATTGTATTAATCCTAGCTGGAGCTTTGGTTGGTCAAATCCTTTGGGGCAACCAAAGCGAAGAACCAGTTGGTAAACACAGTGCCAAACGAAAGGCTTAATCTTTTTTCGTTCAACAAAAGGCCGCCGCGATTCATTGTATTGATGAACCGCGGCGGTCTCTTTTATTGCTGGTCAAATTGTTGGTTGGTCGTCGTGACCATTTGCTGGTAAGCGCTGGTAATTTCAGCGGGACTAATCTCAAAGTCAACTATCCCAAGTTTCAACAATAGGTGCCAAGCGTGACGAAGATCCTCCTGGTGGCGGCTGACATAGGCGCCATTCAGTAAATTCTTAATCGCCAAATATTCGCGATTAAGGTCTGCTAACTGGTCTTTTTTGTCAGCACCGCTAATCCGTTGCCACTGTTCAGCACTCAGGACAATCAGGTGCGTCCATTGCCGTTTTGCACTAAACAGTAAGAACAAGGCCACCACCTTTACGTATTGCGCCACTAACTGCTGGTGGCTCGCTGGCTGATTCACATGCAGAACATCGGCCCAACCAGCCAGGCTTGCAAAGCGGCTCAGCTGGACATCCAGCTGGAGATAAATAGTCTGCTGCCGCGTTTCAGGACCAATCAGCAAGTCATAGGCATCATCGACCGCCAGTTCGAGGTCGATTGCCTCGTGCAACAGCTTGGTAATGTCTAACTGCTTATTTGCGGTCACCTAGTTCATCCTCCTCTCGTTCTGCTTGCTCACTATCCGGCTGAAACACCTCGGTTGGCTGTTCAAAGGATTCCTCTTCATCCGCTGGCGCCACTACCAGCTTATCGGACCGGACTGCCAATTCAGCCCGGTTATTCAAATACCACTGCCGAATCAAGTTATAGTGCAGCAAGGTATCAAAGAACGAAACCCGGGAGTCAGGATCTTTAACCGCAAAGAACCACTGCTGACTGTAATCGTCCGGATCAAAGGCAATGTCTAATTTAATTCCCTGGTCCAGCATCAACTCTGCCCCATTGTTACGCGGCAAGTTCATCAGCATATAATCATTTTCTGCCGTAGCCACAAACAGGCGGTCAATCACCGTTAAGTCAAGGTCTGGCCGTGCAAGGGCAAAGCGTTCCGCATTATCAGTATTAAGGATTCCCAAATTAATGGTAAAGTCAAGGTCCGTCGCTAACTCCTGTGCAAAGGCAATCAGTGGTTTTACAGCATCCCGCAGTTCTAAGTCCGTATGCTTCTTGAGAGCCCGAACGATGAAGTAGTTTACCAGGGCCTGATTATTGAACTGGAAAAAGCGGTTCGCCAAATCAAGGTAAAAGAGCGGTTCTTGTTCCCCCTGCTCTGTAAAGGCCGCTTCCCCATCTTCACCAAGCTGGAACTTAAAGCTATCACTATCAGCAATCGGTTCGATCCGGGCGATGAATTGGTGCCGTGAATTTTCGGAAATCTGGATAGCATCGATACCATGCTTTTCTAGCAGGCGTCCCATAAAAATAAGATAGTAATCGGCTGCTTGGTAGTGCTGTGGAAAATCAGCAAAGGCATTTTGCAAGTCCAGTTCGGCCAACTGGGTCGTCGCCGCCAACATCTCCTGAGCATCTTCGGTTTCTACTAACTGGTCTAACAACTCGACATAGTGCCGACCAAGTTTAAGGACGTCCTTAAAAGAGGTGGAGAGAGCCGTCAACCGGGCCTGTGGTGAGCTAATCATCTTATTATTGTTCATCTTCACTCACCTGCTTTTCTTCGTGACGGTCACCGTCAAGGCTTGCCAAGTAATTGGCATAAAGGTTGCGGTTTGCCAACTCAAAGTCCTCGAAACTGCCAAAAGTATCCATAATACTCTTCTGTTCATAGCTCAGAATCGTGTTTTCCTTAGATAAGGAAAGGACTACCTGTTCGTTTTCCTTAATCGTCTTGTTAGCAGTCCGGGCTTCCTGTTCTTCATCCTCGATCTTCTGCAACTGGTCGACTAATTCCTGACGGTTTTCCTTATTCTTACTGGATTCAAAAATCCCCGAGTGCGAGTTAATGTCCTCCAGCTGCTGTTCGACCTGCTGACGACGGTCTTCGCGTTCCCGTTGGTGGTCAATTAAATCCTGTAAATGGTCATTCTGCTTTGAAATCTCCGCAATTCGGTCACTGTTAAAGCGCTTGTTTTCCCGTGCCAATTCAAAAGATTGGCGCAGCTTTTCGTACTCGGTCGGTTCAAAGGAGAAGCGGACGTTCAAGACATCCAATTCACCAAACTGCCGCCTGTCCCACCAATTACCAAAGTAAATCCGGTAGTGGCCGGTCTGGTACTCTTCATAATAGAAAAACGGATACGCTTGTCCTAGGTACTTGATTAGCTTCTCGCTTAGATAATTGCTCAGCTGGTCAGCCAGGTCATCGACCAAGCTCATAACTCCCTGGTCGTTAGGCTGTTGTTCCCGGTGTTCAATTTCCTTCGCGTACCGTTGGTTATCCAACAATTGGTAAATTTGCCGGTCCTGATGAGCCGCGATGGCTTCGTTTAACTCTTGTAAGTACTTGATCTTAATCGCCACTTGGCGTTCGATCAAGCTCCCGATCTCCACTGCTCTGTTTTCGTGTTCTTCATTCGCCATAAAGCACTAACTCCTTGTCTACATAACTAATTTAATAGTAGCCGAAAGTAATTCCAAACGATTAAATTTTCTTCATTTTTGTCAAAAACTTTATAATTAGTTAACAAAACGTAAACCTAAAACCATTTTCACACATTTTACCCGTTTTTCAATAGGCGACCACGAAATCTTGGATGCAAGGCGTCCTTCCTGCCAATTTGCTTTTATTAAGAACTGAACTATAATTGAATAAGCGGGTATTATCCCGCGCTTGATGGAGCGTTTCGAAAAGAGGCGAAGTTAACTATGGCATTAAGTAAGCAAGAACGTAAGGAAATGGCACGGAAGGCCATGGAAAAGCGTGGCAACAAGAAGCCTAATGGCTCTGGTTTTGCAAAACTTGACGAAGAAGCCAAGAAACTGAGTGACTAAGCTTTTTGAAGCAATCCTAGATAAAACGACTGACGGATTTAGTTTGTCAGTCGTTTTTCTGTTTTAAAAACAAAAAAGGCCGGAAAATTCCAGCCTTTATATTTATAGCTTATGCTTCAACCGCCGCAATCATCCGGTCGAGCAGTTCAATATCAGTCTTACGGGAGTAGATGTCCATAATCTCGTAAATCTGAGGAGCAGATGTGGACCCGGTAAAGGCCAGGTTCAGTGGGAAGTACAGGTTCCGGCCCTTAACACCGGTTTCCTTACCGACTTCCTTGATAGCCTGACTGTAATCCAGGTCGTCACCACCATTGACCAGCTTGTCCTTCAGGCCGTTCAGTACGGCTAAAACGTCTTCCTTGACGAAGTCTTCATTATCAACGATTTGGTCGTAGTTGAAGTGTTCGTCCAGGACATTGTAGTAACTCCAGGCGTATTCAATGACTTCGAGGAGCTTGTTAACGTCGCGCTGGTGAACGTGGATGGTCTTCTTGAGCAATTCCCGGAGTTCGTCTTCAGGAATTGATTGCAGGCGTTGTGCTTCTTCGGTTTCGCCTTCCTTAACCAGTTCCATCGTCCGGTCAGCCAGCTCGTCGACGTCCATCTGCTTGATGTATTGGGCGTTCATCCAGTCCAGCTTCTTTTGGTCAAAGTATGCTGGGGCCTTGGACATCCGCTCCGGATCATAAACCTTGATCAATTCATCCTTAGAGTAGATTTCCCGTTCGCCCTTTGGTGACCAGCCCAAGAAAGCAATGAAGTTAAAGATGGCTTCTGGCAGGTAACCGTGCTTCTTATATTCGTTGATGAACTGCAGTGTATCCTTGTCCCGCTTACTGAGCTTCTTCCGTGTCTTCGGGTTGAAGATCAATGGGATGTGGCAGAAGACTGGGTGTTCCCAACCCAGTGCTTCGTAAATCGCCATCTGCTTTGGCGTGTTGGAGATGTGGTCAGCACCACGTAAGACATGGGTAATGTCCATCGTGTGGTCGTCAACAACTACGGCAAAGTTGTAGGTTGGCATCCCATCACTCTTTTCAATGATGAAGTCCCCACCAAGGTTGTCAGAGTTGAAGGAAACGTGACCCCGGGCGATGTCGTCCCATTGGTATTCGTGGTCCTTTGGAAAGTGGAAGCGGATTGTCGGCTTCAAGCCCTTCGCTTCGGCGGCCTTTTGTTCCTCTTCACTCCGACCATACCAACGGCCATCGTAGTGCGGCGCTTCCTTGTTAGCCCGTTGCCGTTCACGCATTTCCTGAAGTTCTTCTTCAGTCGTGTAATCCTTGTAGGCAATCCCCTTGTCCAGCAATTCCTGGATGTACTTGTGGTAAATTCCCTGGGCATTCCGTTCACTTTGCCGGTATGGAGCATACTTTGGATTAGGCTTATTTGGACCCTCATCCCAGTCGATACCTAGCCAGTGCAGGTTTTCCCGCTGGCTGTCTTCACCAGACTGGACGTTCCGCTTAGTATCCGTATCTTCAATCCGCAGAACCATCGTTCCGTTAAAGTGACGTGCAAATAAATAGTTAAATAATGCTGATTGGGCATTTCCAATATGCAGGAAGCCTGTCGGACTAGGTGCATACCGAACTCTGACCTTTTGATCCATTATTTCGATTCTCCTTTAGTAACTTGTTAGCAGCCATCATGACTGCCGGTGCAACAAATATAATTTTATCTGAATGTCCTAATTTGTCAATGCAAGAGCCGGCTGAACCTCATCCCCCGGATGGTCATCGTTCCCGATCGCTGACTCCATCACCGCCCGTCTGACTGGAAAACCACCAACTAAAAAAGAGGCTGACACTTCAGCCGAAGTCCCAACCTCCTTAATATTAGTATTTTTCCATGTAACGTTGCCGTTCCCAATCCGAAACGTGCTGGCGGTAGGCATCGTATTCGCGGGTCTTGGCTTCCATAAAGCTGTGGTAGATGTGGTCACTCATCGAACCCTTGACAACTTCATCCTTAGCCAGCGACTTCAGGGCATTGTGCAAGGTATCTGGCAGGTTGCGCACATCTTTTTCCACCCGTTCCTTACTGGTCATCTGGTAGATGTTTTCATCGACCTCATGAATGGCTGGCAGTTCGTTCCGCAAGCCATCCAGCCCGGCTTCCAGCACGGCCGCAATTGCCAGGTAAGGGTTGGCAGACGGGTCAGCAGAACGCAATTCTACCCGCGTTCCCATTCCCCGGTCACTTGGGATCCGAATCAGTGGTGACCGGTTCGAAGTGGACCAGGCAACGTATACCGGTGCTTCAAAACCTGGAACCAACCGCTTGTAGGAGTTGACGATTGGGTTGCAGACAGCGGTGTAGGCCCGGGCGTGCTTCATTAACCCGCCGAGAAAGTGGTAGGCCGTTTGCGATAACTGCCGTTCATCCTCCGGATCAAAGAAGGCGTTGTCACCGTTTTGCGTGAAGAGGGACATGTTGAGGTGCATCCCTGAACCATTGATTCCAGAAAGCGGCTTCGGCATGAAGGTCGCGTGCAGGCCATACTTCTTAGCAATCGTCTTTACAATCAGCTTGAAGGTCTGGATGTTGTCGGCAGCTTCGAGGGCATCGGAATACTTGAAGTCCACCTCATGCTGTCCGGGAGCAACTTCGTGGTGGGCCGCTTCCACATCAAAGCCCATCTTTTCCAGTGCTAGAACGATATCCCGACGGCAGTCTTCACCCCGGTCAGCCGGTTCCATATCAAAGTAGTTTTCCTGGTCGTTAACCGTCTGCGTAGGGTTTCCCTGCTCATCAGTCTTGAAAAGGAAGAATTCGGGTTCCGGTCCAATGTTGAAGTCCTTGAAGCCCATCTTTTGCATATCTTTAAGAACCCGCTTCAAGTTATTCCGAGGATCACCGGCAAATGGTTCACCATCAACCGTCTGCACACTGCAGATTACCCGGGCAACCTTCCCGTGCTCAGCCCCCCATGGGAAGACCAGCCAAGTTGACATATCTGGGTACAGGTACATATCACTTTCTTCAATCCGGACAAAGCCGTCAATTGAAGAACCGTCAAACATAATTTTATTATCCATCAACTTATCAAGCTGACTGACTGGTAAGTCAACGCTCTTAATCGTCCCCAGCATATCGGTAAACATTACCCGCAAGAAGCGAATGTTTTCGTCCTTGACCATCTTGCGAACTTCATCTTTTGATAATTCACGCTTTGCCATATCTTCCATTCCCTTTCAATCAATCTATGCTCTCTGCCATTCTTAACAATCTGAAGTCAGAGCTGGTTAGTGCGGTTCCCCCTAACGGATCTTCGCGAATAATTATAAGCAGCTCCACTTCAATACGGTTATTAGAATAACAACCCCAACCGGGCAAGTCAATTTAATTCCAGAACTTTTAGCCAATTATAATCAAATTTGTTCGTCAGCTTTACTTTTTTAACCAATCATCGACGACCGACTTAATATCTTGAATCGTATCCTGCCCGCTAACCAGGTCAAACCAGTGTACCGACATCCGGTTTCTAAACCAGGTGAGCTGTCGTTTCGCATAGTGGCGCGAGTCCAACTTGATTTTGGCAACCGCCTCGTCCAGGCTGCACCGGCCCGCAAAGTAGTCAAAAAGTTCGTGGTAGCCAATTCCCTTTCCCGCTGGCAGCTGGGGGCCGCCTTGCTCATACAGCCAGCGTGTTTCCTCTACCAGTCCATGGTGAACCATCTGATCCACCCGGGCGTTGATACGGTCATACAGGACCGGCCGGGCAGTATTAAGGCCAATCAGTAGGAAGTCCGCCTGCCGTTCTCCCTGTGGCTGCTCGGAAAAAGGCCGTCCCGTTTTTTCAATCACTTCCAGGGCCCGAACTAACCGCCGCTGGTTGCCAACCGGAATTTTCCTGCTAGCGGCCGGGTCAAGCTGCGCCAGCTGCTCCCACAGGTAAGCATTCCCCTTCTCCGCGGCAAGCCGTTCCCAGCGAGCCCGGATTGGCGATTCCTCACCTTCGCCCTCGTCCTGGTCATCCCCTAAGGCCAGGTTGTCAGTGAGGCTCTGAATATACAATCCCGTTCCCCCCGCGATAATTGGGAGGCGGTGGCGCTGAGTGATCTCCTCAATCCACCGACTGGCCTCCTGCTTAAAGCGGGCCGCCGAATACTGCTGGTCAACGTCGCAAATATCGATTAAGTGGTGGGGAATCCCCGCCCTTTCCGCAGGCGTGACTTTTGCGGTCCCGATATCCAAGTGCCGGTAAACCTGCATAGAGTCGCCGGAAATCACCTCCCCGTCTTCCTGACGCGCTAATTCGATTGAAAGTGCCGTTTTACCGACCGCGGTCGGACCAACGATTGCAATTACTTTATCCATAACCAACTTCCTTATAAACTCGTAAATTTTCTGATAATGACTGGCAAAAACGGCCTTCTTCGCTCATAATAGTGGTAAGTTAACTAATAAGGAGGAATGCCTGATGAAACAAGTTACCAAAGGATTTTTGATTGGTACCGCCTCAACTCTTGCCGCAATCGCCAGCGGTGTGGTTGCTTTTCACAAGACCGTGATCAAGCCGGTCGAAGAAGAAGAAATTAAATTTGATAAAAACCGCCGGGCAGCTAACCGGAAAAACCGGTCCGCACACCAACTTTAATTACCTTCACTATTATATAAAAAAATGGCATGGTGACCAACTGCGATCACCATGCCATTTTTTTATTTTAATACTTGGCTTTCTTTGTCTTGCCATCCCACTCCCGGTAGCCATCGCGAAGAATGTAAAGGTTATGATAGCCATGCTTACCCAGAAACGCTACTGCCTGCGTACTCAGTGTCATCGTTTCATCATAGAGGTAGATCGGCATATCCTTTCGCAATTCACCATACTGCTGCCGCAGATAGATGTACGGCAGGTTGCGGGCGCCTAGAATGTGTCCGGCTTTAAAGTCCTTTTCCTGACGGAGGTCAATCACCTGGGCCTTCCGCATTCCCTTTTGGAAATCCTCCTGGTCTAAAACGGTTGCGTAATGTTTGCGGCGCCAGTTTTGGAAGCCCCAGCTAAACAACCATACTAGGATGATTACCGCCACTAGGAGGTTAATCGTCAATAACGTTTTACTAATTCCTAAAATCACTTTTCCCGCTCCTTACTTAGGCTTCTGCAAATTGACGGGCCAGTGAAGCGGCACCGATTACCCCGGCGTCGTTTCCTAATTCAGCCAGCTTCAGAGTTGTGGAAGTCCGCACAGTCGGGAAGGCAAATTGTTCAAAGTTCTTTTGAACCCGCTTCAAGAGGAAGTCCCCCGCAGCGGAAACCCCACCACCGATAACCAAGAATTCTGGGTTCAGGGCATTGGATAAGTTTGCACAGGCTAATCCCAGATAGAAGGCCACTTCGTCAACAACGGTGTTGGCGAGGTAGTCGTTTTGCTTGGCAAGGTCAAAGACAATCTTAGAGGTGATTTCATCGCCGTTGTCGATCATGGCCTTCAACCGGCTGTTCCCCTCGTATTCTTCTGCCTTGTCCTGGGCGATGTGAACAACCCCGGTAGCGGAAGCATACTGTTCCAGACAACCGTGGTTACCACAAGTACACAGGTATCCATTTGGCTTAACAATCATGTGACCAACTTCACCACCAGCACCGACAATTCCGTGAACCAGCTTACCGTTGGAAATCAGGCCACCACCGACACCGGTCCCCAGAGTAATGAAGGCCACATCGTCACCTTCATTGCCGGCACCCTTCCAACGTTCACCCAGCGCAGCAACGTTGGCGTCGTTGTCCAGGGCAAACTTCATGCCGGTGCCCTCTTCAATCTGTTCCTTAACGTGCTGAGTGGTCTTCCAGTTCAAATTGAAGGCCCCCACGACGGTACCTTCTTCCCGGTCAATGGTTCCAGGGGTCCCCATCCCGATTCCGATGAACTGGTCCGGACTCATCTTGTAAAGGTCCAGGTGGTGGTTAATCGAATCAATGATATCAGGAACAATGTGGGAACCATCATCCAAAATGTTAGTCCGAATTGACCACTTCTGTTGAATTTCCCCATCCTGCGTCAGGATTGCAAACTTAATCGTGGTCCCACCAAGATCTACACCAAATAACTTTTTTGCCATGTTTTCTTCCTCCTCAAAACTTTCACTCTATTAATACAAACGGCCACTTTTTTCCCGGAACTGCTCCTCACGGTGTTCCTTTCGTAGGACAATCTTCGCTTTCATGTACACCTGCCGGTCAATTACCCCCGATTGGTAGAGGTTATCCAGCTCAATCGCCATCAGCTCGATGTCGTACAACCGTTTGCCCACATACACGAAGACGTTAAACTCTTTTAATAACTGCTGGACATCGTATAGTGTCCGGTATTCACGCGGTAAACTTGCCATTTAATCAGCTCACTTTTATAAACAGGACCAGGATACCAGCCACCAGGACCAGGGTAGCTAACGTCCGTTCGATGACGTTCACCCGTCCTAAGCGGGGTGCCCCGACCAGGTAGGCCAGTAGGAAACCACCGATAAAGCCGCCGAGGTGCCCCGCAAGGTCGATCCCCGGTACCATCAAATCGGTCACGATATTCAGGACTACCAGAATCAAAAACTGCCGACTCAGCATTCGCAACGCCTGATTTTCCCGGAAACTGGCCCCTAACATGATAAAGGCACCAAACAACCCGAAAATCCCGGTACTTGCACCGGCCGAAATCCCGGCTGGCAGCCAGTAGGCACTCATCAGGTTTCCGACCACTGCACTGCCCAGGTAAATTACCAGCAGCCGCCAATGACCAAAAAGCTGTTCAATGTACATTCCAATAAAGTACAGGGTAATACTATTGATCAGCAGGTGCGCAAAACCGATGTGAACGAAGACGGGCGTAATCAACCGCCACCATTCATCGGCTTGCAGGGCGGCCGACTGTAAGGCACCAAACCGGAGCAGCACTGCCGGGTTTGTCGACCCACCGGCTAGGGTCATCAGCAGGTAGATAATTACCTGAATCGCAATCAGCGTGACCGTAACCGGGTTGTCCTTCCACACACTATTCCTCATCAACTAACGCTCCGCTAGCGTGAGAACCTGGTCAACGGGTTGGTCGTGCGCCTCACTCACCCATTCATCAGCATCAGCCAGTTGAGTTGGCAAGGCCAGGGCAATGGTTTTCCCATGGTAATTAGTCAGGTAGCGGTCATAGTAGCCCCCACCAAACCCTAGCCGGCGGCCAGTCGCCGTAAAGGCTACTCCGGGAACGACCATCAGGTCAATTTCATCCGGTCCGAAAACACGGCCCTCCTTCGGCTCAAGAATACCAAAGCCGGATTCCTCAAAAGTCGAGTTTTCCTTTAGCTCAACAAACTCCATCTGCCGCTTGGGTAGGGTTCGGGGAACCACTACTGTCCGCCCCTCATGCCGGGCATGAAGAATTAACGGGGCCGTGTCAATTTCAAACGGTTGACTAAGGGTCAAGGCAATGACCTTGGCCCCCATCCATGCCGCCTGGTCATACAGTTCCGATGCTAGCGCCTGTTCCTCTTTCAGACGGGTGTTAACATCTAACTGTTGAAGCCGGGCGATGTAAGCCTGACGTAGTTCTGACTTTGAAGACGTCATTATTCTACAATCTCCCCTTTATACTAAGATGATAAACGGTTTCAACAATTTATTATCACCGCTCGTTATCTTTTTTGCAAGCGTTTTTTCTAGTTCTCACTTAATTTACAGCCGGGCTATTTTTGGTCTAGGCGGTTGTAGAGGGCCACTAGCTCTTCCGCCAGGTCAACATAGGTGATTGCCGTCATCAAATGGTCTTGGGCGTGAACAAGCAAGAGGGTCAGCTGGATAGTCTTCCCCTGGGCCTCAGCCGTCAACATGGTCGTCTGCACGTTATGGGCCGCAGTCAGTTTTTCCCGGGCTGCGGTGAGTTTTTCCTTTGCCAGGTCAAGGTCACCATTACGAGCCGCTGTGAGCGCTTGGTGCGCCAAGTCCTTAGCATCCCCCGCGCTGACCATCAGCTGCATCGCCTGACCAATACTTTTGTTATCATTTTCTGCTGCCATTCGTTCTTCCTCGCTTCTTATGGTCCCTTGTGACAAAAAAATCCCGCTAATAGCACAGGCTATTGGCAGGATTAGTAAACTAATTACTTAGTTTCACGGTGTAAGGTCACCTTTTGTTCCCGTGGGCAGTACTTGTTTAATTCAAGACGGTCGGGATTGTGACGACGGTTCTTACTCGTCAGGTAAGTCCGTTCGTGGCATGAAGTACATTCAAGTGTAATGTTGACACGCATGAGTTGAAACCTCCAAACTTATTTTTAATCTTTAAATGGTTATTTATCGTAACCCTAACTCGTACAACTATATCATTTATTAGCAATTTTGGCTAGTGCTTTGTCAAAGTTTGTTAAGGAAAAATCCTTGACAGGGATCTGAGTGACCATTAATTGCTGCTATCATCGGCTTCGCTCGAATTCCGGACCGTCTTCCAGTAGGCTTGGAAAATCTGCTTAGCCATCGTGATGTTCGCTTCCCCGTTATCGTTGGTTGCTCCCGGAATTGCCAGGGCCACAACTACCTGGGGATGGTTCGATGGTGAATACCCCGCGAAACTCAGGGTCGTCGTTTCATGACCATTGGAAATCGTCTGCGCCGTCCCGGTCTTCCCGGAAACGGATGGCTTGACGCTCGCCAGGTTCTTACCAGTAACGTAGGCATTAGACCCGTGAGTAACCAGGTACAGTCCCT
>DXGK01000014.1 GCA_019113965.1 Candidatus Limosilactobacillus merdipullorum
AATGGACATTCGTCAATGGATATCTATCGTAAGGCCTTCTACCAAGAGATATCACAGCTCCATCAACCAATAATCAATTGGTCAGTATTATTTATTTGAGTCCAGTGGCTAACTTATTCTTGAAATTTAGGGAGAAATTTCTGACAAAGGCAATAAAAAAAACAACCATTCAACCAGGTGGTCAAATGGTTGTTTAGCCAGCGCCTTAGCGGTGATTGTTATAGTAAATGGCATACAGCACGATCAAAATCAAGACAATGATGCCGGCAACTGGGTTACGGTTAAAGAGCATGTGGAACAGGCGGACCTGGCCGATGCCCAGTGGTAGAAAATTAATCATTTTCTCAACTCCTCAAATTTACCAACATTATAGCCGAATTGATTGGCTATTGGTTACTGAAAAGCATTGCGTTAAAATAACATGGAGTGAAAAAGGGAGGATTATTGGTAATGCTGACGTGGGAAATCATTAGGTGGATTCTTTTAGCAATTGTCCTTGTGAACACGGTCATTGCTCTCTTTACGGTTTTCCGGGAAAAACGGGACATTGCCGCAACCTGGGCCTGGCTACTGGTGCTGGTTTTCCTGCCAGTGGTTGGCTTTATTATCTATGCCTTCCTGGGGCGGAAACTACCGTACCGCAAGATGGACCGGATCAAGACGGAAACCCAGCTGGAACTAAGTGAGGCTCTAGAGGCGCAAAAGAAACGTTTCCAGCGGATGAAACGCCCCGACGAGGATACGAAACGCGTCTACCGGCGGACCATCATGCTCTTCCAGAGTATCGACAACTCCTTTGTGACCCAGCATAACCACGTCGATGTTTTCCATGATGGTCATAAGTTGTTTAAGAAGATGCTCGAAGACATTGCCGCAGCTAAACAGAGTATCCACATCGAATTTTATACCATCTATAACGATAAAATCGGCAACCAGTTGCGCACCTTGTTGGAACAGAAGGCGTCCGAAGGCGTTGAAGTCCGGGTCCTGTACGATTCCTGGGGTTCGATGGGGGTTAAGCCGAGTTTCTACGACCACCTGAGGGAAAACGGCGGTCAGGCGGAACCCTTCTTAATGACGCGAAATAACCTCTTTGACTTTCGGTTGAATTATCGTGACCACCGCAAAATTGTTGTCATTGACGGCAAGATTGGATTTGTTGGTGGTTTTAACGTCGGTGATCAATACCTGGGCCGGTTGAAAAAATTCGGTTACTGGCGCGACACTCACCTGCGAATCCTTGGTGGAGCGGTTTATTCACTGCAACAGCGCTTCGTCCGTGACTGGAACGCTTCTGCTAGCACCAACCATGAACGAATTGAGCATTACAGGTCTTATTTTCCCGAAATTGACGTGCCCGATACTGCCGGTCACACGGCATTGCAGATTGTTTCCAGCGGTCCTGATTCGCAGATGGAACAGATTAAGCTTGGTTATCTCCGGCTGATTAACGCTGCTCAGGACCACATCTGGATCCAGACGCCGTACCTGATCCCGGACGACAGTGTTCTTGATGCCTTGAAAATTGCGGCGCACTCCGGAATCGATGTGCGAATTATGGTTCCTTGCAAGCCGGACCACCCCTTTGTTTACCGGGCAACGCAGTACTACGCCCACTACCTAGCTGATGAAGGGGTCACCATCTACTACTACATGAACGGCTTTCTCCATGCCAAGACAATGGTGGTTGACGGGAAGATGGGTTCCGTGGGGTCTGCCAACATGGATTTCCGGAGCTTCAAGCTCAACTTCGAAATTAACTGCTTTATCTACGACCACTGGCTAGTAAAACACCTCGAAGAAATTTTTGTTGGTGATATTCGGCACAGCCACGTGATCACGCCAACCATGTTTTCCCAGCAACCACGCTGGCTTAAGTTTAAACAGCGTTTCTCGCGGTTAATGTCACCAATTTTGTAATAAGAGTCTGAATTTTAGTAACAAGAAAACGCTTTACATCGTGTGAAAAAGGTTTTTAATTAAAGGCAAAAGGAGTGTTATGATGTCATGCAGCAGCAAAAGATTAGTGTTTGGCAGTTAACGAGCATCACAATTGTTAACATGATGGGCTCCGGGACAATCTTACTCCCGGCAAACTTAGCCACTGTCGGTAACTTGTCGATTATGGCCTGGGCCATTACCACCTGTGGGGCGCTGATGCTAGCGTTCGGCTTTGCCCGTGCCGGCTCTTATAGCGAACGAAATGACGGCATGGGCGGCTACGCCGAATACGTCTTTGGGCGGGCCGGGGCTTTCTTGGCTGACTATACCTATGCCATCTCCGAGCTGATCTCTGACGTAGCGCTGGCGGTTTCTTGTACAGGTTACTTTGCCGGCTTTATGGGCTGGAAACTCGATTCATTGGGGATGGCGCTTGTCACCACCGCAGTGCTGTGGTTGGCCTCCTTCCTCAACATCATCGATGAACGACTGACCATGCATATTTCGACTTTGGCGGCCCTGGGCGTTATCCTGCCGCTGCTGTTCCTCGTTACCTTTGGCTGGCACTGGTTCCGGCCGTCCATTTATATGGGGTCGTGGAACCCGCACCACTATTCACTGATTACGGGGATGAACAAGTCCGTGGCGATTACTCTCTGGGCCTTTTTAGGGATGGAATCCGCCAGTGCCAACATGGGCAAGGTGGAAAATCCCCGGAAGAACGTACCGATTGCCGTCACTCTCGGGACCGGGATTGTAGCGGTCTTCTACGTCATGTCGAGTGTCGTGGTCCAGGGAATTATCCCGGCTTCAACGCTGGCTAAGACCAACTCACCGTTTGGACTCGTCTTTGCCGAACTCTTCAACCCGCTCGTTGGCCGCTTCGTCATGGTGATCATGGTGTTTGCCTGTTTCGGATCGCTGGTCACCTGGCAGTTTACCCTGGCAGAAGTTTTTCGTTCTTCCGCTGACAAGGGTTACTTTCCCAAGATCTTTACCTTTGTCAACCGCCGCAACGTCGCGGTATACGGTCTGCTGATTCTGACTGCTGTTCAGAGTGTGTTGGCCATTGAAACGGCCAGCCCCAGCCTGGAAAAACAGTACCTGGAAATCGTCAACATTTCTGTCTTTACTAACTGTATCCCGTACCTGCTGTCGATGGCGTCACTGGATGTCATGCAGCGGCGAGCGCGGATTACCAATAAGCGAACGCGGCGTGTTAACATTGTCGTGTCGATTTTTACCCAGCTTTACACGATCTATACAATTACCCAGTGCGGAATGACGACCATTTTCTGGGGAATGGTGGTCCTCTTCGGTGGCTGGTTGATCTACGGGTTGATTTCGTACAACTTCGACTTGGAGCACGATATTCGGCCGTAAATGTTTCATGTGGAACAAGTTTAATTGAGTCAGTGAGCGTCAGCAGCTGACGCTTTTTTAATTCCCAGCAGGGATAACTGGTCATGGTAAAATAGCAAATGATTATTGCCAAAAACGAGGGAGGAAATTATGGGAGTTTTAAACTTTGTCCTGGGCACTGCTTCGATGGACCACCAGGAAGTACTTGTTAACCGCCTGGCGGAAGAACTGGCGGCCAACCCCACTGACCGGTTTTTCTACCTGGTGCCCAACCATATCAAGTTTGCGAGTGAAGTGAGTGTCCTGCAAGACTTGCAAAAGCGCCAGCAAGTCAGCGGCACTTATGCGCAATCGCAGGTACAAATCCTTTCCCTGAGCCGGCTGGCCTGGTACTTATTGCGCGATACGGGGACTTACCAGACCGAAGCGCTTTCCACCGTGGGTGCTAACATGTTGATGACCAGCATTGTTCAGCACCACCAGGCGGAGATGGGAATGTATGCTAACGAGGTGAACCATGCCGGCTTTGTGGGCCACTTGACCAGTCAGGTTAACCAGCTGATTGCCGCTAACCTGGAACCGGATGATTTACGGAAGCTTACCGACCAGGCCCCGGCAAACCAGCAGGGGCAAAGCTGGGTTGAACGGCTGAAAATTTTGGCCAAGGTTGAAGAATGGTACGGTCAAGCAACTGCTAATTACTCATCAGTTGCCAGTGAGTACCAACAGTTGATTGACGAACTGGGCCGCCAGGATTTCAGTGACTGCCACTTTTACTTTGACCGCTTTACCCAATTTACTTCTGCTGAACTGGCCGTGGTCAAGGCAATGATTGTCAACGGTGCTAGCACGACGATCTCGCTTAACCTGGACCAAGCTTACCGGAGTCAGACTCTCCCAGCATTCAATAACCTTTTTTACACTGCTGGCCGGCAATATGCCCGTTTGTGGCGTTTTGCCCAGCAAGATGACCGGGTAACGATCAAGGCAGACTTACGGGCTAACCATCCCCGGGTAGCACCGGATCTGTTAGAAGTAGAACGGGCGATGGTGGCAGCTGCGAGGTACGGGAGTATTCAACCCGTACAAGTGAAGAAGCCGGGGACCATTGAATGCTTCACGGCAGCAGACCGTACCGCGGAACTAAAACTGGTGGTGACCAAAATCCGCCAGCTGGTCGCCGAAGATAACTACCGTTACCGGGATATTCTCGTCCTGACCCGCCACCTGGCCGATTATGCTAACGTGATCGAGCCGCTTTTTGCCCAGCAAGATGTCCCGGTCTTTAATGACCACGAAAAGCAAATGGTCAACCACCCGCTGGTGGTCCTCATCCACCAGCTTTTTCAGTTGGTCAAAGTCGGCTTCCGAACGGAGACCGTCATGGCCATTCTCAAAACCGGTCTCTTGATTCCCCAAAAGATGGAAATCAACGGAAAGACCATTTCCGTGAAGCAAATCCCTAAGACGTTAAGTACAAAAGAACGGCAAAAGGCCGTTTCAAAGACGCAAAGTCGGCTGGCCTACCAGTTTATGGACGATGTTTTTGTGACCGAAAACTGGTGCCTCAAGTACGGAATTAACGAGAACGATTGGCTGAGTGAGAAGCCCTGGAATGCTAACTTGGACGGCTTAAAAGTGGGCTCCAAAGCGTACCAGAAGTTTCTTGATCGCCGGACGGCGGCCCTTAACCGGGTGAAGGACTATGTTCAAAGTGTCTTAGTCCCGGTAGTCAACCGGCTGGCTGGTTCACGTTCCAATGGCAGCCGGCGACCACAACAGATGACCGGTCGCGAATTTGCTGCAACCCTGTATCAGTTTTTGACTAGCGATGCCCACGTTACCACTCAGTTAAAACGGTGGGCACGCGGCATGGCCCGGACAGATCTGGCCAAATCCAAGCAATCCCAGCAGGTCTGGCAAGAGCTTTGTGGTATTCTCGACCAGTTTGTCGACATCCTGGGCGACGAAAATAAGCTGACACCTCAGGAATTCGGGGAAGTCCTGAACAACGGAATGCAGGCTGCCACCTATTCACAAATTCCGTCGACCCTTGACCAGGCGCTGATTTCGGAGACCGGGATTATCCAGGATAACCACCGCAAAGTAGTCTTTATTATCGGGGCCACTGACGACGTGATGCCAGAAACGAAGAAGACCAGCGGCCTGCTCAATGATGCCGAAATTGATCGGATTAACGAACAAGTCGGCCATGACCGCTACTTGCCACAAAGCGTGACCTCGCGGATTAAGAACGAACCATTCCTGGCTTACCTGTCAATGATGATGGGGACGGAAAAATTGATTATGTCGGCACCGCTGGTTGCCAATGCCGAGGACAATAACGGTTTAGCTCTTTCACCGTACATGCTGGTGGTTGCCCAGCACTTTGGCCTGTGGGATGCTGAACAATCCCGGCTGGTGGATAACCCGCCGCTAAGACCCAGCGGGGATGATTCTTATTCTCAGGTAAAGAGTTTTGTCGGTTCGGCTCAGTCAACGGTGGGCCCGCTCTTGCGGGTGCTCCGGCAGGCCAAAGAAGCCAAGCAGTCCGTAAGTGAACGCCGGAAGTGGCAGGATTCGGTGGCAGAACGGAAATTACTTGGTCCTGCCTGGGCAGAAGTTTATGGCGCTTTGCAAGACCTGACAGCCAACACCCAGTGGGAAAGCGAACTCAACCACCTGCGGGCAGGCCTTTACTACAGTAACCAGACAACCCGACTGACTGCGGCGCTGGCCACCGCCTTATATACCGTTAAGGATAGTCACGACCCGGACCGCCGAATTCTGCGTTCATCGATTTCTGGGCTGCAGACTTATTACCGCAACCCCTACCAGTATTTCTTGCAATATGGCCTGGGGCTTCAAGAACGCGAACAAATGGAAATTAAGCCCAGCAATACGGGAACCTTTTTCCATGATGGGTTGGCCGAATTACTGCACCTGGCGCCCGGTAAGGACTTGACCAAGCTGGATGAACAACAAGTGGCTCAATTGGCCCAACAATCGGCGGCCTTCGCGATTAAGCAGCAACCAGATTTGAAGCGGTATGCCGACCGTTACGCCCGCTTCCGCTTCCAGCTGGAGCAGATGAACGGGGTCGTTGCCACAATGGCCCAAATCCTAAAACTGCAGGCCGACAACATGAAGGCCGTCCCGTTCGTAACGGAGCAACCATTTGGTTCTGGGGTAGAGCGCGATGAGGATGCCACTGTTGACTTGAATCAAATCAGTTTAGCCCTCTCGCCACTGCAGCTGTCAAATGAGACCTGGCAACGAAGCTTGGCGGTGCGGGGGCGGATTGACCGGATTGATAAGATCAGCCTGGCCAGGAACGACCAAGCAGCCGGTGACCAATTTATGGTGGTCGATTATAAGTCCAGTGACCATCCCTTTGATTTGGCAAATGCGCTGGGGGGAATCGACCTGCAAATCCTGGCCTACCTCAACGCCATCAAGGACCAGTTATCGTCGCTGGACGAGGGGGCACATAACCCGTCAATCGTCGGGGCCAACTACTTGCACCTCCACAAGATCCGTGTTGATTATCCGTTTAAGTTTAACGACCTGGTCAAGGCGAATAACTACCAGTTCCACGGTGTCACTAATGAAGAACCAGGAGTGATCGACAGTCTCCATGACAAACATAACTTCTTCGGCTTTTCCGTTACCAAGAAGGGGAAGGTAAGCGCCAAGAACGGGTCGTTGCTGACCACCCCGGACGAATTTCAGCGCTTACTGGACCTGAACCGACAGTTACTGCTCGATGCGGCTAACCAAATCTTAGACGGGAACGTGGCACTCCACCCGTACCGCAAGATCACTGGCAGTCGTCAGGAGACGGGGCTGGACAACTCGGCTTATGCGGATATTTTCCGCTTCGATAACGTATTGGACCAGCAATTATACCGTGAATTACAGACGGATAGGGACCAGCTCACAGGTAAATTGAAGGGGGAAGACAAGTAATGGCCTATAGCAAGCAGCAAAATAAAGTGATCGACACCCGGAACAATGACATCTTGGTACCAGCCTCGGCGGGGTCTGGTAAGACGACGGTCCTGGTAGCCCGAGTGCTCAAAATCCTGAGTGAGAATCCCCAGATGAACATCGACGATTTCCTGTTGATGACCTTCACCAAGGATGCCGCTAAGCACATGCGCGACAAGATCCAACAAGCACTGCTTAACAGCAAGGAACAGCGTCTGAGAAAACAGGCGGAGCGGGTAGCGCTGGCCGATATCAGTACTATCCACGCCTTCTGTCAGGAAATCATTCGCCGTTATTACTACGTGATTAACCTTGACCCCCAGTACCGGTTGATGAGCGACGAAACAGAAACCATCCTCCTGCAAAACCAGGCCTGGGACGAGGTCCGCGAAGAGGAATACGCGGCCGATGAAAGTGTCAAAGATGTCGCCGACCGCCATTTTGACCAATTAGTGGCCAACTTTGCCGGTGACCGGAGTGATGACCAGCTATACGGTATTGTTCACGATCTTTATGACGAAGCGATCGCCAAGCCAAATCCGCAGCAATGGCTAGACTCCCTCGCGACTGCCTACCAGCTTGGCGGGGATGATGCCAATGAATGGTCGTTCTTCCAGCAGCACCTGAAGCCACAGATGGAAAAGGAATTAGCTCGTGACCAGGAAGAATTAACCGCGCTGGCTAATTCAGGTGGCCAAACGGCCTTTGGCAAGCAGCTCGCCACTGACGCAGTAACCGTTGGCCAAATTCTGACAGCCGTCCAAAAGGGTGAGTGGGAGGTCATTCGGGAATTAATTAGCCATTCCTTCCCAACTGCGTGCAGTGGAACGCGAGACAAGGAGTCAGAAGAATACCAGTCATACCAGGAACTCAAGCCCCAGCGAGACAAGATGAAGAAACGGGTGAAATCCTGGGGCGACTACTTTAATCTCAGTCAAAAACAGGTTGTTCATTTCTCCATGGTGGCGGAAATGCTGGTTACTAAACTAGCTGAAGTGGTCAAACAATTCATTGCTCATTACCAGCAAATAAAGCTTGACCGTCACCTGCTCGACTTTGCCGATTTGGAACACTATGCCTACCAAATCATGACCACCGATAGTGAGGAAGGACGCCGTGTCCAGGAAGAGTTACGGTACCGTTATCGGGAGATCATGGTTGATGAGTACCAAGATACTAACAAGCTGCAAGATGCGATTTTGAACTGTTTGAAAAATCAAGGTTACAACCACCTCTTTATGGTGGGTGACGTTAAACAGGCCATTTACCGCTTTCGGCAGGCCGACCCGACAATTTTCCGTGACCGGGACCAGGAATTTATTGACCAGCCCAAGTTGGGGGTCAGTATTCCCCTGGCGACAAATTATCGGTCAGGGCAAACGGTGGTTTCCTTTATCAACAGTTTGTTCAAACAGCTGATGGACCAGCAGTTAGGGGACGTCAATTACGATCAAAATGCCCAGCTTGAATTCGGAGCCTCCTGGTATCAGTCACAACAAAAACACCAGACAGAGTTATTGCTTTATTCTGCCAACCACGCGGCCGCGGGCGAAGACGTGACTGTCGAGGAACCCGATAAGATGACCGGCGAGGTGCGGATGATTGCCATGCGGATCAAGGAGCTGGTCCAAAAAGAAACCATCTATGATCCGGCAGCGCAGCAGGAACGACCGATCAAGTACAGCGATATTGCCATCCTGACCCGGACCAAGGGCATTAACAATACGGTCGTGGAACAATTTGGCCTGGAAGACATTCCGGTTGTCATGGCCGACTTGAAGAACTTTTTTGCCTCGACCGAAGTTCGGCTAATGTTGGACTTGTTGAGTTTACTGGACAACCCTTACCAAGATATTCCGCTAGTGGCTGTTTTGCGGTCGCCAATGGTGGGGATGACTGAGCCGGAAATGGCTTACCTGCGGTTAGTTAACCGCAACGTTCCGTATTATCAGGCCCTCGTTAACTACCAGTTCCAGGATAAACATATTGAACTA
This sequence comes from Candidatus Limosilactobacillus merdipullorum, assembly GCA_019113965.1. Lineage (GTDB taxonomy): Bacteria > Bacillota > Bacilli > Lactobacillales > Lactobacillaceae > Limosilactobacillus > Limosilactobacillus merdipullorum. The sequence goes on from DXGK01000014.1 coordinate 9,288, forward strand.
CCAGCGGATGAGGCTGACGTTGACCTGAAAGAACTGGCGGAAAAGGTTGACACCTTCTTGAAACAACTGGATAAGTGGCGAAAACTGGCCCAGCGGCAGTCACTGGTCAAGTTGATTTGGACAATTTACCAGGAGACTGGTTATTTGGACTACGTGGGGGCGATGCCCGGTGGTGACCAGCGACAGGCCAACCTGCACGCGCTCTATCAACGGGCCGATGATTACGAGCAGCGCGGTTACCAAGGCGTTTACCAGTTTGTCCGTTTTATCCGCCAATTGCAGAAGCAGGATCAAGACATTGGACAAGCGGCCCGGCAGACGACTGATAATGCGGTCAGCGTGATGACCATCCACGGCAGTAAAGGGTTGGAATTCCCCATTGTCTTTTTGGCCGATACCAACCGTAAGTTTAAGGATGACACGTCCAGCGTCGTGATCGATGCTGATGCTGGTATTGGAATTTCAGTGTTGGAACAGCGCCTGGCGGCCAATGACGACGAACAACAACCCATCAAGGACGTCAGCGACCTGTTGAACGGGATCCAGGTGCGGTACAAACTGCCACAGCGGCGGTTGATCAGTGACCAAATAAAGCGGGCTGGTCGGGCTGAGGAACTGCGAATTCTTTACGTGGCGTTGACCCGGGCCGAACAACGGCTGATTATTACCGGTTCAGTCAATGACCGCCAACCGCGCGAAATTAGTAAGCTGGTTAACCAGGTGCGGACGGCAGCTGTGACCAAGCAGGAATTGTTACCAGTGACGACGCGGATGAAGGCTTCATCTTACCTGAGCTGGATTCTGATGGCCCTCGTTCGTTACCCGGACTTTCCGGCAACTATTTTCGGGCAGCAGTTGGATGCTGAGCAACAGCGGGACGGGCAACCACCATTTGTGGTGAAGGAACTTGACCTGACCGCCGTTAACCGCCAATTAACCGCGCTGAAGCCAAGCCAGCAGCAGGATCAGCAGACGGACCAGGCGCAACAACTGCAATTGGGGGATGCTCAGCGGCAGTGGATCCAAGACATCCTGAACTTTAAATATGGACATTTCGCGGCCACCAAGGCGACTGCCTTTCAAGCGGTCTCGATGGTGCGAAAGCTGGTACGAACGGATCTTGATATCCTTGAGATGGGAAAATTAACCTTCGATAAGGCGAAGGCACAGGATTCTTGGGATGCAGTGGACGTATTATCAACGCCCCGTTTTGTTCAGGGAACTAACCGGAAACCGTCACGAGCAGTGGTGGGGACCGCTACCCACCTGGTCTTTCAAAAACTGCCGTTAGATCAGCCAATCACGGAAGCAGTGGTCCAACAAGAGGTAAACCGCCTCGTTGACCAGCGGCTGATTTCGAGTCAAGAGGTTGCCGACGAGATCGATACGGCAGGAGTTGCCGCCTTTTATCAGACGCCGGTAGGCCAGCAAATCTTGGCCAGTCCTGATAATGTACGCCGCGAGCAGCAGTTCAGTATGATTATTCCGGCGAGCGACCTCAATGCCCAGTTGAAAAAAGATGACGGGCAGATCCTGATTCACGGGATTATTGATGGTCTGCAGTATCGCCAGGATGGAATTACCCTGTTTGACTACAAGACGGACCACAAGCATCGCAAAGAGAGTCAGGAAGACTTTGAGCAACGCATGCTGGACCACTACGCGGGGCAACTGACCCTTTATGCGGACGCTCTCAATAAGATGTCAGCGAAAAGCAAGCGGGGCAGGGTTACTCACCAGTACCTTTACCTAGTGGCAACGCGGACCTTGCTGCCCACGCCGTTGTTGAAGTAATAAAAAGGCCAGACCCCTGATGGGCCTGGTCTTTCATTATTTAGGCGAGAGTTTTAGTAGTCGCCGTCGAGAATGGAGTTTTTCACGATGACGTAGTCGACCTTGGTAATCGACTTAAGGTCGCGTCCACCGGCGTAGGAAATGGATGATTGCAGGTCTTCGTGCATTTCCTCCAGGGTATCGGCAATTGCCCCCCGGAAAGGAACCAACATTTGCTTACCTTCGACGTTGCGGTAGGCACCTTTTTGGATTTCGGAGGCCGATCCCCAGTACTGCTTGTACTGTTTGCCGTCAATGGTAATGATATTCCCTGGTGATTCGAGGTGACCGGCCAGCATTGAGCCGATCATCACCATCGAGGCACCAAAACGGACAGATTTGGCAATATCACCGTTGTGACGGATTCCACCGTCAGCAACCAGTGGTTTAGAAGCGGCCTTGCTGCATAGTCTGAGGGCAGCTAGTTGCCAACCGCCGGTTCCAAAACCGGTCTTGAGTTTAGTGATGCAGGCCTTTCCTGGTCCCACGCCCACCTTAGTAGCATCGGCACCAGCATTTTCCAGGTCCCGGACGGCCTCCGGGGTGGCCACGTTGCCGGCGGTGACAAAGCTGTTCGGCAGATGCTTTTTGATGTATTGAATCATCTTGATGACAAAGTCGGAATGACCATGAGCCACGTCGATGGTAATATACTCAGGTGTTAAATGTTCGGATTTTAGCTGGTCGATGAAGTCATATTCGCTGTCTTTGATCCCGACAGAAATGGACGCAAAGAGTCCGCGTTCCTGCATCCGCTTGACAAAGTCCAAGCGGGTTTCCGGTTCAAAGCGGTGCATGACGTAGTAATAACCGTTTTTTGCCAGCCAGGTGGCGAGGCTTTCGTTAATCACACTTTCCATATTAGCCGGTACCACGGGGATTTTAAACCGTCGCGGGCCAAACTGAACACTGGTATCAGCCTCTTTGCGACTCTTAATGACACACTTGTTGGGAATGAGTTGAACATCATCGTAATCGAATGTCTTCATCGAAAACCCTCTCTTTCAATGCTTCGTTAACCACTCGTTATTATCCCCAAAGCGGTTCAAAAGGTCAAGCTAATTGAACGGACATTTTTAGAAAAACTCTCAAAAAAGGTTCGGAAACGATTGAATCTCTGGTTGATTTTCGGTAAAATCATTGAGTAAGTATGGACTTATTTATTTCCAAATTTTTAATGAGGTGAATTAAATGTCTGCTGTTGTAATCGTTGGTAGCCAGTGGGGCGATGAAGGTAAGGGGAAGATGACCGATTACCTGAGCCAGGAAGCCGACGTTGTTGTTCGTTCCCAGGGTGGGAACAATGCGGGACACTCAATCGTGTTCAAGGGGAAGAAATATGCCCTGCGGCTAGTGCCATCAGGAATCTTCGGTTCCCGGATGGCAATTATTGGTAACGGGGTGGTTATTAACCCGAAGGCACTGTTGGATGAGATTCACTACCTCAATGATAACGGGATCAACACCGATAACCTGCGGATTTCCAACCGGGCACACATTACGATGCCTTACCACATCGTCTTTGACGAATGCGAAGAAGCAGCAAAGGGTAAGAACAAGGTAGGAACGACTAAGCGCGGGATCGGCCCAACCTACATGGACAAGGTGGCCCGGATCGGGATCCGGATGTGCGACCTGCTGGAACCAGATGTCTTCGAGGCCAAGCTGCGTCGTAACCTGGAGCTGAAGAACGCCATTCTCACCAAGGTTTACGACCACGAACCGCTGAAGTTTGACGATATCTACGACGACTACCTGGAATACGGGAAGGAACTGAAGAAGTACGTTGCCGATACTTCATTGCTGGTCAACGATGCACTGGATAAGGGTGAACACGTCCTCTTTGAAGGGGCTCAAGGAACAATGCTGGATATCGATGAAGGGACCTACCCATACGTCACCTCTTCTAACCCGGTTTCCGGTGGGGCGGCTACTGGTGCCGGTGTCGGTCCAAATCGGCTGAACACCATTGTCGGGATTTGCAAGGCTTACTGCACCCGGGTTGGTGCTGGCCCGTTCCCAACGAAATTAAATGATGAAATTGGTGACCGGATCCGGGAAACCGGCCACGAATACGGGGTTGTGACTGGCCGGCCACGGCGGGTTGGCTGGTTTGACTCCGTGGCGATGCGTCATGCTTGGCGGGCTGACGGCCTGACTTACCTCAGCTTGAACCTGCTTGACGTCCTTTCCGGCTTCAAGACCGTCAAGATCTGTACCGCCTATGAATTGGATGGCAAGCAGATTGACTACTACCCGGCCAGCCTGAGTGAACTGCAGCGTTGCAAGCCGGTATACGAAGAACTGCCGGGGTGGAACGAAGACATCACTAATGCCAAGAGTTGGGACGATCTCCCGGCCAACGCTCAAAACTACCTGAAGCGGATTAGTGAGTTGTCACGGACTCCACTGGCCACTGTTTCAGTTGGTCCAGACCGTGATCAGACAATCATCCTTCATGATGCTTGGAAAAAATAGTTAGTTGACTTTCCCATCCTTCCCGCTTACACTTAGACTAATCAAACCTTTAAATTAGTCCAGTGAGGCTAGAAGGATGCTTAAACGTAAGAATTACCCACCTTCCAGCAGTAACTGGAGGGTGTTTTTTTATTAAGGAGGAGTGAACGAGCATGGCCCATGAGATTGTTGATGGTTCTAGTATGCAGCGGGCGTTGACGCGGATTACTTATGAAATCATTGAACAAAACAAAGGGGTTGAGAACCTCGTCTTTGTTGGGATTAAAACGCGTGGTGTTTACCTTGCCAAGCGTTTGGCTAGTCGGATGAAGCAGCTGGAGGACGTCACGGTCCCCGTTGCTTCCCTGGACATCACCCTTTACCGGGATGACCGTCACCGTCCGGACCACCGGCAGGAACCGGAAGTGAAGACGACGTCGCTGGACGTTGATATTACCGACAAACACGTGATTCTAGTGGATGACGTCTTATTCACCGGGCGGACAGTGCGGGCAGCGTTGGATGCCTTGATGGATATTGGCCGGCCAAAGCGGATTTCCCTGGCGGTCCTGGTTGACCGTGGGCACCGTGAGTTGCCAATTCGGCCAGACTTTGTTGGTAAGAACATTCCAACGTCAACCAACGAAACGGTTCACGTGGCGGTCGAGGAATATGACGGCCACGAAGGAATCTCAATTGAATAATTAGCAAGACCATTTAAATGACCCCAGAGAGGGCAAAACGGTGCGCGTTATTGACATCAGTTTACCCAGGGGTGGACTGGTGTTTTTGTGTGGGCAAAAGGCATGGAAAGGACGACAAAAATGCAAAAAGAACGGTTAGCAGTGGAACTGCCAGGACTTAAGTTGAAGAACCCGGTAATCCCATCCAGCGGTTGCTGCTGGTATGGGCAGGAGATTGCCAAGCAATATAACCTTAACTTACTTGGTTCGCTGGTGATCAAGTCGACAACGGCCAAGCCGCGAAAGGGAAATCCCAAACCGCGGACTTGTGAAACTACGGCCGGCTGGTTAAACGCTAACGGGCTTAATAACGTCGGAGTCGACAACGTCGTTTCCGAAAAACTGCCGTGGCTAGGTGTCAACTATCCCAACCTGCCGATTATTGGTAGTGCGGCTGGTTTTAGCGAAGAAGAGTACGTCGAAGTCGTCAACAAGATGAGCCAGTCACCATTCGTGAATGCAATCGAACTCAACGTTTCCTGCCCGAACGTCAAGCATGGTGGCCTGGCGATGGGGACCGACCCTGAAGTAGTCGAACGGCTGACTCGCGCCTGCGTGGCGGTCAGCAAGGTACCGCTCTACGTCAAGCTGACACCAAATATCACCAACATAGTCCCGATTGCCCAGGCGGCCGAACGTGGCGGGGCTGCCGGGTTGACGATGATTAACACCTTGACCGGTCTAGCCATTAACCTGCAGACGCGCAAGCCAATGCTGAGTAACGTTACCGGTGGTCTGTCCGGACACGCCATTAAGCCGATTGCCCTGCGGATGATTCACCAGGTGCGGGCCGTTTCCGACATTCCAATCATCGGTGTTGGCGGAGTCGAAAGTGCCGAGGACGTCCTGGAAATGATGATGGCGGGTGCCAACGCTGTTGAAGTTGGTTCTGCTAGCTTCCATGACACGCTGGCCTGCCCGAAGATCATTGCGGACTTGCCGGTAGTAATGGATCACTACGGTATTAACAAGCTGACTGACTTATGGGAGGTAAAGTTCTAATGCGTCGTTTTGAACCAATCGTTGCGATCGATGTTGCAACTAAAGAAGAAGCCACTGCCCTGTTTGATAAACTAGCGGTTGACCCGCAGACCCGTCCCATCGTCAAGATCGGGATGGAACTGTATTACGGGTACGGCCCGGCAATCATTCGTGAGGCCCAATCCCGGGGCTTTGCGGTTTTCCTCGACCTCAAACTCCATGACATTCCAAACACTGTTAAGCGGGCAATGGTCGCCGTCGGTAAGCTCGGGGTCGCCTTCACCACTATCCAGGCAGCCGGCGGCAGCGAGATGCTGAAAGCCGGTTTAGCCGGACTGCAGGAAGGGGCCAAGCAGGCCGGCGTGAAAGCCCCCAACCTGCTGGCGATTACTCAACTGACTTCAATTGACGATCAAATCCTTCACAACGAACAGCACGTTGACCTCAGCCTGATCGAATCGGTCCAAAGTTATGCTCGCTTGGCCGACCGGTGTGATTTAGCCGGAGTAATTTGCTCTGCCAAGGAAGTCCAGGCAATTCGCAAGGTCGTTAGCGATGACTTCCTCTGCATCACTCCCGGGATTCGACCAAAGCAGAATAGTAATGATGACCAAAAGCGGGTAGTTACCCCTGCGGAAGCACACCAGCTCGGCAGTAATAGCATCGTGGTGGGCCGGCCGATTACCAGGGCAGCAGACCCAGTTGCCGCCTATCAGCAAATTCGCGAGCAGTTCCTTGCCGGTGATCAGCCGGAGACACCAGCGGGAGTTGATGTAGCAGTAGCTAACCACGAGCAAGCGGCCAGGGACGTGGCGGCTGACCTATTGAAGATTAAGGCGGTCACTCTTCAGCCAAGCAAGCCCTTTACCTGGGCTAGTGGACTGCATTCTCCTATTTACACGGATAACCGGCTCACCATTTCCTACCCGGAAACGCGGCAACACATCTTCCACGGTATGGCGGCGCTGATCAACAAGTATTTCCCTGACGCGGAAGTAATTGCCGGGACTGCTACAGCCGGGATTCCGCACGCTTCCTGGGTCGCCGAAGAACTCAACCTACCGTTGATCTATGTTCGTTCTAAACCGAAGGACCATGGTCGTGGTAAGCAACTTGAAGGGGCGATGAAGAACGGGCAGAAGGTCGTCGTGATTGATGACCTGATTTCCACCGGTGGTTCCGTCCTGAGGGTGGTTGATGCCGTTCAAAAGGAAGGTGGGGAAGTTATCGGGGTGGTCTCCGTCTTCACTTACCAACTGCCAGCTGCGGATGAAAACTTCAAAGCTGCCGGGCTGACTTACCACTCAGTCACCAATTACACGAAATTAATTGAGACGGCTGAAGAACAGCACCTGATTTCCAGTGATGAATTACAGTCGCTTCATGCTTGGCGCAAGGACCCGCAAGCTTGGTCCGACGCTCATTAGTTAGCTGAAATGGATTAACACCAGCTCGCAAAGATGCGGGCTGGTGTTTTTTTATTTGACATGGATAGCAAATGTGATACAGTTAGTTACATAAGTAATTAACTAATTAAGCGAGGAGAGGGGTAAATGCATTTTAGTTTTGACCAAGCTTCGCCAATCTATCGGCAGATCGCGGCACAGTTAGAAGAAATGATTTTTACTGGTGGACTAAAGGAAGAGGAGCGAATTCCGTCAACCAATGAATTATCCCGTGAATTGCATGTGAACCCGGCAACCGTTTTGAAGGGGATGAACCTGCTCGTCAACGCGGGTTTGCTTGAAAAGCGGCGGGGGTTAGGAACCTTTGTTGTCAAAGGAGCCCACGACCAGATTGTTGAGGAACGGCGTCAGACATTCTATGAAGAATACGTCGAAAACGTGGTCGATGAGGCGCAAAAATTGAACCTGAGCGAACAACGGTTAATCGAATTAATTAAGAGGGGGTACGAAGAGAATGGACATAATGAAGATTGATCACGTATCAAAGCATTTTGGCAGGAAACAGGTTTTAGCTGACGTGAGCTTTGAATTGGCACCTAACAAAATTTATGCGCTGCTAGGAAGAAACGGGGCCGGAAAGTCGACTTTAATGTCGATCATGATCGATGCCCTCCGTGCCAACAGCGGTAGTGTGAAAATGGGCGGCAAGAAGATTAACGATAATGATGACCTGCTGGGAAAAATGTATTTGATGAGCAGTGAGTCGGCATTGGACAACGTGATGTTCCAGCGTTACCTGAAACTGAAAAACATTTTTCAAAGTAATGAGGCCTTGTACGGTGGTTTTGATTGGCAAACAGCACAAAAACTAGTTAACGAGTTTGGCCTTTCGCTAGACGTGGCTTACTTCAAGTTGTCGACCGGTCAGAAGACACTAGCAAAGTTGGTGTTGGCACTCTGTCTGCCAGTGGATTACGTGTTCCTCGATGAACCCGTCCTCGGCCTGGACGCTAACCACCGCGATATGTTCTACCAGGAACTACTGAAAAGTTATGAAAACCGGCCACGGACTTTTGTGATCTCGACCCATTTGATTGAAGAAATTGATCAAATAGTGGAACACGTCCTGACCCTGGACAAAGGCAAAATTATCGTTGATGATACCACCGAGCACCTACTTGACCAGAGCTTCCTGGTGTCTGGGCCGCAAAAGGCAGTTAGTGGCTATACCCAGGGCTTGAACGTCATTCACAGCCGAACCTTGGCGAACATCAAATATGATTATGTCTTTGGTCAACTCAATGACCAGCGAGCAATTCCGGATACCGTCAAGGTGGAACACTACGACCTGCAACACCTCTTTATGTACTTGACTCACGATCGGGGGATTGAAAATGCGTAAAACAAAGTCATTAGTGACCTACAACCTAATTAGTTGGGGCACTTTCATCAAATGGTTTCTGATCTGGTTGATCGGCTTTGACTTGCTCTTTGTCGTGATTGGGCTCTTCACGCACGGATTCAGTATTGAAGGGGCCGCCGGCGGTTGGGCTGCACTTGGCGTTCAACTCTTAAACACGATCGAAGGGGTCATGATTATTACAACCTTTGCTTACGCCTTCATTGCCCAGTATTCCGAATTTAAGGTGGCAATTCACGGTGGCGTTTCACGTGGAACAATGTGGAAAGCGCACCTGGCGACACTGGCGATTTTAACCATTGCCACCTTGGTTATTTGGGTCCTGTCTGGCTTAGCAAGTAGCGGTTTAGACCACCATGCAATGACTACCCCGTGGTATTCGTTGGCGGGCATTATCTTCTTTGCCCTCAGCTTTAACGCCTTGGGATCGATGTTGGCCTTGTTTAACCGGCGGGGAAAGATCATCCTGGTTTGTGCACTCATTGCGGGTTTTGTTGCACTGGTGATGCTATTAGCCCAGCTGATGATTCGCAGCCAAAGCTTTTGGAGTAACTTTTTCGTTAGTCTCAGTAAGTTAGGACTGGTTGGTTTATCAGTTCTCGGTTGGGTTATCTTTGCCCTCTGGCTGCTGTTTACCCTGTGGTTATCCTACTTCTGTAGCAAGCGATTGCAGCTTCGCCGTGACTAAGGCAACTAAAAAAACGTGTCCAAAAAATGGACACGTTTTTTAGTTGAAAAAGTTGTTACTATCGTTGTTGTCGTCATCGTCACCGAAGTGCTTCTTGTAATTGTGCGACAGGTAACGGGCATTCTCAAGCAGCTTTTCGGAACGGGCATCGGCGGCGTAGAAGTCTTTTGCTCCAATCAAGTGACGGAAGTACATCATGTTGTAAATCAGCGTAAAGACCATCCCTGGCCACGGGTACGAGGCGATTGCTCCCAGTCGAAACATTTGTGCACCGAGAACATAGATCAAATCCCATACCATCATCAGGGCAAAGTTGTACCAGTCGCCGCGGAAGAGGGCTGGTAGCGGACCAAAGAAGAAGGTGGTCCAGGAAATGCCGACCTTAGCGATGCGCACCTCGCCCTGCTGGTTTCGAATCTTAGCGTAATTAGGAGGAATCGGCAGCTGGTTTAAGGGGTTATTGGGGTCGTTTTGATCCTGGTTATTGAATGGGTTTTGCATGGGTGAACCTCCTTTTAATCGGTAATCATTGTAACATATCAAAAGAGTGGATCATAACGGAATGATCAACGGCGAGTAAGCTTGACGACCGCCTCACACCGCGGAGTTTGTGGCATCATGTCAACCGGTTGAATGTATTCGACCCGGTATTGGCGGGTTAGTTGCGTCAGGTCACGAGCCAGCGTTGCCATATCGCAAGAGACATAGGCAAACTTTTCCGGTTTTACTTTCATGATGGTGGCGATTAATTGTCGGTCGAGTCCTGTTCGTGGCGGATCAACTACCAGGGCATTAAACTGGCGACCAGCTGCTTGCCACTGTGGCAGGAGGTCTTCCGCGGAACCAACCTCGTAGTGGGCATTAGTGATGCCGTTTAACTTAGCATTGGCATTGGCATCGCTGACCGCTTCAGGGATGGTTTCCATCCCGTAAACCTCTTTGACCCGACTGGCCAGCGATAAACCGATCGTTCCGACCCCGGCATAGGCATCAATCAGGACGTCGTTGTTATTCAATGATAGTGCCTTGGACGCCTCTTCGTACAGCGTTTCGGTTTGGTAGGGATTGAGCTGTAAGAAAGACCGGGCCGACAGCTGGAAGTCAAGGCCCATCAACGATTCAGTGAGGTACTGGTTGCCAGCGAGGTGGATCATCTGGTCGCCCCAAATTAGTGGGGTGTCACCTGGGTTAACATTCTGCATCACTGAAATAACTTCAGGCAGCTGACTAGCAATAGCATCCAGCAATTGGTGTTTATGGATTAACTTCGGGGTATTAGTGACAAAGGTGAGCTGGCACTGGCCACTTTCCTTTGCTTCACGGACGACGAGGGTCTTGATAATCCCACTCTGTGTTTCCTCGTTGTAAACGGGAATTTGGAGTTCTTCAATCAACTTAACGACCGTCCGGACGACCTTCATCGTGGCTGGCATTTGGACGGCACACTCGCGCATGTCCACCAGGTCATGGCTATTGGCCTTATATAACCCAGCGGCGACGTGACCGTCAACCAGCCGAACCTGGAACTGTGCCTTGTTACGGTAACCATACTGTTTCGGCGAGGCAATGGTGGGCCGGACGTCAAATTTTTTGTAGGCGTGGGGCTTGTATTTACCGAGCGCCGACAAGACTACTTCACGTTTGAACTTTAATTGCTGGTCGTAAGCGAGGTCTTCCAGTTCAAATCCGCCAGCTACCCCAGCATAGCTATCGCGCGGTTCCACGCGGTATTTACTGGTCTGACGGAGACGATGAATCTTGCCCTCGAGGTAGCGGGGATGAACCTTTGTGATTGTGGCCACCACGACTTCACCGGGCAGCGCGCCAGGGACAAAGCAGACTTTGTGTTTAAAATAACCAATTCCTTGGCCATTTACACCGAGCTTGCGGATGGTTAATGGGGCGTGGTCGCCGACGGCTGCAACAGGGGTATTTGTCTGTGACCGGTGATTAGAATGACGATGGAAATGACGTTGTTTTTTCATATTTTTCTCCATTTTAACTTCAAACGGACTAACCGGTATTTTGCTAACTCACATATCTTAACATAAACAGTATAAAAGGCAGAGTAAATCGTTTAACAACGCCTTGATCTCAATGATCTGGCGAAGACAACGTTGTATAATAAATAGCAGATAAACATTTTACTTTGGTAGTGGTACTTGAAAGGGGTATAAAGACTTGAAAGTTGTCGCCATTGGTGGGTCCAGCGCACCACAATCCTATAACTTGATGCTGCTGAACTACATGAAAAAGCATTTCCCTGACCTTAAGATGTCCGTTTTTAGTGTCCGCGGTTTACCGCTGTTTAACGAGGACGACTCATTGCCCGACAGTCTAAAGGACCTTAGTGACCAGATCGATGCGGCCGATGCCGTCATCATTGCCAGTCCGGAATATAACCACTCCGTGACCTCAGCACTCAAGAGCGTCATGGAATGGTTATCCACGAGCGTTCACCCGCTTCACCACAAGCCGGTGATGCTGGTCGGTGCGTCTACTCACGTCCAGGGCTCGGCTCGCTCGCAAATTCACCTAAGGGATATCCTACTTTCGCCGGGAATTCAGGCCTTTGTCTTCTCCGGTGAGGAGTTTTTCCTGGGCAACTGCCGGGACGCCTTTGATGAGCAGGGTGACTTAAAGGATGAGGGGACAGTGAAGTTCCTGGAACAGTGTGTTCGTGAGTTTGGGGACTTTGCGAACGTAGTTAACCGGGCAGAAAAGGAGGCAACAGAATGAAGTTAGCGGCAATTGTAGGGACCAATGCTAAACTTTCTTACAACCGGAAGCTTCTGTATTTCATGAAGAAGCATTTTAAACAGGCTGCTGATATCGAGGTCATTGAAATTGGGGACCTGCCACCATTTGCCAAGGACGTTCCTAACGAGGATCAAGAAGCGGTTTGGCGGTTGAAGCAGCAGATTCGCCTCAGCGACGGGTTGATCTTTTCAACGCCGGAGTACGACCATGCAATTCCGGCAGTCGAAAAAAGTGCTATCGAGTGGCTGACTTACCACTGTGACGTCCTGGTTCATAAGCCGGCAATGATTGTTGGTGTTTCGTACGGTAAACAGGCATCATCACGGGCGCAGATTCAAATGCGGCAGATCCTGATGGCTCCCGACTGCGACGCAGCAATTATGCCGGGTCATGAGGTGTTGATCGGTAATGCCATGAAGGTCTTTGATAAGCATGGATTACTAACCAACCAGGATGATGTTGATAACTTAGAACATGCATTTATGTCGTTTGTTCACTTTGCTGAGATGGTGAATGGGCAAACCAAGGAGGATGAACTTATGGCGAAGAAGGAACCGTTTGTTGACAACGCATACGTCAGTTTTCCGACTGGCCGACTGAGTTTGAAGGAAATGCAGCAGATCTTTGAAGCTCTGCCAGTAGAACTGGACTTAGTTGACGCTGATGATAACTTTGTTTGGTACACCCACGATGGCGACCGGATTAATGAGCGTAACGTCCGTCAACTGAGTGAACCGATCTCTGAATGCCACCCTCCAAAGGCATTGGCCCATGCCCAACAGGTGATTGACAGTCTGCGCAAGGGGATTGCCGATGTTGTGCCATCAGCTTACATGGACCGTGGTCACCGGATTATGACCTGGTATGTTGCCATTCGTGATATCGATGGTCACTACCTGGGGACGATGGAAGTTAGTCAAAAGGTTGACCAAATCATCGACCTTTACAACAAGGGAACCTGGGGCCAACCTAGAGAACCAGTAACAGCGGCTGATGATGCGGCAACTGGTTCCTCAGATGCTTCCACCGGAGCATCCGAAGATGGTGAAACTAGCGCTTCACAGTCTGGGGATGACGACGAGGCCGATGGCTCAACCGGTGCTTCCCAGAGCGATGATGAAGAATAATTAGTTGATTGAGGGTCAATAATAAAATCCCGGCTTGCATTGCAAGTCGGGATTTGTTGTTTCAGCTATTCAATTGCTTAGATTCCGTCGCCATCTTCCGGTTCAGTTTGAACGTGACGGTGATGGAACATTTTGGTGGCCTGTTGGCTAACGATGACGAACTTTTCACCAAGTGCTGTTGGTGATTCTTTTTGCCAGTCACCCGCCACACAAATTTCCAAGAGAGAACCGACATTACAACCGGCCACGATGGCAATTTGTGGAAAATTACGGGTGAGGAGGACGGCTTGCTTGTAAGGCGTCCCACCTAACAGGTCACAGAAGAACAATGCCTGGTCATCTTTTTCCAGCAATGAAGTGAACTTAGCAGCCAGTTGCTGTTCGTCCATTTCACCCGTGAAGTCAACAAATGATAATCCAGGTAGGTCCCCGGCCAGCAACTTGATATTCGATTGAAGACCAGTTGCAAAGTGACCGTGACCACTAACAATAATCTGCATGAATTAAAGAACCCCCAGCCAAGCGCAAACCAGTGCAACAATGAAGGTGATGATGATCAACCACAAAGCACTGACATGCTTCTTCTTAATCAACCAGTAGAGCAGGAATGTGTATCCCAGCGGCAGGATGTTCGGGAAGATGTGATCCAAGAATTCCTTTTGCAGGGAAATCGAGTGGGTCGCAGTAACCGGAATCTTCAGCTTAACAGTCATCGTAACGTAAGTGGCAATCAGCCCGCCAATAACGGTACAACCGAGGACACTAGCCGCATGTGAAACGATTCCGGAGTTAGCCCGGATACTGGCAATTGACTTTGTCCCGACGGAGTAACCCAAGTGGGCAATCGGAATCCGGGCAAAGAACAATGCGATGTAAACAGCCAGGAAGATAATTGGTCCGATCAGGCTGCCCTGCTTAGCAAAGGAAGCAGCAATCCCGGCAACAATCGGCAAAATCGTGAACCAGGTAATGGAGTCACCAATCCCGGCTAATGGACCGAAGAGGGCGATCCGCAGACCATCGATCGTGGACCGCGGTGCACCGTTTTCTTCCAGTGACGCTTCCAACCCAAGCAGCAGTGGAGCCGCGTAGTTGTTAGTGTTGATGAAGGCCATGTTAGCCTTAATGGCTTCACTGAGGCCCTTCTTATCGTCACCATAAATCTTCTTCAGTGCTGGAATCATACTGAGGGCGTAACCGTCACCCTGCATCAGTTCATAGTTGAAGGCTGACTGGTTAAGCAGTGAACGAAGAGCCAGCTTCGTCACATCAGAGTGTGACAGCTTGTGACGCTTTGGCGTTGTTTGTTGTTTTTGGTCATTAGATGCCATCACTGTCACCTCCATCAGCTTGGTTTTCACGAATTTCCTTCAATTCGTTCTTAATCTTCCGGTTCCGGATAGCCTGGTAATATTCAATTGCGGCCAGGCAGCCACCGATAACGGCAACTGGCATCAAGTTACCAAACTTGATGAAGCAGGCAGCGGTGAATCCGAGCAGCAGGTACGGAACGTAGCGACCCTTCAGCATGGTCTGCAGCAGAATGGCGAACCCAACGGCTGGGAGCATGCCCCCGGCAATGGTGAACCCGTGACTGAGCCATCCAGGGAAGGAGTTAACGAATTGACTCATTGGCTTTTGGGCAGCGTAGACACACAGGAATGAAAGCACACCGTAGGTTAAACCAACTAGCAGCGTCAACCCGTAGGCCAGGTTGCGGAACTTATTTAACTCCAGTTTTTCAGCATATTCGTCAAACTTCTTGGCGAAAACAGAAAATGCTGAGTAGTAGAACAAAATGATATATTGCGTCAGAATTGAGAACGGCAGTGATAAACCGATGGCAGTAGCCGGTGAATGACCGGTCGTGTAAGCCAAGACAACGGTCATAATCCCTGCCATAACAGGGTTAGGCGGCTGAGTCCCACCAACAGGGGTTAAACCAGCGAAAACGAGTTCAGTTAACCCCCCGGCGACCAACCCCAACTTAAGGTCGCCTAGAATTGCACCAACGACGGTACAAACGATGATTGGCCGGAAAATGTAGAAACCTTCCAACCAAAAGTCGATGCCGGCGATGATCGCAAACACTGAGATCCAGATCCCTTGTGCTAGCGAAATAGACATGATTTCATCTCCTAAAATAATAGCAACGAAAAAATAAAGAATTAGAGCTTGGTGATTTCCTTCTTGGATGAATCAGGAACGTCCTGGATGAAGACATCAATACCATCATCAACTAGCTTGTTGAACGTATCCCGGTCATTCTGGTCAACGTAGACCTTCTTGCTGATGGCTTCCTTGCCTTCAGTAAAGTGCATGTTGCCAACGTTGATCTTCTTGATTGGGACACCGCCTTCAACTAGCCGCAGGGCATCTTGTGGGTTGCGAACAACCAGGAAAATGTGCTGACGTGGACTAGCCTTGTGGATGGTCTTAATCGTCTTGTCGATCGTCCAGAAACGGATGCCAACATCGGAAGTCTCGGCGGTGGCAGCCATTAATTCTTGCTGCAGTTCGTCATTGGCGACTTCATCATTGGCCACCAGGATTAAGTTGATTCCCAAAGCTGATGTCCAAACCACACCAACCTGGCCATGGACCAATCGGTTATCGATACGGGTTAAAACAATATCAGGTGTTGCCAAAGGGCTTACCTCCTTTATACGAATTCCAGCCGGTAAAGGCTTACATCTTTAGTTGTATCATTTACGGGCGCGAAAAGCAAAGCCATTGTGTTTAATTTATCATTAAGATTATTTTTGTGTAAACATGAGCAAAAAAATTGAACCAATCAGGTTTTATCAGTCGAGAAACCTAGAGCCAATTTAGGTCGTGGCATAGACCATTAGC
>DXGK01000015.1 GCA_019113965.1 Candidatus Limosilactobacillus merdipullorum
ATGATCTAATTCATGTAATATTAATAGTTTCTCTTCCGCGTTATATTTTGATTTCCTAGACATAGAAAAATGCCCTCCAAGTATAAGATGAATTTTCTATTTCATCTGTATACTTAGAGGGCATTATAACCCCATCAATTAGGCAGCTATCCCGTTTTACTATTTACCGGTCTTCAAAGGCATCTTTCAGTTTATCCAGGACGGACTTTTTGACCCCCTTAACATCTTCACCACTAGCTGCCGCGAACGCCATCATGGCCTCCCGCTGCCGCTTATTGAGGTTCTTCGGGGTCTTAACGTGGATTGTGACGTGTTCATCCCCGGTTCCCTTCCCATTAAGGAACGGAACACCCTTGCCACGCAGGCGGAAATTAGTTTCCGATTGGGTCCCCGCTGGCACTTTGAGGCTAACATCACCATGAACCGTCTTGACTTGGACCTCATCACCGAGGGCCGCCTGGGCAAAGGAAATGTCCTGGTCGACGTAAATATTCGTCCCCTCACGCCGGAATTCCCGACTTGGCGTCACCCGGAAGATAATGTAGAGGTCACCAGCGGGACCACCGTTTTCACCGGCATCCCCCTGCCCCTGCAACCGCATCTGCTGGCCATCGTCCACCCCAGCTGGAACCTTAACCTCCAGCTCGTGCTTTTCGTGAACGTGACCAGAACCGTGACAGGTATCACAACGGTCTTCTGGCTTGATTACCTTCCCAGTCCCGTTACATTCAGGACAGGTAGTCTGGGTCTGCATGTTGCCAAGTGGCGTTTGGCGAACGGTCACGACGACCCCGCTCCCGCCACAACGCTGACAGGTACTAGCCGACTTGCCTGGCTTAGCGCCTGTACCGTGGCAGGTCTTACACTGGGCGTCACGGTCATATTTGATTGTCGTCGTCTTACCAAAGATTGCATCCATAAACTTTAAGGTCATTGCATACTGCAAGTCCCGGCCAGGACGTGGTGCTGTTGGATCTTGACGCGCTCGACCGCCGCCACCAAAGAATTGACTAAAGATATCTTCGAAGCCGCCGGCACCTCCGAAGCCTTGACCGCTAAAGCCACCGGCACCATTAAAGCCACCAAAACCTTGGCCTGCTTGTTGCCCGGTCGTCCCAAACTGGTCATACTGGGCCCGCTTTTGTGAGTCGCTCAGTACTTCGTAGGCTTCGTTAATATCCTTAAACTTTTCCTCCGCCCCCGGTTCATGGTTGACGTCCGGGTGATACTTCGCTGCCAAGCGTCGGTAAGCATGTTTAATATCTGCCTCAGAAGCATCCTTTGATACCCCTAAAACATCATAATAGTTCTTTTCTGCCATTGATTATCCCTCATCACTTAATTGCTTGTTTAGTTATACCATAAGTATGAACAGAAAGTAAAAGCCAAAGTCCTGTCTGATTGGCCTTTGGCTTTTACTAAGCAATTAATTACTTCTTGTCATCCGGAGTAACATCCTTGAAGTCACCATCAACGGTGTTGTCATCACCCTTGCTGTCACCATTATTGTTGCCAGCGTTACCACCGTTTGGTTGAGGGCCACCCTGAGCGTTGCCCTGTGCTCCTTGAGCCTGCTGGTACAGCTTAACACTCAGGTCTTGGATAACCTTGTTCAAAGCATCCTTCTTGGCCTTCATGTCGTCCAGGTTACCGCTTTCCTTAGCCTTCTTCAGGTCGTCACGGGCACTTTCGGCCTTCTTGATGTCGTCTTCTGGAACCTTGCCCTTGACTTCCTTCAAGGTCTTGTCGACTTGGAAGAGTTCTTGGTCGACTTCGTTCTTCAGGTCAACCTCCTCCTTCTTCTTCTTGTCGGCTTCGGCGTGTTCCTCAGCATCCTTCTTCATCCGCTCGATTTCTTCATCGCTCAGACCAGAGTTGGACTTAATCGTGATGTTTTGCTTCTTGTGGGTACCCTGATCTTCGGCAGAAACGTTCACAATCCCGTTCTTGTCGATATCAAAGGTAACCTTGATTTGAGGCACACCACGAGGAGCAGCAGGAATGTCTGTCAGCTGGAAGTTCCCTAAGGTCTTGTTATCAGCAGCCATTGGCCGTTCACCCTGGAGAACGTGGATGTCAACGGCGGATTGGTTATCAGCAGCCGTTGAGAAAATCTGACTCTTGGAAGTTGGAATGGTCGTGTTCCGGTCAATCAGCTTTGTGAAGACCCCACCCATGGTTTCAATCCCAAGGGAGAGTGGCGTAACATCAAGCAACACAACGTCCTTCACGTCACCAGTCAGAACCCCACCTTGGATAGCAGCACCAAGGGCAACGGCTTCATCAGGGTTGATAGAGTGGTTTGGTTCCTTGCCAGTCAATTCCTTAACCATTTCTTGAACGGCTGGAATCCGGGTTGAACCACCGTTGAGGATAACTTCGTCGATGTCATCAAATGACAGGTCGGCATCCTTCAAGGCGTTCAAAACTGGTTGCTTCGTCCGTTCAACCAGGTCGTTAGTCAGTTGGTTGAATTGTGCCCGGGTCAAACTCTTTTCCAAGTGCAGTGGGCCATTTTCACCAGAGGAGATAAATGGCAGGCTGATTTGGGCTTCTTGGACACCGGAAAGGTCCTTCTTAGCCTTTTCAGCAGCGTCCTTCAACCGTTGCAGAGCCATCTTGTCTTGGGACAGGTCCACGCCATGCTCCTGCTTGAAGCCATCAATTAACCAGTCCATGATCTTTTGGTCAAAGTCATCCCCACCCAGGTGAGTATCACCGTTGGTTGAGAGGACTTGGAAGACCCCGTCACCTAATTCCAGGATGGAAACATCGAAAGTCCCACCACCAAGGTCGTAAACCAGGATCTTTTCATCCTTATCCTTCTTGTCCAGGCCGTAAGCCAAAGAAGAAGCAGTCGGTTCGTTGATAATCCGCTTAACGTCCAAGCCAGCAATCTTACCAGCGTCCTTAGTCGCCTGCCGTTGGGCATCGTTGAAGTATGCTGGCACGGTGATAACCGCCTTATCAACCGTATCACCGATGTAGTCTTCAGCGTACTTCTTGAGGTATTGCAGAATCATTGCTGAAATTTCTTGTGGCGTGTACTTCTTGCCATCAATCTCAACCGTGTAGCCGGCTTCGCCCATGTGACTCTTAATGGAAGAAATCGTGTTTGGGTTCGTAATTGCTTGCCGCTTAGCAACTTCACCAACTTGCGTTTCACCGTTCTTAAATGAAACAACGGATGGCGTTGTCCGGCTTCCTTCTGGGTTAGTAATAATCTTCGGTTCGTTACCTTCCATAACGGCAACGGCGGAGTTAGTAGTACCTAAATCAATACCAATAATCTTGTTACTTGCCATTGTTTATTCCCTCTCTTAAATTAATTTATTGTGCAACAACAACCATTGCTGGGCGCAAAACCCGGTCCTTGAGCTGGTAACCAGCTTGGAGGACCTTGACCACCGTCTCTGGCTTCTGGTCATCTTGAACCGGGACAGTTTGCACTGCCTGGTGCAGAGTCGGATCAAAGGTTTCCCCCTCGGCAGGAATCTCAGTAATCCCGTGGTCGGTCAGGGCCTTGATCAGGTGGTCGTGAACCATCTGAATCCCCTTTTTGAGCTGCTGACCATTTTCGTCAGTCACTTCAATGTTCAATGCCCGTTTCAGGTTATCCAAGACAGGCAAAACACTCTTGGCGAGGTCCTGACCATCATACTTTAGAATCTGAGCGCGTTCTTTCTTAAAGCGGTTAGTCATGTTTTGAATTTCCGCTTCCGCACGCAGGTACTTATCATCCTTATCTGCTAACTGGGCTTTTAAGTCATCAATTTCTTTTTGCAGCTTTTCACAGCGGTGATGACACTGTTCATGATGTTTCGCCTGGTCAGGCTTTGAATCTTTCTCAGGCTTCTGTTGAGCAGCTGTTTCCTGCTGGTCCTTCTTTTTTTCTTCTGCCAAATGACTCGCCTCCTATGAATCGTAATAATGGCGGTAAAAATCAAGCAACCGCTTTGCTAGTTCTTGGCGAAAAGCATTCACAATTCCGATTGTCCGTGAATATGGCATCCGGGTTGGTCCCAAAACGGCGATAATTCCCTTCCCGTATTGGTCAACATTATACTTAGCCGTAATCAGGCTGTAATCGTTCAAGACCTGGTCCTTGGAAATCTCCGAGCCGATTTTAACGTTAATGTCTTTATTATCCGTCGAATCAGCATCGAGGAGGTGCGACAGTTCATCGTTGCGGTCTAGCAAACTATACAGTGCCTGAAGTGCTTGCGGATCTTGGTTATTGGAAAAGCCTAAAATATTTAGGCGTCCGCCCACAAAGAACCGCTCCCGGGCTGCCCGTGAAACCACGTTGTCAAACAGGTCCAGGAAACCGTTCGTGCTGTGCATATAGTGCATCACCCGCACTGGAATGTCGTCACTCAGCCGCTTGAGCACCTCTGCCAGCGGCAAGCCAACCAGTTGATCGTTAATCATCCGGACGACTGCTTGCAAAGCCTCAGCGTCAAAATCACGCGGCAGGGTAAAGGACTGACTCTCCACCTCACCACTATCAGTAACCAGGATAGCAATTACCTTCCGATTTCCCAGTGGGACAACACGGAAGCCACTCAAACGGACATCCGCTTGCTCTGGTTTAAGCGTAAACGCGGTATATGAGGTTAAGTCGGATAAAATGTCAGCCGAATGCGAGACAATCTCATCAATCTTTTGAAAACTGGTCCCCAATGAATTTTGAATCACGACTAAATCGTTATCCGTTACCGCTCCCGGATCCAACAGATGGTCAACGTAGTAACGATAACCCGTTTTTGATGGAATACGGCCAGAAGATGAGTGCTCCTTGGCAATTAAGCCTTGCTCCTCCAGAACGGCCATTTCATTGCGGATTGTCGCCGAACTAACCTTAAACGGTAGTTGTTCGGCCAGGTGCTTAGAACCAACCGGTTGACCCGTTGAGGTATATTGACGTACAATCGCTTGCAGGACCTTTTTTTGTCGCTGTGTTAGCATTTTAATCACATCCCCTTTTAGCACTCGTTAGGGCTAAGTGCTAAACACAATTTATAATATACCAATCCCCCGTCTAAAAGTCAAGGAATGTCAAACTACAAAAGGAAGTTTTATCGTGAAGCAGGAAGAACGTTACATTCAACCGCAAAATACCCGGGAAGCATTGCTCCTTATCCAAAAGCTCTTTAACAGCTACCGCAATGCCCCGCTTACCCAGGAGCTACTCAGTTATCACAATAACCTTATCTTTCGTCTTGGCAGTGATATCCATGATGCCGCGGTTAAGGAAGGTCAGGAGACCCAGCTAGAAGACCTTTCTAACTTGAGCGCTGCCATGCGCCGCTGGACTACGATTCGCCTTTCTGGCCGGCCGTTCAACTTCAAGCTCCGTCATTTCAAATTGGTCAGCGACCAAACGCCCAAGTTCAAACGTCGGGTTCATAAAATTCATCAAAGTGGCAGCCACCGGGCCAGTCGCCATTAAAAAAGAGTGTGAGAAAAAATGCCTAAAATCGGCGGCAAGCTGATTTTAGGCATTTGTCTTTTGACGCAAAGCTAGCCTATTTGGTGTTGCTGCGCTGGTGCATTTTTATCTTTAAAACAGTAAAGAGACTGAGTTAATTCCCAGCCTCTTGCTAGTTCTTACTAATCTGAAACTTGAAAGCACTCAAAATGACCAGAGCCCATGTCAGCTCTGGCTTTTCTTTGCCAAAATTAGTTTCAAACCTCCTTTTGAAGGATATTTTGAACATTACGCGGTAAGTAAGCCAGGAATTGATTAATTGTTTGGCTGATAAAGCCTGCC
>DXGK01000016.1 GCA_019113965.1 Candidatus Limosilactobacillus merdipullorum
AGACGTAAAACATCCCTGTACTAGAAAACATGTAAGTCAGGATCACAAATAAAATAGTATTGATCACAATACTACGAATCATTTGTTATCCACCTTCTTTTCCTTCACGTCTTCTTCGTGAACGTCGTGTAATTGTTTTCGTTGCGGGCGGCTGCTAAACGGATTTCTTTGTGAAAACATTCTTGTTAATACACTAAGCATCCCCTGATCATGCGGATCCGGCGGAATGATCAATGCCATCATCAGGTAAATCAGTATCCCGGGAAAAATTCCTGAAATAGCAGTGAGAATGACATAAATAACCCGTAAAATGTTGCTTTTAATATGGAAGTATTGGCCAAAACCGCCAAACACCCCGGCAAGGTAACGGTCCGTCGAACTCCGGTACAGCCGTCGCTGCTGTTCTTCTCGTTTTGACACTTAACACAGCTCCCTTCTTTTAACTTTTACCTACTGAAGCCTTATTGAGGGTTCTTCTGACTGAGTTGCCACTGCAGATAAGCATCAATGAACGGGTCCAGGTCACCGTCCATCACTCCCTGAACATCGTGGGTTTCATACCCGCTTCGGTTGTCCTTGACCAACGTGTAGGGATGGAAAATGTAAGAACGAATTTGCGACCCCCAGCCGATATCCAGCTGTTTGCCTTCAATTTTAGCGCGTTTCTCAGCTTTCTTCTGCTCTTCCAGCTCGTACAGCTTTGACTTCAACATGTTCATTGCAGTCTTGCGATTTTGTAGTTGTGAACGTTCAGCCTGCGATGAAACAACAATGCCAGTCGGCATGTGTGTGATTCGTACGGCTGAACTCGTCTTGTTAACGTGCTGGCCACCCGCACCACTCGAACGGAAGACATCCACCCGTAAGTCGTCGGGATTAATGTCAACGTGGATTGACTCATCAAGTTCTGGCATTACATCTACCGAAGCAAATGAAGTGTGGCGCCTTGATGCAGCATCAAACGGTGAGATCCGGACCAAGCGGTGAACGCCCTTCTCGGAGCGCATCAGTCCGTAAGCGTTATGGCCCTCAATTAGCAGGGTGACCGACTTGATCCCCGCTTCTTCACCAGCTTCGTAGTACGCCAATTCCACTTTAAAATTGTGCTGGTCAGCCCAACGCATGTACATCCGCATCAGCATCTCGCCCCAGTCCTGGGCTTCCGTACCCCCAGCCCCGGGGTGAATTTCCACAATGGCGTTTTTGGCATCGTACTTCTCGTTAAGCAGCTGACTTAACCGGTAATCTGACAGTTGTTCCTTAGTTTTGGCAAAATCCCGTTCAAACTCAGCCTGGAGGTCCGCATCAGGTTCCTCCTTTAGCAGCTCTACTGATGTTTGCAAGTCCGCGATTTCATCCCTTAAACCAACGTAGTTATCGCGTTTTTCCTTCATCGCGTTACTTTCTTCAATGACCTTTTGGGCCTGTTCATTGTCATTCCAGAAATCTGGCTGGGCCATTCGCTGTTCACGCTCAGCAATTTCTTCATCCAAGGCATCGAGGTCAAAGAGACCTCCCGAAGCGCGCAATTTCTTGTTGCATGGCTTCTATTTCTCGACTAGCATCGCTTAATTCCACCACGAAAACCTCTCTTTCAAAAAAGGGGCAGAAATGCACATCGCTGTTCATCCCCGTCCCGTTAACTTCGCTTAACGCGTTACGTTTTGCCGAATTTCCGACTTCATAAAGAGCCGGGTGGTTTCGTATTCAATGTCGGCAATCATTTCTTCAAACATGTGGTAACCGGCCGTCTGGTATTCAACTAACGGGTTCAACTGACCATAGCCCCGCAGGCCGACAGACTGACGGAATTGGTCCATCACGTCGATGTGATCTGTCCAGTGTGAGTCAACCACCCGCAGAATAACCACCTTTTGGAACTCGAGCATCTGCGAGTCATCGTACAGCTGCTTCTTCTTCTCGTCATAAACCTTTTCGGCCAGGCTCATGAGGTAGTCAACAAGTTCCTCCTTGGACTTTCCCTTCAGGTCATCAACACTGATTTGATCCGGTTTGACAATTACTTCGACGGCAAAGTCAACCAATTCATTCAGCTTCCAATCCTTCTGGTCACCTAACGTGTGCTGATCAACTTCCCGTTCAATGGTCCGCTTGACCATCGGCATCAGTACCCATTTCAGTGACTTCTTTTCAGTAATCACCTGTTGACGTTCCTTGTAAATGATCTCACGTTGTTCACGCATCACGTCATCATATTGAAGAACGTTCTTCCGCGAGTCGTAGTTGTTACCTTCAACCCGCTTTTGCGCAGATTCAACCTGGTGAGTCAGGAAGCGACTCTTGATTACCGCGTCCTCATCGGCAACGTTCATCCGCGCCAGGAAGTTCTTAATCCGGTCGCCACCGAAGCGCCGCATCAAGTCATCTTCAAGAGACAAGTAGAACTGCGACAGGCCCGGGTCACCCTGACGACCAGACCGTCCCCGCAACTGGTTATCAATCCGCCGTGATTCGTGACGTTCGGTCCCAATAACGGCTAGACCGCCAAGTTCCTTCACACCAGGTCCCAATTTAATATCGGTCCCCCGGCCGGCCATGTTCGTCGCAATAGTTACCGCACCCACCTGACCGGCATTCTTAATAATTTCGGCTTCCTTAGCATGGTTTTTGGCGTTCAATACCACGTGCGGAATATGCTGCTGATCAAGCAATTTTGACAGGTATTCCGAGGTTTCAACGGCCACCGTTCCGACCAACACCGGCTGGCCCTTTTTATGCAGCTTTTTAATCCGTTCCACCACTGC
Organism: Candidatus Limosilactobacillus merdipullorum; assembly: GCA_019113965.1. Lineage (GTDB taxonomy): Bacteria > Bacillota > Bacilli > Lactobacillales > Lactobacillaceae > Limosilactobacillus > Limosilactobacillus merdipullorum. The sequence continues at coordinate 2,766 of DXGK01000016.1, forward strand.
ATGGAACTTACTCTTCAGCGTTGGGTACAGCAGGTCTGGTTCGTCTTTTCTGGCAACCGGTCGGTTAGTCGGCACACTAATCGTCTGCATGTTATAGATTTCGCGGAATTCTTCTTGTTCCGTCTTCGCGGTCCCGGTCATCCCCGCCAATTTGTGGTACATCCGGAAAAGGTTCTGGTAGGTGATGTTAGCCATCGTCTTGTTTTCTTCCTGGATCTGGACGTGTTCCTTGGCTTCAATCGCCTGGTGAAGCCCATCAGAGAAACGACGGCCCTGCATAATCCGCCCGGTAAAGGAATCGACAATCAGCACTTCGCCATCCTGAACAACATAATCCTTATCCTTGATCATGATGTAGTTCGCCCGCAGTGCCTGGTCCAAGTGGTGGGTTAGCGCCGTGTTTTCGGGATTGTAAAGGTTCTTTAAGTTAAAGTATTGTTCAGCCTTCTTAATCCCCGAATCAGTCAGCGAGACGGTCTTTGATTCCAGGTCAATCTTGTAGTCCAGGTCCTTCTTCAACTTCTTAACAAAGCGATCAGTCTGTTGGTACAGCTTAGACGTACCAGAACCGGGACCAGAAATGATCAATGGCGTCCGCGCTTCGTCGATGAGGATGGAGTCGACTTCATCGACAATCGCGTAGTTAAGTCCCCGCTGAACTTGGTCTTCCTTATAAACGGCCATGTTATCCCGCAGGTAGTCAAAGCCAATTTCACTGTTGGTCGAGTACATAATGTCCTGCTGGTAGGCTTGCCGCTTTTCATCCGGTGACTTTTCAGCGCTATTAAAACCAACTGTGCAGCCTAACCAGTTGTAAAGCTGTCCCATCTGCGTTGCGTCACGCTGGGAAAGGTATTCGTTAACCGTA
>DXGK01000017.1 GCA_019113965.1 Candidatus Limosilactobacillus merdipullorum
GTTATTTCTAAGGATTCTTCAAAGATCTCCGCTGACATGATGGCTAAGATCTACCACATCCTTGACCTGAATAACGGCTACGACCACCGTCTGTACAACCGTGAAATTGAACACGCGGCTGAACAGTACGAAGATGGTATTCTGCCACCGTTCTTCAAGGAATTGAAGTCATACGTTGAACGTGGGAACATCCAGTTCGACTGCCCAGGGCACCAAGGTGGTCAATACTTCCGTAAGGACCCTGCTGGTAACGTCTTCTACAAGTTCTACGGCGAAAACGTCTTCCGTTCAGATATTTGTAACGCCGACGTTGACCTTGGGGACCTGCTGATTCATGAAGGTCCAGCACAAGCTGCTGAACGTGAAGCTGCCCAAGTTTACAACTCTGACCGTTGCTACTTTGTTATGAATGGTTCTTCCACTTCAAACAACATTGCTCTGTCAGCTGCTGTTGCTCCAGGTGACCTGGTACTGTTCGACCGTAACAACCACAAGTCTGTTTACAACCAGGCTCTGGTAATTTCTGGTGGTCGTCCAGTTTACATGCAAGACTCACGTGACCCATATGGGTTCATTGGTGGGATTTACGACAGCGACTTCGACGAAGACTTCCTTCGTAAGCAAGCTGCTAAGGTTGACCCTGAAAAGGCCAAGCAAAAGCACCCATTCCGGATTGCCGTTGTTCAATTAGGTACTTACGATGGTACTATTGCTAACGCACACCGGGTCATTAAGAAGATTGGTCACCTTTGTGACTACATCGAATTCGACTCTGCATGGGTTGGTTACGAACAATTCATTCCATTCATGAATGACTGCTCGCCACTGAACATGGAACTCGGCCCAGACGATCCAGGTATCCTGGTTGTTCAGTCAACTCACAAGCAGCAAGCTGGCTTCTCCCAGTGTTCACAAATCCAAAAGAAGGACTCACACATCAAGGGCCAGAAGCGTTACATCAGTGATGACCAGTTCAACAACGCTTACCTGAAGTACAGTTCTACTTCACCGTTCTACCCACTGTTCGCTGCTCTGGACATTAACGCTCACATGCAGGGTACTCCTGCCGGCAAGAAGATGTGGATGGATCTTCTGCGGACCACTGTTAACGCACGTAAGCGTCTTCTGAAGCACGCAACTTACATTCGTCCATTCGTTCCACCGGTAGTTGATGGCAAGAAGTGGGAAGACATTGACACTGAAGAAATCATCAACAACCGGAAGTACTGGGCATTTGACCCTAATGAAAAGTGGCACGGCTTTGACGGCTACGGCAAGGACCAATACTTTGTTGACCCGAACAAGTTCCTGCTGACTACTTCTGGTATTGATGCATCAACTGGTGAATACACCGACTTCGGTATTCCAGCTACTATTCTGGCAAACTACCTTCGTGAACATGGTATCATCCCAGAAAAGAACGACTTGAACTCAATTCTGTTCTTGATGACGCCTGCTGAAACTGATGCCAAGATGAACAACCTGGTAACCATGATCCTTAACTTCGAACGTCTGGTTAAGGAAGATGCTCCACTGTCAGTCGTACTTCCACGTCTGTACAAGCAGAACATTGACCGTTACCGTGGCTACAGCATCAAGCAACTTTGCCTTGAAATGCACGAGTTCTACAAGAAGTACAACACTAAGGAATACCAGAAGCATCTGTTCCTGCGTGACTACTTCCCAGAACAAACTTGTGACGCTCAGGCTGCCGATGTTGAAATGCTGCACAACAACACTCAACTGATCAAGCTTTCTGACGTTCAGGGCCACACTGCAGTTGAAGGTGCTCTTCCATACCCACCTGGCATCTTCTGTATCGCACCAGGTGAAAAGTGGAGCGAAACTGCTGTTAAGTACTTCTCCATCCTTGAAGAAGGTATTAACAAGTTCCCTGGCTTTGCACCAGAAATTCAAGGTGTCTACTTCCACCAAGAAGACGGCAAGTCTGTTGCTTACTGCCAAGTATTCGATGACGAAACTGAAGCAAAGTACGCTAACAAGTAATCTTGTCGCTTAAAGCTTTGAAGAGCGTGGTGAACATCGTTCACCGCGCTCTTTTTCTTCTCATTAATAGCTAGTACATGGTTTATAATAAAGAAGTAAGTTAATTTTTATTGTGAAAGGGATTTTAACGAATGAAGTTATGGCAATCGATTCGCATTCAGACGATGCGCCAAGATGACGATGTAATGGTGGCTGTCGCGGGGATAGATACCGGTCTTTCCGTTGGTGCCCTGCACGAACTGGCTCCGTTTTCCAAGTACCACGATGGCGCTGAATTAAAGGCTGCGGCTAAAGGCAAGGTATTTGAAAAAGCTGTCCAAAATTACTTAGCTGACCACCCAGATTACAAGCACGAAGCAGAGGACATGGTCAATGGGTTGAGTATCCTTGGGTCGTTGGCTGACCTGGAAGTTTACGCTATTGACAAGGGGAAGGATGACTACGCCTACATCTCATTCTGGGTTTACCTGATGGGTCACTTTACCGTTACCCGTCACTTTGACGATGGCTTCTACTACGCGATGATCAAGGAAGACCGGCAAGTATTGATTCCGCTGTCACCACGGGCCATTACCGAGGTCAACGGGGTGCTGATTCGGGACCCACAACAATTGCAAGTCGAAATCCAGCAGCGTTACCTGCAGGGCTTCAAGCTCTACGCCATTGGGATGGTTCGCCGTGAAGTCTTCCAGATCCTTAACCAGCTGTCTTACTCACCGGATGGCAAGGTTTCATTAAACAACCAACAACGCCCGTTCTAAGATCTTTTCCTGGCTAGGCCAACGCTAGGAGGGAGATTGTGATGATCAAACGACGCTTAACCTTGCCACGTGTTCTGATTATGGCCTTTTTGATCAATACTAAGTATTCGATTGTTTGGCCGGTCAGTACGCTTTACATGCATCAGGAGTTTCACGCTTCGCTGACGGCGATCGGTTTCATTCTGATGTGCTATTCGCTCTTGAACGCCATTGGCAGTGCAATTGCTGGTCAGTTATTTGATAAGATTGATCCGTTTATTGTCCTGGTTATCGGTGTTTGGGGAATTTTATTCGTTTCTTTTATTGGTTTGCTTGCACCGGGATTACTCGGTTATGTTGTCTTCCTGCTACCGTACGGTTTTATCCATGGCTGGGCACTGACCGTCATGTATGCGCTGGTTTCCTACATGGATATTGGTAAAGATTCACGGCGCGACTTTAACCTGCTTTACCTGGCGGTTAATATCGGCCTCGTTATCGGGACCGGGACGATCAGTTTCCTGTATAACGGGCACGGAATTCACCGGTTGATGGTGGTTATTTTAATTCTGGCGATTATCGTGGTGGCAGTTGCCACACTAGGGATGCCCACCACCTATCCGCGGAAGAAGGTTCAGCCGACCGCGGCTGCTAGTATCAGTAACGATAAGACTGCAAACAGTCAGTTGGTTTACAACACCGGACTGATCCTGCGGGTCTTTGCCACGCTGCTGTTCATGTGGATTTGCTACTCGCAATGGATGTCCAACCTGTCGGTCTACTTCTTGGACTTAGGGTTTAAGACCTCTTTCTACAGTCGGCTGTGGGTAGTCAACGGGATTGGGATTATCCTCATCCAGTTATTACTGTTGAAGAAAAAGATTTTCCGTTCGGCACTGCTCCAGGCACAGTGGGGGATCAGCTTTTTGGTTTGTTCCTTCGTTCTGATGGTCTTTGCTAAGTCGGAGATTCCAATCGTGATCGCCATGATCCTGCTGACGACTGGTGAAGCACTTTATGTCCCGTCATCGCCAGTGGTTGTCGATGAAAATACGCCGGCCAAGGACAAGGGTCGCAACCAAGGCTTAGTCAACGTCTTCTCGTCGTTGGGGAAGGCCCTGGGACCATTTGTTGGTGGTTTGGCGATAGATACAGTTGGTTACCGCAATGTCTTCATCATTGCGGTCGGGATCCTGATTGTGACCCGTCTCCTATTGTTCAGTCGGAAGCAATCGCAACATAAGCATTCATAATATTGGGAGAGGACCTTAGCCAAGTGGTTGGGGTCTTCTTTTTGTGGCCTTAATTAGGAGTAATTTGGTAGAAAAACCGGTATACTAATAAGTAGACAAAAGTTGTGAAAGGAGTTTCGAGATGGCAATTAACCACGAAATGATTAAAGACGACCTTTATGAGGCGGTAAACGGAGAATGGGTCAAGCAGGCCACGATTCCCGATGATAAGCCGGCCACTGGTGGTTTCCAGAACCTGGATGACAAGGTGGAAAAGCAGCTGACGGCTGACTTGGACGACTTTGTTGCCGGCAAGCAACAGGAAAACCAGCCGAAAGAGAACCGCTTTGCAGAAATGCTGAAGCTTTACCAGTTGGCAGGCGACTTTGATCGGCGAGAAAAGGAAGGCGTTCAACCACTGCTTGATGGCTTAAAGCCAATCCAGGACCTGCAGTCTTATGCTGACTACCAGGCACACTGGGACGAGTTGTTATCTGATGGAATCGCCGTACCGGTGCTCTTTGATATCGATGCTGATATGAAGAATGCGACGGTTAATGCGCTCTTTGCCGGGGCGCCGGGGTTGATCCTGCCTGACAAGTCTTACTACGATAAGGATAACCAGCAGGGGCCGCAGCTAATGAAGCTCTGGAAAAAGAACGTTGCCGAACTTCTGCCAAAGTTTGGTTTCTCTGACAGCGAAACTCAGCAGTTAATTGATCAAACAGTTGCCTTTGACCAGTTGTTGGTACCACACGTGAAGAGTGCCGAAGAAGCGGCGGACTACAGCAAGATGTACAACCCGCAGACGCTGGCTGAATTTGCCGGGCACACGAAGCAACTTGATCTGACGAAGATGATTGAGTCACTGATTCATGCCAAGCCGGACAAGATTATCGTCACGGAACCCAAGTACATGGAGGCCCTTGATGGCATCCTGACTGGCCACTTTGACCTTTTCAAGTCCTGGTTAATTGTCAACTATATCCGGGATAATGCGGGTCTGCTGACCGACGAATTGCGGGAAATCAACGGGCGCTATGGCCGGGCGGTTTCTGGGCAAAAGAAGCCGGTCAACCAGAAGAAGTACGCCTTTCGCATGGCCCGGGGAGTATTTAGCCAGGTGCTGGGGGTTTACTACGGTCACCGTTACTTCGGTTCGGCAGCCAAGACCGACGTGGAACGGATGGTTCACTCGATGATCGACGTCTATAAGCAACGCCTGCAGCATAACGACTGGCTGAGCCCGGCAACCCGCCAAAAGGCGATTGTTAAGCTTAACGAACTGGGCATTCAGGTCGGCTTCCCAGACAAGGTTCCGGCAGTTTACGACCGCCTGCACATCGATCCGTCTAAGTCGCTGTTGGCAAACATGAACGAAGTCAACAAGGTCTTCCTCGATGATACCTTCAGCAAGTGGGGGAAGAAGGTTGACCGGACTCGTTGGGAAATGAGTGCGGCCACCGTTAACGCCTACTATCACCCGTTCAAGAACATCATCGTCTTCCCGGCAGCCGTCTTGCAGGCACCGTTCTACTCGACCAAGCAGTCGTCCAGTGAGAACTTCGGGGGAATTGGTGCGGTTATCGCCCACGAAATTTCGCACGCCTTTGACAACAACGGTTCGCTCTTTGACGAAAAGGGTAACCTGAACAACTGGTGGACCGACGAGGACCGCGAGCATTTTAAGGAGCTCTCCCAGAAGATGATTGATGAATTTGATGGGCTGCCGTTTGCCGGGCAGAAGGTCAACGGGAAGCTGACCGTTTCCGAGAACATCGCCGATGGTGGTGGACTGAGTTGTGCTCTTTCGGCTGCTAAGAAGGAGGACGATGTTGACCTGGAAGCCTTCTTCATCAACTGGGCCCGGATCTGGCGGATGAAGGCGACGACCGAATACATGCAATTATTGCTGAGTGTCGACGTCCATGCGCCAAACAAGCTGCGTGCCAACGTCCAGGTAAAGAACCTCGCCGATTTCTACTCGACCTTTAATGTCAAGGAAGGCGATGGGATGTACCTGCCGGAAGATAAGCGGGTTAACATCTGGTAATTCATAATACTGGTGAGAAGGAATAACTAATGACTGAATTGAAAGTAGTTGAAGCAGATATCACCACGTTGAAGGTCGACGCTATCGTCAACGCCGCCAATGATCGCTTAGCTGGTGGCGGTGGCGTTGACGGCGCCATTCACCGGGCAGCCGGGCCACAATTGGATGTGACTTGTCGCAAGCTTGGCGGATGATCGACCGGTGAGGCCAAGACAACTCCCGGCTTTAACTTGCCGGCAAAGTGGATTATCCATACGCCGGGACCAATTTGGCATGGTGGGGATGCTAATGAGGATCAGCTGCTGGCCAATAGTTACCGTCATAGCTTGCAAGAAGCGGTTGACCACTCCTGCCGGACGGTGGCATTTCCGTCGATTAGCACCGGTGTCTACCATTTTCCGCTTAACCGGGCGGCCAAAATCGCGGTGGACACGGTTCGCCGGTTTATCAAAAAAACCCCCCGCTTAACGGAAGTCATCTTTGTTGGCTATGATCCGCAGACTGCGGCGGCTTACCAGGCTGCGCTGCAAGATTAGCCGTTCTTAACTTGGACAACTTTTACCTGGTAATTACCGGCAGGGGCCGCCACTTTGACAATGGTTCCCGCAGTCTGGTGCAGTAGTGCCTGACCGAGCGGCGAGTCGAATGACAATAGTTGGCGGGTGACGTCAGCCTGTTGCTTGCCAACAACCTGGTAGGTTACCTGCTCGTGGTCATCGGTAAACTCGATGGTAACCGTTGACCCGATGCTGACCTTGCCATCGTCGGTCGGTTTGACCACCTTGGCGTAGGTGAGCAGCTTGTTTAAGTAACGCAGGCGACTTTCCAGGTGGCGCAATTCACGCTTGACGGTACTGTACTCGGTGTTTTCCGACAGGTCGCCCAGCGCCCGCGCCGCCTTGAGCTGGGCAATCTTTGCCGGGCGGGCGTCTTGCAGGTCAGCGATTTGTTGTTGAATGTCCTGATAACCCTCGGGGGTCATCTGCTGCCAATAAATTTTGTTCATTTTGTTAACTCCTCTTAATGCTTTCAGCATAAAATGAGGACCAATGACCGTCAAGTCGGAAGAAAGAAGTAATGAAAAAATGAGTGTAGAGATTCCATCAAACATGGAAGAAGTGGCAATGAAAATTGCTGCTGCCAAGGTTCACGGCCAGGATTTGGCAACTGACGAAGTGATCAAGGATGCCGTCCGTGATACCATGCAGGCCTTTATGGATGAGGCCTTGGAAGGTCACTACGACGACGTTAGCTGGGACGGTGAACAATTGGTTGTTACCGACTTTACCAGCAAGCAAGTCGGCACGGTCGCACCAAATGGCGAAAGCTTTGTGGCTAACTTTAAGGCCAATGCTGACCAGCTTTCCCTGAAATTAGAAAATGCTGCCGCTAAGATTGTTGGTGGCCGGTAACAAAAAAAGTTAGTTCAAAATTGAAAACGATCGTCGTTGTTCTGCTGAACGGCGGCGGTCTTTTTGATTGTGGTTATCTACACGGTAGAAAAAAGTATTATTAGTGCTGGTTTACTAAATTTAACCGGCAAAATCAGTAATTTATCGGGAAAAATTTCTTATCGAGCTAAAAGGTCTAACCAATATTACAACGTTTTACTTATTAATTGATTAGGGAAAAGGAAG